>JAJEAI010000150.1 GCA_022824205.1 Candidatus Binatia bacterium
CCGTGAGGTTGATGACCAGCGGCATGGAGGCTCCCTCCACGTCGGTGAAGACCAGCGCCGGAAACCGCCCGTCCTCGCCCAGCCGCTCGGCGATGGCGGTGACGTCGAACCTGCGGTCCACCCGCCGGGTGACCATGTGGATCTGGTCCGGCGCCGATGCCGCCAGTTGCTCGATGAATGCGCGCAGGTCCTTTGCCATGGATCTTGTCCCTTGCTCGTGGTTGGGCTGGTGTCCTGTCAATAGCACAGGCGGACCGCATAGTTCACGGACCCGTGCCCTTTCCGTGCACCAGGGCCCTTGGGGAGGCTTGGCCGGATTACATTGCCTTGGAGCTCGCTGCGCAAGGCTCCGCGCTCGCCGCTTGCCACCCACCGGTCCTTGAAATCCCGCCGCCTATGTCATACACGGTAGGTTTTTCGAGAGACCAGCCCCATGGGAACCTATCTCCTTCGCCGCCTGGTCGGGACGATCCCGGTCATGGTGCTCATCAGCCTGCTCGTTTTCCTGCTGATCCAGGCGGCTCCGGGCGATCCGACGCTCATGTTGCTGGGCGAGGACACCACCCAGGAGGACATCGACCAGGCCCGCGAACGGTGGGGCCTCGACCAGCCCGTCTACGTTCAGTATCTCAAGTTCTTCATGTCCGCGGCCCAAGGGGACTTCGGTCGCTCCTTCAAGTACGACGAACCGGTGCTCGACGTGATCGTCAACCGGATTCCGGCCACCCTGGAGCTTGCCACCGCCTCGGTCATCATCGCCATCATCTTCGCCATCCCATTGGGGGTGTGGGCCGCGGCCAAGCCCAACTCATGGGTGGACAACACCGGCACGACCTTCGGCCTTTTCGGCATCAGCATGCCCAGCTTCTGGTTCGGCATCATGCTGATCCTGCTGTTCGCCGGCATACTGAACATCCTCCCGTCCGCGGGACGGGACACCTACGGCATCGCCGGGGAGCGCATCACCGGATTTTACGTCGTGGACAGCGCCATCCAGGGCAACTGGGCGGGCGTGCGCGACGGCCTGGAGCACCTTTTCCTCCCGGCCCTGGCCCTGGGCTCCAACATGCTGGGCATCCTCATGCGGGTGACCCGGTCCTCGGTGCTGGAGGTCATGCACGAGGAGTACGTGACCACGGCGCGGGCCAAGGGTTTGGTGGAGCGCAAGGTGCTGTGGCGCCACGTGGTGAGCAACGCGCTCATTCCGGTGATCACCGTGGTGGGGCTGGAGCTGGGCACGCTCCTGAGCGGTTCGATCATCGTGGAGACGGTTTTTTCGTGGCCCGGCAGCGGCAGCCTGCTGGTCATCGCGCTCAACGCGCGCGACCATCCGCTGGTGACCGGGCTGGTGCTGGTGTACACGGTGGCGTTTGTCGCCATCAACTTTCTGATCGACGTGCTCTATGCAGTCATCGACCCAAGAATACGGTATTGACACGGGCACGCCGGACTCCGGCCGCGCGCGGCCCCGCAGCCAGTGGTGGCGTCCGTGGATGCGCACCAAGGTCTACTTGGGCGGCTCGGTCGTGCTGATCTTCATCATCGCCGGCGCCCTCGGACCGCTGGTGGCGCCGTTCGATCCCAACCAGCAGAGCCTGGAGACCATGCTGCATTCGCCGCAGTGGTTCTGGGGCCCGCACTTTCTCGGCACCGACAACCTCGGCCGCGACATCCTGAGCCGCATCGTCTTCGGCGCCCGGGTGTCGCTGCTGATCGCCTTCGCGGTGGTGTTCATCTCCGGCTTCGTCGGTGTGATCCTGGGAGCCACGTCGGGGTACTTCGGCGGCAACGTGGACTTCACCATCCAGAAGTTCGTGGAGGTGGTTTGGGCCTTCCCGCCGCTGCTGCTGGCCCTCACCATCATGGCGTTCCTCGGACAAGGCCTGTTCAACCTGATCCTCGCCCTGGTGGCCCAGCGCTGGATCCAATACTGCCGGGTGACGCGCGGCCAGAGCCTGTCCCTCAAGGCGCGCGAGTTCGTCATCTCCGCCAAGTCGCTGGGCGCCAGCGACACCCAGATCATCGCGCGGCACATCATCCCCAACCTGATCCAGGTGTCGCTGGTCATCGGCACCTTCGCCATGGCCTCGTCCATCATCTCCGAGGCCAGCCTGAGCTTCCTGGGCCTGGGCGTGCCCCCCGAGATCCCCACCTGGGGCACCATGCTCGCCGACGGCCGCATCTACATCAGCACGGCGTGGTGGCTGGCACTCTTCCCCGGGCTGTCCATCTTCATCACGGTGCTGGGCATCAACCTCCTGGGCGACGCCCTCCGCGACGTGCTGGACCCGAGGCTCAAGCGGGCGGGAACGGGCATCTGATTTCCTCCATGTCACGACTCGGAATGGTTCTCTATCACGGCATCGACACCGGCGATGAGTTGCGGAACTACGCCCGGGTCGCGGAAGAGGCCGGCTTCGATTCCCTGTGGGTCACGGAGCGTTACTTCCACGAGGAAACCTTCTCGCTGCTGGGGTTCCTGGCGGCCGCCACGACACACATCCGGCTCGGCTTGGGCGTGACCAACCCGTACACGCGCAACCCGGCGCTGTTGGGCATGTCCGCCGCGACCCTGGACCGCATCTCCGGCGGGCGCTTCCTCCTGGGGTTGGGGCGGAGCGACAAGTGGATGATCGAGGGGCGCATGGGGATGCCCTACGAGCGGCCCCTCGCCCACATGAAGGAGACGGTGGCGCAGCTCCGGCAACTCCTGGCGGGCGAGCGCGTGAGCGGCGCGGGCGTCTACTGGGACCTCAAGGCCGTGCGGCTGGCGGTGCAGCCGGCGCAGAAAAGCCTGCCCATCTACCTGGCCGCCATCGGTCCCAAGGCGCTCCGTCTCGCCGGCGCGGTGGCCGACGGGGTGCTGCTCAACGCCTACGTTCCCACCGCCTACGTGCGCTACGCGGTCCATGAGATCGCGGCCGCGGCCCGGGAGGCCGGGCGCGACCCCGCCGCCATCGACATCGCCTGCATGCTGATCGTCCGTCTCACCGACGATCCCGCGCGCATGATGCCGTCCCTCAAGGAACGCATGGTGCGGCTCCTGGCCGAGCCGTTCGTGGGGGAGGTGCTGCTGGAGCGGGGCGGCTTCGACCCCGGTATCCTCCCGGAGCTTCGCGCCACCGCGGAGAGCCGCGGCGAGAAGGCTGCCGTGAGTCTCATCACCGAGGAGATGGTGGAGGCGTTCTACCTGTTGGGCGACGCCGCGACGTGCCGCCGGCGCATCGCCGAATACCGCGAGGCCGGTGTGGACCACGCGCTGCTGCTGCCGCGGCTGGAAGACTACGAGAGCGCCGTCGAGACGTTGGGGCCGCGCGGGTAGGGCCGGCATCATGGAGATGATCGGCGGTACAACGCGCGCAAGGCCCGCATCATGGTGATGATCGCCGGTACGAATGAACTTGGCCATGGCCTCGAGAGCACGCGGGGTGCGACCCGCCTGTGTCCCGGTCACGGGAGAAACGGCGCGGTTCATCGATGAACACCACACCCGACATGGCGAGTCCGCGGCGCCGCAACCCGCTCAACGTCCGGTTCTTCTACGGCTGGGTCGTCGTGGCGACGACCTTCACCGCGTCGCTTCTGGCCGCGGGTATCCGCGCCGCGCCGCAGACTTTCGTGCGCCCGCTGGAAGCGGACTTCGGCTGGAGCCGCGGGGCGATCAACGCCGCCGTCTCCATCAACCTGGTGCTCTACGGCGCCATCGGCCCCTTCGCGGGGCGCTTCCAGGACCGCCGGGGGCCGCGGCTGGTGATGCTCGCGGCACTGACGCTGTTGGCGGTGGGGGCGGGACTGACCGCGTTCATCAACGAACTCTGGCAATTCCTGGTGGTGTGGGGCCTGATCGTCGGCACCGGCGCGGGCGGCATTTCCTCGGTCTTGGCGGCCAGCGTCGCCCACCGCTGGTTCGTGCGCCATCGCGGCGTGGTGCTGGGCCTGCTCAACAGCGCCGGCTCCACCGGGCAGCTCATCTTCATCCCGGTGGTGCTGAGCCTGATCGTGGCCTGGGGCTGGCGCGCGGCGGCCATGGTCCTCTCGTGCGTGGCGGTGGTGGCCTTCCTGCTGGTGTGGTGGCTCATGCGCAACGATCCCGCCGAGGTAGGGGAAGAGGCGCTGGGGGAATCGGAAGCCAACGCGGCCGCGGCGGCGAAACCCGGCGGCGCGGCGTCTGTCACCAGCACCACGGTGCGGGACGCGCTCCGGACGCGCACCTTCTGGCTCCTGGCCGGCGCCTACGCCATCTGCGGCGGCACCTCCAACGGTCTCATCGGCGCCAACATGATCCCGCACGCCCTGGACATCGGCATCAGCCACCAGGTGGCCAGCGTCACCGTGGGGATCATGGCCGGCCTGAACTTCGTCGGCACCATGGGGGCCGGCTGGCTCTGCGACCGCATGGACCCGCGCAAGGTGCTGGCCTGGATCTACGCGTTGCGGGCGGTCTCGCTGCTCATCCTGCCGTCGGTCACCGGCCCCGCCGGCATGTTCGTCTTCGCGGTGATCTACGGCCTGGACTGGTTCGCGACGGTGCCGCCGGTGGTGGCCATCGCCGGCAAAACCTTCGGCAAGAACTCGGTGGGCAGCATCTACGGCCTGATCTTCCTGGCACACCAACTGGGGGGCGCCGCCATGGCCCAGGGCAGCGGCATCGCCTACGACGTGTTCGGCGACTACGTGCCGTCCTTCCTCACCGGCGCGGCGCTGGCCGTGCTGGCCGCGGGCATGTCGATGGCCATCAACAAGGACCCACCGGTCCGGTTGGCGCCGCCCCAGCCCGGGCTGGCCGCCACGTAGCCTCGATGCCGCCAAAGCTGGAAGCATGAAGAGGCCGGGAGGCAAAACGCCATCGGTTTGGAAGGACGAAGGGAGATTGTCGGGGAACGTCACTGTAGGGGAGGTTAGTCCGGAGGCGGAGTAGAATCTTATGAATCGTGATTCCCGCTTGCGCGGGAATGACGATTCTGGGGGTTGTTGCCTCGCCAAGATGGTGTTTTGACACAGCCTGTTTCGCGGGAATGACGATTCATAGGGAGTGCTCGGATCGGCCTTCTCAACCTCTTTGCGACATTCAGGTTAGAGCCACTTGAAGGAGAACCAACGGAGACAACGCATGGCTTGTGATCCCAACTACCTGAGCTTTTCCGACGCGGAGTACGAACGCCGCCACACGGCGGTCAAGGAACGCATGGACCGCATGGGCCTGGACGCCGTGGTCTTCTACGGCAGCCGCGCGGCGCCGGACATCCACTACCTGTGCAACTGGCTCACCACCAGCGAGGCCTACTTCATCTACCCGCGCGCGGGCGAGCCCACGCTGTTCGTCCAGTTGTCCAACCACCTGCCCAACGCCAGGCGCATGGCCATCATCGATGACGTGCGCTTCGGCGGCTCGAGCCCCACGGGCTCGGTGGACTCGGTGCCGCGGGTGCTGGAGAACCTGAAGGACCGGGGGATCGAGAAGGGCTCGGTGGGGCTGTGCGGCAGCGTGCCGTACCGCCACTACCTGCGGCTGGTGGACGCGTTGCCGGGCGTGGAGTGGTCCGACTTCAGCGCCGGGATGCGCGACCAGCGCCAGGTCAAGAGCGACGAGGAGATCGAGCGCCTGCGCCGGGCCTCGGCCATGAGTGACGACTCGGTGGCGGCCCTGGCCGAGCACGCGCGGCCGGGCATCCCGGAGCACGAGCTGGCCCGCATCGTCGAGGACGTCTACCTGGGCAAGGGCGGCATCAACGGCATCCACTTCATGATCACCACCTCCATGCACGACCCCAAGGGGGGCGTGCCGCAGCAGCACTTGTCCAACCGCATCCTGAAAAAGGGCGACGTGCTCGTGACGGAGATCAGCACCAACTACGCCGGATACACCGGACAGGTGCTGCGCACCTTCACCATCGGCGAGGATCCCACGCCCGAGTACCAACGCCTCCACGACACGGCCATGGAGGCCTTCGACCGCATCGCCGCCGTCATCAAGGCGGGCGCCGGGACCGAGGAGGTGCTGAAGGCCGCGGACGTGGTGCACGAACGCGGCTTCACGGTCTACGACGACGTGGTCCACGGCGCCAGCCAGTTGCCGCCGATCCTGCGCACGCACAAGACCCATCGCGGCGCACCGCCGGATTTCCGCTTCGAGACGAACATGTGCCTGGTCATCCAGCCCAACGTCGTCACCGAGGACGGGTTGCGCGGCGTTCAGTTCGGCGAGATGATGAGGGTGACGGCTACCGGGCTGGAGAACATGCACGATTGCCCGAGGCAGCTCTTCGTGTGCCGCAACGGCTAATCGGCGAAACGCTGATCCGAAACCCCGATCAATTGCCGCTGAGCAAGATGGCGCCCTTCGACTTCGCTACGCTACGCTCAGGGTGAACGGGATTCCACAGAGGAATGGGGTTCCAACGGAATTCTCCTTGTCTCGACCGTTCGCCTGAACGAAGCGAAGCCGGAGTGCACCGGCACGGTTAATCGGAGTCCTCTCGATATGAGAGCGGAGGGTCTTCCATCCATGCGCGACGGTCAACACATTGCGACATACGCACTCGTCGGGTTGACGCTGATGCTGTCCGCGTGGGCGCCGGGCGCCGGCGCGGCGGACGACCCGGTGGCGCGGGGGGCATATCTCGCCCGCGCCGGCCTGTGCATCGCCTGCCACACCGACTTCAAGAACAAGGGCGCCGAGCTTGCCGGGGGCTACGCCATCGAGGTCCCTTTCGGCACCATCTACAGCACCAACATCACGCCGGACCCGGAGACGGGCATCGGCGGCTGGAGCGACGAAGAGTTCCTCGGGGCCATGCGCCGGGGCATCGGCCGCGGCGGCGAGCACCTGTTTCCGGCCTTCCCCTACACCTCCTTCACCAACATGTCCGACGAGGACATCCTGGCGCTCAAGGCCTACCTGTCCACGGTGAAGCCCGTGCGCAAGGAGAATCGCGCGCCCGAGCTGACCACGCCCTTCGGCTGGCGTTTCCTGCTGGCGGGGTGGAAGTGGCGCTACTTCGAGGAGGGCCCGTGGACGCCCGATGGGGACAAGCCGGCCCAGTGGAACCGTGGCGCGTACCTTGTGAACGCCGTCGTCCACTGCGGCGAGTGCCACACGCCGCGGGACTGGGCCGGCGGACTCGACCGGGAGCTGTTCATGGCCGGCAGCGCCGACGGCCCCGAGGGCGAGACCGCCGCGAACATCACCCCGCACAAGGGGACGGGGGCGGGCGACTGGTCCGTGGAGGACATGGTGGAGCTCCTGAAGAGCAGCTACAAGCCCGACGGCGACAACGTCCAGGGCCTCATGGAGCGGGTCATCATCCATGGCTACGAACACATGACCGACGAGGACCTCACGGCCATCGCGGTTTACCTGCGTTCGCTGCCGCCCATCGAGAACCGGATCGAATGAACCCAAGAGCTTGTTGGTGTAAGCGAACGGTTAACCTCAATGTTGCAAAAAAGTTCGTGAAGAGCGATCCGAAGCACGCCCTACGAAACGTCATTCCCGCGAAAGCGGGAATCCAGGGGCGGAGAGGGGCCAGCAGGGCGGCGTCCCCGCCCACGCGCCGCCTGGATTCCCGCTTTCGCGGGAATGACGTTTCGTGGGATTCTACTCCGCCGCCTAACCCTCACCTACAGTGACATTCCCAACAGTCTCCTTCCGCCCTTCCAAACCCCATCCCGCTTGCCTCCCGGCATCTCCATGCTTCCAGCTTCTGCAACATTGAGGTTAAGTTGAGGTTATCCGAATGAAATTCCGTTCGCCCTGAGCGTAGCGAAGCGAAGTCGAAGGGCGCTGACCCGTCCAGGCAGGGTTTTCTCGATAGCCTGCTAAGGTGTTGTGTCGGGATTAGGCCCTAGCAGCTTGGCCGCGTTTCCCCCGCGAACGGCGTCGGATGCTCCCAGCCCCGCGCGCTCCAGTAGTCCAAGCGGATCCGTCTCGCCCATGTCGTAGGGATAGTCCGTGCCCAGCAGGAGCCGGTCCTCGCCGGCAAGCTGGTGCAGGAACGCGAGCATGCGCGGGTCGTGCAGGATGGTGTCGAAGTAGAAGCGGCGGAAATACGTTTCCGGGCTGCCCGGGACCACGCGCGCGGCGTCCACCGAGCCGTGGCCGTGGATCACGCGGCCCAGGAGCCAGGGGAGGGCGCCGCCGCCGTGCACCAGGCAGATGTTGAGGGACGGGTAGCGCTCCATCACGCCGCCGAGGATCAAGGACGCGGCCGCGATGGCGGTGTCCATGGGGTTGCCCACGAGGTTGTTCATGTAGTACCGGCCGAGCCGCTCCGCGGCGGCCACGCGGTGCGGATGCAGTTGCACCAGCACGCCCATGTCCGCGGCGCACTCGAAGAACGGCCGGAACGCTTCGTCGTCCAGGTTGACGCCGTTGATGTGGGTGCCGATCTCCACCATGCGGATGCCCAGCACGTCCACCGCGTAGCGAAGCTCTTCCACCGCGGCCCGGCTCGACTGCATGGGAATGGTGGCAACGGGGATCAACCCGGGATCACTGCGCGCGGCCTCGGCGTTGGTCTCGTTGAAGAGCCGCGACACCGCATGCCCGTGCACGCCCTCCAACTGGTACGTCACGATGGTCATGGGCGGCGACAACACCTGACGGTCGAGGCCCCGCGCCCGCATGGCGCTCACCCGCGCCGGCAGGTCCGAGAGAAACGGCTGCAGCGCCGCGGGGCGGCCGTCCCCGACCCGCAAGGACAGACAGCCCGAGGCGTCCTCCTCGATGTGGCACCCGTGGACGGCCCCGGTCCGGCGCATGCCCTGGATCCACTCGGGCGGGGTGAAGTGGGCGTGGACGTCGATGACTACCCGTGACATGGCTCCTCCGGTCGCGGTACAGGTGGCCTATTCCTTCTTCGCCATCACGTCGGCGGCGGCCAAGTCCTCGCCGACCCGGTGGAAGGGGCGGCCCGAGTCGCTGACGGCCAGGACCACCACGATCTCGTCGGCGCGCGGGGCGTCGGGCACGGAGACCTGCATGGAGTCGAAGTGGCTGAACTTCCAGACGTCGTCCTTGTGGTGCAGCGGGCAATCGATGGCGGTCCCGGGACCGCCGATCTTGGTGGTCGAGGGCATCACCGAGCGTGCCGGCCCGACGATCTCGCGCACGGGCCGGCCGAGGCGCGGGTGCATCACCGCGGCGGCGTGCTCCCGCTCGCCGTTCTCGCCGACGATCGCGGCCTTGCCGTAGCTGTGGACGGCGCCGCCGTCGATGCCCAGCGCGGCGATGGCGCGTCGGGCGAGCAGTCCGCCCAGCTCGGCGCCCGCCTGCTGCAGCTCTTCGAGTTTCTCGTCGTAGACTCCGGCGTAGGGGTTGGCGATGACGGCGATGGCCGCGGCCTGGCGCGATGCAGGCTCCACCGGCCGCCCGATCTCGCGCCGGGTTTCCTCGACAATGGTGACGATCTTTCGGATTTCCATCCGGCTTCCTCCTGGTGTCGACACGGATTTCTCGTCACTATGCCATCATGGATTCTCGTTGCAACGCCATGAGCGACGGCGTCCGCACACGCCCGATTGTCCGGGTTCCCGGCCGGTTTGACAACGACCCTGCCGATGGTGTTTCTTAGGGAACCCCGAAAAATCGAGCAGATACGGCATTTTCGCCCAGGAGGACCGTTATGAGAAAATGGGTTGCCATCGCATTGTTGCTGACCCTGGTTGCGTTCGTGCAGTCGGCCACCGTCGCGGCGGCGGACTTTCCCAAGAAGAACATCACCATCATCGTGGCGGGCTCGCCCGGCGGTGGGTTCGACCGGTTTGCCCGGGCCATCGGCAAGACCATGCGGAAATACCTGCCCAAGGGCGTTCATGTCGTTGTCAAGAACATCACCGGCGGCGGACTGGTGATCGGCACGGTGGCCATGTACAAGGCCAAGCCCGACGGCTACACGCTGGGCCACCTGTTCACCGACGGCATGCTCGGGAAGCAGTTGATCAGCGGCGTCGACAAGACCGGCTACGATGTCACCAAGTTCACCTACATCGCTCGGGTCGCGGCCGAGCCCTATAGCCTCATCGTGGGGAAGAACTCCGAGTTCCATAGCCTCGAAGACCTCCAGAAGGCCGAACGCGTGAAATGGGGCGTGGAAGGCATCGGCGTGTCGCGCTGGATACCGACCTTCGTGACCGCCAGGGAACTCGACATCCATATGGACGTGGTGTCGGGGTACCGTGGCACCAGCGAGGGCATCCCGTCCATGATCCGGAACGACTTCGACGTCTACCTGCAACCCATCGACCACCCGGCCACGGCGATCTACCTCAAGTCCGGCGACGTAAGACCCATCCTGCACCTGCACGGCAAGAGGCCGGTGAACGCTCCCGACACCCCGACCTCCGTGGAGAAGGGGCACGATCTTCGCCTCTACGTGGGCCGCAGCATCGTGGCGCCGCCGGGCCTGCCCGACGACCGCAAGAAGATTCTGGAAGACCTGTTCGTCAAGACCATGAACGACCCGGAATACACGGCGATCTGGGCCAAGAGCAATACCCCCGTCGAACCGGGCGACTCCAAGGCGGCGGAGGCCGACTTGGCCAACTACCTGAAGGCCTACAGCAAATACACCCAGGCCATGCGCGATGCGTTGCCGAAGTGACAGCAGTCGTCTAGCAAAGGTCGGGAATCGGGGATCCGTCTTCGGATGGATCCCCGTTCCGTAGTTCCCACGGAAAGCGAGATCGGATGAACCATCCTGCGAGCCCGCAGTCCAAGCCGCGTCCACCCATACCGTTGCCTTTCCACTACGCTTGGCTCATCGTCGCCGTCACCTTCTTCGCCAGCTTCAACGGCGCCGGCATCCGGGTGGTTCCCACCGTGCTGATCCATCCGCTCGAGGCGGACTTCGGATGGGCTCGCTCGGCCATCACCTTCGGGATCTCTCTCAACCTCCTGCTCTACGGGGCGGTCGCTCCGGTGGCGGGCTGGTTCCTGGACAAAGTCGGGCCACGCCGGGTCATGCTCACATCGCTGACGATGCTCTGCACCGGCTTGGTGGCGACGACCTTCGTGACACAGCTTTGGCAGTTCTGGTTGACGTGGGGCGTGCTGGTGGGGCTGGGCGCGGGAGGCATGTCCGGTGTCCTTTCCGCTTCGGTGGCGCATCGCTGGTTCAACGCCCGGCGCGGACTGGCGGTGGGCATACTCAGCAGCGGCAGCTCCACGGGACAGATCGTCTTCATCCCGTTCATGCTGTTCATCGTTGCCTATGTCGGCTGGCGCATGGGTTCCTACGTGCTGGTTGGGTGCACGGCCGCGGCGGTGGCCTTGGTCTGGCTGCTGATGCGGGACAAGCCCGAGGACCTCGGCATCGAGGCCTACAACGAGGGCCCCGGAGCGCAAACAGCGCCCGTGGCCGACAAGCCGGCGGGCGAGTCGGAGGGAGCCAAGCCCGCGACGCCGGTCATGGGCATCAAGGACGCCGTCAAGACGCCGACCTTCTGGCTCCTGTGCGGCGTGTTCTCCATCTGTGGCGGCACGGCCAACGGGCTCATCGGAACGCATCTGTTGCCCCATGCCCTGGAGAACGGGTTCGACAAGCTGACCGTGGCCAGCGCCATCGGGCTCATGGGAACCATGAACATTCTCGGGACCCTGTTCTCCGGTTGGCTGGCCGACCGCGTCGATCCCCGGAAACTGATCGCCGTGGTGTTCACGTTCCGGGGGTTGTCGCTCTTCTACCTGTTGTGGGTGGACACGACCCTTGGGCTCCTCGCCTTCACCATCGTGTACGGGCTCGACTGGTTCGCGACGGTCCCGCCGGTGGTGATGATCGCGGGCCAAACCTTCGGCAAGCAGTCCATCGGCCGGATCTACGGCTGGATCTTTCTGTCGCACCAGGTAGGCGGGTTCGCCATGGCTAACGCCGGCGGCCTGCTCTACGACTACGTCGGCAACTACGAGATGGCGTTCTTCGCCGGCGGCTGGATGGGCCTCATGGCCGCGGCCTTCGGGCTCAGCATCCGCCCGAAGAAGACCGTTCCGCCGCTGGGACCGACGCCCGCCGGCGCGCCCGCCTGAGGAGGCGCCCACGCCGACGTCCTGAAAACGTCAACCCTGCGGAACCGGCGACGACAACACCCCGCTCCCACGGGAAACCGCACGGCCACCCCATATCGTCATCCCCGCGAACGCCGGGATCCAGGGACGAACAGGGAATGGCACGGCTGCCCCATATCGTCATTCCCGCGGAAGCGGGAATCCAGGAGTGGGGAGGGGCCGAAGGGGCGTACTCCCCACTTCACCACCCCTGGATTCCCGCTTTCGCGGGAATGACGTAACCGGTACGTTGTTGCCTCGGGAGTCTTGATACACTCTGTTTCGCGGGAATGACGGTTCGAGGGGGCCTGCCTCATGAGTCTTGACACTGGCAGGCCGTTCGGGGGGAAAGACGTTTGTTGGGAGGTCGGTTCCGTTCGGGGGTCCGTTCCGTTACGACGACTTGTCCTTACCCGCGGCGCCGCCGCCGGTGTCGTAGACATACTGCCAGGGCACCGAGCAGTGGGCCCAGACGAGGGGTTCGAACTTTTCCCACCAGTCCAGGTCACGGCCCTCCATGCTCAGGAACCGCACCATGCGCACCATGTCCTGGATCTCGTATTTCTCCAGGGCGGGCTCGAAGGCGGGCATGATGCCCTTGCCCTTCTTGATGACGCGGCGGATGTCGAAGATGTCCAGGTTGGCGACGGTGTCGCGGAAGTCGGGAACCTCGGCCGAGAGCGCCTTGGCGATGGGGCCGTCGCCCCGCCCGCCGGGGCCGTGGCAGCTTGCGCAGCGCTGGGCGTAGACGAGCCTCATTTCCTCCTCCCGGATGCACCCGGAAAGGGCCATCATCCCCAGCAGCGCCAAGCCCAGGTAGAGGCAGGAGCGCCGGTGGTACTTCGTCACCGTCATACTTCCTCCTAACATCTTCTATCCGCGAACAAAACAATTCCGAAGGAACCGCGGGACCGCGTGGGCACGTCCTCGGCGGTGCCGGGGATGTGCGGGTCGATGCGGCGGCGGACATGGGGCCGAGGCCACACCCCGTGAGACTACTGAAACTGTTGCAACGGTTGGCTTCTTTTCCCGAACCCGATACGTTTGTTGCCATCACCCGTACGGGACGAGGGTTCTCAAGATGGCCATCCGAATCACGCGCGTGTACACGCGCACCGGCGACGACGGCACCACCGGCCTCGTCGGCGGAAAACGCGTTGCCAAGGACTCCGAGCGGGTGGAGGCCTACGGCACCGTCGACGAGCTGAACGCGGTGGTGGGGCTCGTGCGCGCCTGGAACGAACAGGGAAGGGGAGAGCGCGAGCTGCACCTGAAGCTCGACGGCTGGCTCCAACAGATCCAGCAGGAGTTGTTCGACCTCGGCAGCGAGTTGGCGACCCCGGACGACTTCACCTACGACGGCATGCACCGGGCGGGCGCGGAGGAGGTCACCCGGCTGGAGCGCCTTATCAACGAGTGCCAGAAGGACCTCGAGCCGCTCAAGTCGTTCACCCTGCCCGGCGGCGGACCCATCAGCGCACAGCTTCACCAGTGCCGCACGGTGTGCCGGCGGGCCGAGCGGGACATACTCCGACTGTCGCGGACGGAGGACGTCGGCGAGTGGCCTCTCAAGTACGTCAACCGCTTGAGCGACTTCTTCTTCGTCGTCGGGCGCTGGGTGGGCAAGAACCTCGGAGAAACGGAATACCTCTGGCAGAGAGGGCTGACCAAGGGGCCGAAGTAGCGGCAGGCCACTGAGCGTGGCGGCGCGCTCCCACGGTGGCGCGGCCGCGAATGCACGGAGTCGGACATGGCGGGAATCCTGGCAGGAAAGAAGGCGTTGATCTTCGGCGTGGCCAATGAGCGGAGCATCGCCTGGGCGGTGGCCCAGGAGCTGCACGCCCAGGGAGCGGAGCTGGCCTTCACCTACGCCGGCGAGGTGCTGGAGAAGCGCGTCCGTCCCTTGGCCGAGGGCATCGGCTCGAGCCTGGTCCTGCCCTGCGACGTCACCCGCGACGACGAGATCGAGGGCGTCTTCGAGGAGGTCGGGCGCGAGTGGGGCGGCCTCGACATCCTCATCCACGCCATCGCCTTCGCCAACAAGGAAGATCTGGCGCAACCCTACGTCGAGACCGGGCGGGCCGGCTTCCACACGGCACTGGACATCAGCGCCTACTCGCTGGTGGTGCTGACGCGCCACGCCGCGCGGCTCATGAAGGGGCGCGGCGGCGCGGTGGTGACGCTGACCTACATGGGGTCCGGGAAGGTCGTGCCCAACTACAACGTCATGGGCGTGGCCAAGGCGGCGTTGGAGGCCAGCGTGCGTTATCTGGCTTACGACCTCGGGCCGGACGGCATCCGGGTGAACGCCATCTCGGCCGGGCCGGTGAAGACCCTGGCGGCGGCCGGCATCGCGGGGTTCCGGGACATGCTTCGCCTCGCGGCCGAACGGGCGCCGCTCAAGCGCAACGTGGACGCCGCGGAGATCGGCCGCACCGCCGTGTATCTCGTGAGCGAGCTGGGCAGCGGCGTCACCGGCGAAACGCTTCACGTCGACGCCGGCTACAACGTGATGGGGATGTAGCGGCGGCGCCCGCATCGGCGCGGCGCCGGGACCCGACAGGACAGACACGACCAGGAGGGACCGTGAAGGAAATTTCGCCGCAGGAAGCCTACGATACGCTACGGCAGGACGCTGGCGCCGTGTACATCGACGTGCGCACGGTGGAGGAGTTCGCCGAGGGGCACCCGGAGGGAGCGGTGAACATTCCCATCGCGTTCCACGATCCCGCCCAAGGCATGGTCTACAACCACGAATTCGTCGAGGTAGTGGAGCGCCACTACGCCAAGGACCGGAAGCTGCTGCTGGGCTGCAAGGCGGGGCCGCGCTCCAACAGCGCGGCCAACCTGCTGGAGCAGACGGGCTACCAGGACGTCGCCAACGTCATGGGCGGCTTCGGCGGCATGCGCGACCCCTACGGCGAGGTGGTGGTGGAAGGATGGGCCGGCCTGGGGCTACCGGTGAGCCAGGAGAACGGCGAGGGGACGAGCTACGAGTCGCTGGCGGCCAAGCGGTGACGCCGTCGCGCGGGAGGTGAATCCGCATCCCTCACCGCGCCCCGTCCGAAGCTAACAACGCCCCGTCCGGAGCTTGACACGTCTTGTCATTTCAGTGATAAAGGCACGCTTGATTACGTACTTTCTCCCAACACAACTCCAGCTTCTGCCATCTGCCGCATACGGCCCTTGACCCGGTACGCACGGTAAGGGGTTTCCCTGTCGCGGATCGCGCTTCCAGCGTTCAGAGACCATCGTATGGACACCTTCAACTCATTCTTCATCGGCTTGGCCAACATTCTGCCGTTCAGCGAGGCGGGACAGGACCCGTTCCTGTTCATGCTCATCGGCATCGCCATCGGGTTCGTGGTGGGCATCCTGCCGGGACTGGGGGGCGCCACCACGCTGGCGCTCATGCTCCCGTTCATCTACAACATGGACCCCACCACCGCGTTCGCGTTCCTGCTGGGCTCCAACGCGGTCACCGCCACCACCGGGGACATCACCTCGATCCTCTTCGGCGTGCCGGGGGAGGGCATCACCGCGGCGACCATCGTCGACGGCCACCCCATGGCCAAGAAGGGTGAGGCCGGGCGCGCCCTCGGGGCCGCGCTCATGAGCTCGCTGGTGGGCGCGGTGTTCGGCGCGTTCGCCCTGGCACTGGCCATTCCCATCGTGCAGCCGCTGGTGCTCTCCATCGGCTCCTCGGAATTCTTCATGCTGGCCCTCCTGGGCATCACGTTCGTCGCCTCCCTGAGCGGCGGCAACATGCTCAAGGGACTATGCACCGGCGCCTTCGGGCTGATCCTCGCCACCGTCGGCCTGGACCCCATCGAGAGCGTGCCGCGCTTCACCCTGGATCCGCTCATCGGCGAGGATGCGGCGCTGTTCCTGTGGGACGGCCTCTCGCTGGTCTCGGTCACGGTGGGACTGTTCGCCATCCCCGAGATCATCGAGCTGTCGGTACAGGGATCGAGCATCGCGCGCCAGTCCACCGGCAAGCTGGGCGGCGTCATGCAGGGGATCGTCGACACCTTCCGGCACTGGAAGCTGGTGCTGGGGTGCAGCGCCATCGGCTCCTACATCGGCCTCATCCCCGGCCTGGGGGGCGGTCCGGCCCAGTGGGTGGCCTACGCCCACGCGGTGCAGAGCTCCGGCGGGGACAAGGACCGCTTCGGCAAGGGCGCCATCGAGGGCGTGCTGGGACCGGGCGCGGCCAACAACTCCAAGGAGGGCGGCGCGCTGGTGCCGACCATCGCCTTCGGCGTGCCCGGCAGCGTCTCCATGGCGATCCTGCTGGGGGCGTTCATCATTCAGGGGATCGTGCCCGGACCGGACCTGCTGGACCCGGAAAAGCACCTGGACCTCACGTTTTCCTTCGTCTGGATCATCGTCGTCTCCAACATCATCACCGTGGCCGTCTGCCTGCTGTTCCTGAACCAGCTCGCCAAGATCACGTTCGTCAAGGGCACCTACCTGATCCCCTTCCTCCTGCTGCTCATCTATTTGGGGGGCTTCGCGGTCAACAACGCCTTCGGCGACATGCTGCTGGTGCTGCTGTTCGGCGCGGTGGGATGGCTCATGGTGCGGTTCGACTGGCAGCGTCCGCCGCTGTTGCTGGGGCTGGTCCTGGGCGGGATCGCGGAGAACAACCTGTTCATCGCCACCAAGGTCTATGGCGTCGGTTTCCTGCTGCGGCCTGGGGTCATCATCATCGCACTCCTGATCCTGGCCGGAGCGCTCTATCCCCTTTATCAGTCCTACCGGGAGCGCAAGCGGGCCGAGAGCCACGAGGACAAGTTCGAGGTCCCGGGCGTCACCAAGACGACGGAACCGGTGTCGCGCAACGACCGCATCGCGAGCGGCGTGTTCGCGCTGTGCTTCGTCGCGCTGTTCGCCTACGTGATGCGCGAGGTCTTCTTCGGCTTCGGCGCCTTCGAGGAACGGGCCGCGCTGTTCCCGCTCATCATCGGCCTTCCCGCCCTGGTCATCAGCGGGGTGGTGTTCGTGAAGGAAATCACCATCACCACCCGAGTGGTCGTGCACGGAGAAGAGGGCGTGGAGGAGGTGGAAGAAATTTCGCCGGAAGAGACGCGCCGCCGCACCTTGGCCATCAGCGCCTGGGTGGTGGGATTCTTCATTTCCATCTGGCTCATCGGCTTCGTGTGGTCATCGATGGTGGCGACCTTCCTCTACCTCAAGCTCGGGGCGCGGGAGAGCTGGCTCATGTCCGTCATCCTGACGGCGGTGGCGTACGCGTTCTTCGCCGGCATTTTCGACATGGCCCTCCATCTGCCGTTCCCGCCAGGCGACCTGTTCGTCTGGCTCGGACTGGATTGACCGGGCCAAACCCTCGTGTCCAGCGTGACGGCGTCACGGTGGGGCGCCGGACACGACGCTGGTTTGACCCTCCACAGGGCGTCCGATAGATTTCAGGTATGCGGAAGGCCCTCCACTTCTGGGCGGTGGTGCTGTTGGTTCTCTGCCACGCGACGGCGCCGCTCCGCATGCCGTCCGCTTACGCGCTTTCCCAGGACGAGGAAATCCGCATCAGCCGCCAGTTCCGGCGCGAGGCCCGGCGCCGGCTCAAGTTCATCGAAGATCCCGAGGTCGAGCTCTATGCCGACCGCATCGGCCGTCGTGTTCTCGAAGCCGTCGGCAACATCCGGTACCCGTACCGCTTCTTCGTCATCGACGACCCGTCGCTGAACGCCTTCGCGGTGCCCGGCGGCAGCATCTTCCTGCACTCCGGCCTCATTCGGCGGGTGGAGAGCACGGACGAGCTGGCTTCGGTCATAGCCCACGAGATCGTCCACGTGAACGCGCGGCACTTTCACGTTCTCTCTTCCTCCACCGACGCCGCCATGCTCATCGGCATGCTGGGGGTGTTCCTGGCGCCGGTCCTGGGGCCTGCCGCCCTGGCCGGGCCCGCCGTCGCCATGACGCGGCAACTGGAGTTCAGCCGGCAGATGGAGGAACAGGCGGACAACCTGGGCGTCGGCTACCTCGCGCGCGCCGGTTACAATCCCCAGGCCGCGGTCACCTTCATGCAGAGGATGTACCGCGAACGGCTGTTGAATCCCGTCGGGCGACCCGCTTACCTGCTGACGCACCCGTTGACGGACAAACGGATCGCCAACCTGTCGGCGTCGATACGCGCCCAGGGGCTCCCGGCTCCCCGTTTCAGAGGCGCCGACGACATCCAGCGCGTCAAGTTGTTGATCGAATTGCGGGACAAGCCGGATGCGGTGGTGGAACGGCTCAGGGAAGACCACGAGAACCGTCCCGCGGCCGCCATGCCGATGTACTCGCTGGGCATCGCCTACGCCGCCACCGGGCGTTGGGTACAGGCGCGGGACCTGCTGGAACGCGCGGCCCGGTTGAAACCGGCCGCCCCCAACATTCAGCGCGACCTCGGACGCGTGTACTTGAACACGGAGGAACTCCCCAAGGCACATGCCGCCTTGGAGCGCATGCTGGAACGCCACCCCGAAGATCCCATCAGCCACCTGTACCAAGGCCGGCTCTTCGAGAAGGAATCGCGTTTCCGGGAAGCCGCGCGCGCCTATCTGAAGGCGCGTCAGTCCGCGCCGTTCTGGTCCGAAGCGGCGCGCCGTCTCGGGTACGCCTACCGGAAACTGAACCAGCCCGGAAAGGCGCATTACTACCTGGCCCAGTCGTACCTGCTGCGGGACGAAACCGGCAAGGCCATTGACGCGTTGGAGCGCGCCGCCCAGCAATACGTCCCGGATTCGCCCAGGCAGCAGGTGATCCAGGACGAAATCGCGGCCATTCGCGCCGGGGGCTGAGGCCCGACAAGTCTCTCCGCGCGCCCGCGGCGGAACACCACACTAATCCATGAGCGCCTTGTAAAGGCGCTTGCGCGCTTGCACGTAGATCTGGCAGATTCTCGCTTCCGTCACCCCCAGCCCCTCGCCGATCTCGCGGAACTTGAGCTCTTGGTAATGACGTAGCGTGACCACCACCCGTTCGCGCTCCGGAAGCCGCGCCACCGCCTGTTTCAGCTTGTCCATCAGGTCATCGCGTTCCACGTGGTGACACGGGTCCCGATAGAGTTCCGGTCCCTCGACGCTCCGGTCCATGATCAGGTCCAGCTCGCTGCAGGACGGGTCGTCGAGGCTCAGGCACCCGTGTTCCCCTACCTGGTAGTTGAGCTTGTGGTACCGCTCCAGGGGCAGTTCCAGCTCACGCGCCATCTCCTCGGAGGTGGCCTCGCGGCACAGTTGATCGGCGAGCCGCTGGCGCGCCGCGGCGAAGCGGCGCCCCCAGGCCCGGATCGAACGGCTGACCCAATCGAGGGATCGCAGGCATTGGATCATTTCGCCGTAGACGCGGTGCCTGGCGTAGACGGGGAACGACACTCCGCGTTTCGGATCGTAGCGGTCCAGTGCTTCCAGCAGACCCACCACGCCGGAGTTGACCAAGGCGTCGATGTCCACGCTCGGGGGCAGCCGGCGGTGAAGTTGACGGGCGATGGCTTCAACCATAGGGAGGTGGGCCGCGACGCTCTCATCCCGGGAAACCTCTTCCGAGGCCGTCGCCGGGTGACTCGCCCCCGGCCCGCACGGTGGCTCCTTCATGCCGCAACATGAGGGCAACCATCGTGCCAGCGGGATGAGGGAGCCTCAACGCCAACGACCACGGGCACTTAGCCGCGGTTCGGGGCACGCGGTCCTGGGGGCGGGGTGTCAACGGAAGGAGACCGGCGTCAGGTCTTCGCCGGTCGGGGTGCCGGCTCAGCGATAGATCTCCACCAGTTCCACCAGTCCGAGGGCACGCATCTCGCCGAAGAGGTGACGCTTGATCTGGTCGACGGTGTCCATCCGGAGCGCGGTCTTCGCGATGGCCCGTGCCCGTTCGTAGCTCACCGAGCGTATCAGCTTGCGGACGACGGGTATGGACAGGGACTCCATGCTGAACTCCTCCAGGCCCAGCCCCATCAACAGCACGGTGGAGAGCGGGTCGCCGGCCATCTCGCCGCACATCGCCGCCCCCTTGCCGCGCTCCTGGGCGGCGTGAATGACCTGGTTCAGCGCGGACAGCACCGCGGGGTGAAACGGCTCGTACAGGGGCGCTACCTTGCGGTTGCCGCGGTCCACGGCCAGCAGGTACTGGATGAGATCGTTGGTGCCGATGCTTACGAAATCCACTTCCTCCACCAGGCGATCGGCCATCTGCACCGCCGACGGCACCTCGATCATGATTCCCAATTCCATCCCGGCATCGAAAGGGACTTGGCGGCGGGTGAGTTCGGCCTTGATCTCGCGTACCATCGCCTTGACCCGGAGGACCTCCTCCAGGCTCGAGACCATGGGGATCAGCATGCGCACCGGCCCCAGCGCACTGGCGCGAAGGATGGCGCGGAGCTGCATCCGGAACGTGTCGGACGCTTCCAGCGACACCCGGATGGAACGCCATCCGAGAAAGGGATTGGGCTCGGAACGGGCGAGGCCGACGTAGGGCGGGTACTTGTCGGCGCCGATGTCCAGGGTGCGGATGGTGACGGGCTTGCCGGCCATTCCTTCCACGACCTTCTGGTAGAGGGCAAACTGCTGCGCCTCCGTGGGGAAGTCATGGTAGGCGAGAAACGGGATCTCGGTGCGGTAAAGGCCGATGCCCTCGGCACCGTGGGCGTGGGCGAACCGGATGTCCGTCAGCAGGCCCATGTTGGCGAGCAGACGCACCCGCCGGCCGTCGGTGGTTTCCGCCGGCAAGTCGCGCATCTCGTCGAGCTCGCGATTGACGGCCAGATAATGGCGCTCAAGCCGGTCGTACTCGCCGATGATCTCCTTGTTGGGATTGACGAACACCACCCCGGAGTTCCCGTCGACGATCAACGAGTCCTCCTTGCGCACGCTCTCGAGCAGACCCTCCGCCGCCACCACGGTGGGAATCTCGAATGACTTGGCGAGCAGCGACGCGTGTGACGTGACGCCGCCCGTGGCCAGCACGATGCCCTGGAAGCGATCGCCTTCGATGACCGCGAGGTCCGCCGGGGAAAGGTCTTCGGCCACCAGGATGGCGGCGCCGTCCGGAATCATGAGCTGGCGGTCGCCGGAGCCGGACAGGTTGTCCAGCAAGCGCTCGGCGACGTCGCGGATGTCGGCCGTGCGTTCCTTGAGGTAGCTGTCGCCCACCTCGCTCACGGTCTGCATGTGCTTGCGGAAGGTGCTGGCGACGGCGTAGTAGGCGGTCAATCCCCGGTCGCGGATACGGTGCTCGATCTCGTCGTGCAGGACGGGATCGTTGAGCACCAGCCGGTGCACGTCGAAGATCGCCCCGGCCTCGTCGGAGATGAGGGCGATCATGCGGGTCTTGATCTCCGCTACCTGGGCCACGGCGCGCTGCACCGCCGAACGGAAGCGCTCGACCTCGCCGCGGGTGTCGCCGGTGTGGGATCGGGTGACGGCGCCGAGGTCAAGGCGCCGCTGCATGATGTGCGCCTTGCCGATGGCGATGCCGGGACAGGCGGACAGTCCGTCGAGACGGCTGCGGAACTTGCGCGGCGCCTCGCCGGTACGCTGCTTGCCCCGTCCCTCGGACGACCGGAGGCGCCGCAACGCGCTCACCATGCGCCGGCGCGACTGCTTGCGTTCACGCTCCTTGTCCTTGAGCGAATCCATCAGGCGCGCGTGTACGATGGTGGTGGATACCTGCGCGGAGATTGCCTTGAGCAGACGGATCTCGTCCTGCGTGAACTCGCGCGGGCGGGAGGTCTGCACTACCAACACGCCGATGGGTTTGTTGCGCGCGTTGACCGGCACGCCGAAGAAGGAGTGGTATCGTTCCTCGCCGGTCTCCGGGAAATACAGGAACCGCGGATGCGACGGAGCGTCCATCACCATCACGGGCTCTCCGGTCTCCACCACGAGTCCGGCTAGCCCGTCTCCGACGTTCATGGAGACGCGCCCCACGGCCACCGAATCCAGTCCCCTGGTGGCGCTGAGCGTCAGCCGGCCCAGGTCGGCGTCGAGGAGGTAGACCGAGCACACCTCGGTCTGCATGCGCTTGGCCACGATGCCGGCAATGCTGTTGAGGCAGCCTTGCAGGTCCGCGGCTTCGTCCACGAACCGCCCGATTTCCTCCAGGGTCACCAGGTGGGACGCATCTTCTTCGGGAGCGCGTTCGGTCACGTTGATCATGGGCTCTTTATAGCGCAATTCATGCGGCAGGGCACGACACATCGCCGCCGCGCGGACGACCGGGCAAGCGCCAACCGGCTCGATTTGACCCGGTTTCGGGCAGATGTTACGTTGCCTCGATGTCCGTTCAAAGACTCTCCTGCAACCAAGAACAGCGGACGGATTCCATCGCCGGTCATGTTCGCGCCATACTCTCCGCGCTCGGGGAAGACCCCGAGCGGGAGGGCCTCCAGAAGACCCCGGAACGAGTCGCCGCCGCCCTCTCTTTTCTGACGAGCGGGTATGACCAGGACCCGGAAGCCATCATCAACGGCGCCCTGTTCACCGAAGACTACCAGGAGATGATCCTGGAGAAGGACATCGATTTCTTCTCCCTCTGCGAGCATCACCTGCTGCCGTTTCACGGCAAGGTCCACCTGGCCTACATTCCGCGGCGCCAGATCGTCGGCGTGTCCAAGCTGGCGCGCCTGGTGGATGCCTACGCCCGGCGCCTGCAGGTGCAGGAACGGTTGACCAACCAGATCGCACAGACCGTCATGGAGCGCATCAAGCCGCTGGGGGTCGCGGTGGTGATGGAAGCCGAGCACATGTGCATGCGCATGCGCGGCGTCCAGAAGCAGAACTCCACCATCGTCACCAGCGCGCTCCTGGGGGCCTTCCGCACGCAGGAGAAGACGCGCGCGGAGTTCATGAACCTGATTCGTGGCCGTCAATTCTGATTCATGCCATGGAGATCAAGCTGAGGGAGATCACCCCGGCGCGGGTCGGGAGCGCGCTGCTGGCGCTCCCGGTTACGGACAAGGCGCTTGGGGACCGCCTGATAGGGACCCTCGACCGTCAACTCGAAGGCCGGTTGCGCGCGCTCATCAAGAAGAGCGGTTTCAAGGGCAAGAGCGGGGCCTCCCTCTTGATGGCGACACACGGCGCCATGCCCGCCGGGCACCTGCTGCTGGTGGGGCTCGGGAAGCACGACGACAACCGGGTTCATGACTGGCGCGTGGCCGGTGCCGTCACCGCCCGGGAGTCCGCGCGGTTGTGGGCCGACGAGGCGACCTTCATGCTGCCTCAGGATCGGCAGACGGATCCGGTGGTGAGCGCGGTTGCCGAAGGCGCACTTCTCAACAGTTACCGCTTCACCAAGTATCGCTCCAACGACACTTCCGCCGCAGGGCTCCGCACCCTCGTCCTGGGACGCACCGCGGGCACCCGGAGCGTGGCGCTGGCTCGTGCCGTCAAGCGTGCGCGGCTGTCGGCGTCGGCCGTGGCGCTGGCGCGGGACCTGGTGAACGAGCCGGCGTCCACGGCCACCGCGGCCTACCTGTCCGAGCAGGCGCTGGCCTCTTGCCAGGGCGCAGGGCTGGAGGTCGAGGTGTGGGGCAAGCGAAAGATCCAGCAGATGAAGCTGGCCGGACTCCTGGCGGTCAACCAGGGGAGCCGCGAGGAGCCGCGCTTCATACACATGCGCTACCGCCCCAAGGGGCAGGCGCGGAAGAGGGTAGCGCTCATCGGCAAGGGCATCACCTTCGATTCCGGCGGACTCTCTCTCAAGCCGGCGCGCTCCATGGAGACCATGAAGCTCGACATGGCGGGCGGCGCGGCGGTCATCGCGGTCATGAGCGTGTTGCCGGACCTGGCGCCCAAGGCCGAGGTGCTGGGCCTGGTGCCGGCCACGGACAACCTGCCGGACGGCGGCGCGCAGAAGCCGGGAGACGTCATTCGCTACCGCAGCGGCAAGACCGTCGAGGTCATGAATACCGACGCCGAGGGCCGGCTCATCCTCGCGGACGCCCTGACCCTGGCGGCGGCGGAGAAGCCCGATTGCATGATCAATCTGGCCACGCTGACCGGGGCCTGCGTCGTGGCGCTGGGCCACGAGTTGGCGGGGCTCTTCAGCAATGACGATGAGCTGGCGGAACGGCTGGCGGCGTGCGGCAGGGATGCCGGGGAGGGGCTCTGGCGGCTCCCGCTGGCCGCCGAGTACCGGGAGGACATCAAGAGCAACGTCGCCGACATCAAGAACGTGGGCGGCGGTTCCGCCGGCGCCATCACGGCGGCGTTGTTCCTGCAGGAATTCGTCGGCGAGGTCCCGTGGGCGCATCTGGACATCGCCGGTCCCGCGTTCGCGAGCAAGGAGCATCTCATGCACTCGAAAGGGGGGACCGGGTTCGGCGTCCGGACTCTTCTGAACCTTCTTTCGGAGATCTGAGCCCTGAGGAAGGGAGGCACGTTTCCATGGATATATCCCACGTCGCGGACAACGAGTTCGAAGCGCTGGTGATTCGCGCGCCGGTGCCGGTGCTGGTGGATTTCTGGGCACCTTGGTGCGGTCCGTGCAAGGCCATCGCGCCGGTGCTGGAAGAGTTGGCGCAGGAGTATGACGGGCGGCTCAAGGTTGTGAAGATCAACGTCGACGAGAATCCCGAGACCCCCAGCCGCTACGGCGTGCGGGGAATCCCCAACCTGATGATCTTCCGCGACGGAGAGCTTTCAGGGCAGATCGTCGGCGCCGCCCCGAAGGCCCGGCTGGTGAGCGAGATCGACAAGGCCCTGGGCTGACCCGCCCGAGGGTTCCGGCGCGCCCGCGGGCGTGGCGCTTCCCCGGACGGGGACTACCGCGTGTTGCGCCGCATGCTCACGTTGATGAGGAGCCCGAGGGCCAGCATGGTGGTCACCAGCGAGGACCCGCCGTAGCTGATGAGCGGCAGGGGGATGCCCACCACGGGGAGAAGTCCCGTGACCATGCCGATGTTGATGGTGAACTGCCAGAACAGCATGGCCGACACCCCCGCGGCCAGGAGCACTCCGAAACGGTCCTGAGCCCGTCGCACCACCCGTAGCGCCAGCAGGATCAGCAGCGTATACGCGGTCAGCAGCACCACACATCCCGAGAACCCCCACTCTTCGGCAAACACCGCGAAGATGAAATCCGTATGCTGCTCGGGGAGGAACTCCAGGCGGTTCTGGCTGCCCTGGAGGTACCCCGTGCCCCAGAGACGTCCGGAGCCGATGGCGATCTTGGACTGCACCACGTGGTAGCCGGCGCCGAGAGGGTCCGACTCGGGGTTCATGAAGGTCCAGATGCGGGTCTGTTGATACGGTTTGAGGAACTGCCATCCGACGGGCAGGGCGGCGATGGCCGCCACGGTGAAATATACGAGGGAGCGCACGCGCAGCCCCGACATCACCACCACGGCCATGGCGATGAGGAAGATCAACACGGCCGTGCCCAGGTCCGGCTGCAGGAGAACCAGCAACAGCACCGGGGCGCACAGCATGAGCGGTACGCCCAGAGCGGTCAGCGAGTAGCCGGGCTCGTAGTAGCAAAGGCTCTTGGCGAGCACGAGCACGAGCACGATCTTGGCCAGCTCGGAGGGTTGAAGCGCGAAGAACCGCAGGTCCAGCCAGCGCTGGGAGCCGCCGCTGGTGATGCCGACGAGCAGCACGAGCCCGAGGAGGATGACCACCGCGCCGTAGATGGGGTACACCCAGCGGTTCAAGCGCTGGTAGTCCACCGAGAAGGCCACCACCATCCAGAAGAAACCGATGATGAGCCAGTAGGACTGCTTGGTGGCGAGGTAACGCGAGCACTCCTCGTCGACGCTGCAGGTGGCGCTGTAGATGGTGACGATCCCCAGCAGCGCCAGCGTGATGGAGAGGACGAACAGGGGCCAGTCGAAGCTGACCACGAGGCGACGGTCAATTTGCATGTCGCGGCCGCTCGCCGAACAACCTGGTCAACTGCGCATCGGTCATTTCCACGTCGTCGGACTCGTCGTCGCCCGAGAGAAACCAGGCCTCGACCACCTTGCGGGCGATGGGTGCGGCCGTGGCTCCCCCGCCTCCGCCGTGCTCCACGAGGGTGGCGACGGCGATTTCGGGCTTGTCCGTCGGCGCGTAGGCCACGAACCACGCGTGGTCCCGGATTTCGTAAGGCAGGTCTTTGCTCTTGACGGCTTCTCCGCGCATCTCCGCCACTTGTGCGGTCCCGGTCTTTCCGGCGATGCTCACCAGGTCCGAGCGCGCGCGCCGGGCCGTGCCGCGCCGCCCGTGGACCACGTCGAACAGTGCCCGGCGGACGACTTCCAGAGTGCCCTTCTTGAGTTTCACCGTGGCGGCGCGCACCGGCCCGTATTCCTCCATCACCACGCCCTCGGGGGAAACGACCCGCTGGACGAACCACGGGCGATAGACGGTCCCGCCGTTGGCGACGGCCGCGACCATGCTCGCCATTTGAAGAGGCGTCGTCCCGATGAAACCCTGGCCGATGCCCACCAACGGGGTCTCGCCCGGATACCAGGGCGTGCCGAAACGCCGCCTCTTCCATGCCCGGTCCGGGACCAGCCCGGCGCTTTCGCCGTCGAGGGCGATACCGGTGGGCGAGCCCAGTCCGAAACGGCGCGCCCACTTGGCCATCTTGTCGACGCCCAGCCGTTGTGCCACCTGGTAGAAGTAGACGTCACAGGACTCTACCAGGGCCTTGTGCATGTCGACTTGGCCATGTCCATGCTTCTTCCAGTCCCTCAAAACGCGGTTGCCCACCTTGTAGGAGCCTCCGCAGAACAGCCGCTGGTCCGGGGAAATGACCCCTTCCTGCAGCGCGGCGAGGGCGGTCACGATCTTGAAGGTCGAGCCCGGCGGAAAATGACCTTGCAACGTCCTGTTGTGCAGCGGCGTTTCGCCGTCCTGGGTCAGTTCGCGCCACTCGCGGGCCGTCAGCCCACGGGCGAAGGCGTTGGGATTGAAGGCGGGAGTGCTGACCAGGGCCAGCACGGCGCCGCTGTCGACGTCCAGGACGACGACGGCGCCTTCCCGGCCCTTCAACGCGTCGTAGGCGGCCTGTTGCACGTCCATGTCCAGCGTCAACACGACGTTGTGGCCCGGCGTCGCCTTGAGCCGGTCGATGACCCGGACCTTCTGTCCGGTGGCGTCCACCTCCACCCGTTCGCCGCCGCTGCGCCCGGAGAGGTGCGGCTCCCAAAGCTTCTCGAGTCCGGCCTGTCCGATCTCGTCGCCACTCCGGTAGCCCTTTCGGCGCAGGCCCCGCAACTGCTCGGTGCTGATCTCTCCGAGGTAGCCGAGCAGGTGGGCGGTCATGTCGTCGGTCAGATAGCTGCGCCGCGCCTTGACGCTCACGTGGATGCCCGGGAGGTCCAGTTGGTGTGTCTCCACCGCCACCACCGCGGGCCAATTCACGTCGCGGAGGAGGGTCACTCCCTTCGACCCGTTGGCGTGACGCGCCGTCTCCACGAGTTCCTCGGTGTCGGCTTCCAGCAGGTGCCCCAGACGCCGCAGCGGAGTGAGCCCGTTCGCGTCTTCGCCCGGCGCATAGCGCAGGTCGAAGGACGGCCGGCTGTGGATCAGCAGCCGCTGGTGGCGGTCGAACACCAGTCCGCGGACGGCGGGAATCCGTTCCAGCCGGATACGGTTGCTCTCGGACAGGACCGCGTACCGGTGGCCTTGCAGGATCTGGAGCATCCAGAGGCGGTAGGTCAGCAAGGCGAGGGCCAGCAGGACCAGGAGCGTGAAGAAGCGGATGCGTCCGCGGAACTCCGGCAGCGTTCGGGAGCTTGTCCTAAGAGGCAGCATTGGCGAGGGAGGAGGGCTTCTTCGTGGTTTCCATGCGGTTCTGGATGGAGCGAAGCATCATGAACAGGGGCGGTGCGATGCACGCGGAGAAGAGGGCCTCCCGCAAGACGGCGTCGCCGATCACCATCCAGTTGGCGGCGGACAACTCGAACAGCGGGGAAATGGCGATCAACGCACCTACCTTCAGCCATACGGCGATGAACACGGTGACGGCGCTGATCAGCGGACCCTTGGCCCATACGTATCGAAACACAAGGTAGACCACGAGAAAGACCGCGGAGAACGCCAGGGCGTTGACGCCGGGTTGCGGACTGGACAGGATGTCGATGGCGTATCCGAGGAGGAAGGTCGCCCACACGGCATCCACCCGCGGCCGGTTGAGCGCCCAGTACACGCACAGGACAAGGGTCAGGTCGGGAATGATGGGCGTCCAGCTCGCCAGGTGCAGGACCGTGGCCTGAAGGACGACGAAGATCAGGCCGATACCGAAAAAGACCAGTGACAGGTTCATGGTGTAGCGGAGGGCGTTCCCCGCGAATCCCGGCGCGGCGTGGATGAGTAGGCCGGCCGTGGTTTGTCGGAGATGAAGAGGACCTCTTCCATCACCAATGGATCCACCGAAAGGGAAACCCGGACGCGGCGGAAAAGCCCTGGCCCGTCGTCGGAGATGCCGATGATGGTGCCCACCAGAAGTCCCTTGGGGAACGTTCCGTCCAGCCCCGAGGTGATGAGCCTGTCGCCGTGACGGATGTCCTCGTTGCGGCCCATGTACTTGACGATGGGCTCTCCATCCACGGAGCCCGAGACGATGCCGCGCACCCTTGTCCGCTGGGTGATGATGTCGATGCCGCTCTTGTGGTCCGTGAGCAGCAGGACCTTGGCGGTGTCATCGGCGACCGAGACAACCCTGCCCACGACTCCCCTGGGCGTGATCACCGCCATGCCCCGATGGATGCCCGAGCCGGCGCCCTTGTCCACCGTGATGGTGCGGAACCAACTGCTGGCGCTGTTGCTGATCACCGTGGCCGCCACCGACTCCCGCAGGATCCGGGTACGGATCTCCAGCAGCTCGGTCAGACGGTCGTTGGCCAGCTTGGCCTCGAAGAGCCGGTTGCGCTCGGCTTCGAGGGCCGCGATCTGTTCCTTCAGGGCTTGGTTCTCATTCCACAGGTCCTTGAAAGCGACGTAGTTGATTTGCAGGTTCCGGATCGTCGCGCCCAGCGCATGGAGCGACTTCTGCAGCGGCTTGACCGATTGGGAAAGGACCCGGGTGACCGGGTCTCCCCTCTCCGGGGAGGTGGAGGAAACCGTGACGACGTAGAATGCCAAGGCAAGCGCGCACACGGAATGGATCGGCAACCGGTACCGCCGCAGCATGGTCAGGGCCAGAAACCCGGTCTTGCTGGTGCGGTCGGACTGGCGGGATTGCGCCGCGTGCGGCGCCGAGCGGGGCGAGTCCGCAGTTTTCCCTTTCCTGGCTGCGGCCACGTGCGTTCTCTGTCCCTTCAGTTGATCGTCACGTCCTTGAGCAGGTCGATCTCGTCCAGCGCCCTGCCCGCTCCCATCACCACCGACGTCAGGGGATCCTGCGCGAGGCTGACGGGAAGCCCTGTCTCCTCGCTGAGGAGAGAGTCCAGGTTCCGCAAGAGCGACCCGCCGCCGGCCAGCACGATGCCCCGGTCGACGATGTCCGAGGCCAGTTCCGGCGGCGTGCGTTCCAGCGACACGCGCACGGCATCCAGGATCTGGTTGATGGGTTCCAGCAGGCAGTCGCGGATCTCTTCGTCCGAGATGAGCACCGTTTTGGGTACGCCTGCCACCAGGTCGCGCCCCTTGATCTCCATGGTGCGGATCTCTTCGCCGGGATAGGCCGATCCGATGGTGATCTTGATCAGTTCCGCGGTCCGTTCCCCGATCATCAGGTTGTGGCGCCGCTTGATGAACTGAACGATGGCCTCGTCCTGTTTGTCGCCCCCTACACGGATCGACTTCGAGTAGACGATACCGGCCAGGGAGATCACCGCGACTTCGGTGGTCCCGCCGCCGATGTCCACGATCATGTTGCCGGTGGGCTCCGTGATGGGAAGCCCCGAGCCGATGGCCGCGGCCATGGGTTGTTCGATGAGGTAGACCTCCCGAGCCCCGGCGGATTCCGCGGATTCCCGGACCGCGCGTTTCTCGACTTCCGTGATGCCGAAGGGGACCCCGATGATGACCCGTGGACGGACCAGCGAGCGCCGGTGGTGCACCTGCTTGATGAAGTACTCCAGCATGGCTTCGGTCGTCTCGAAATCGGCGATCACCCCGTCCCGCAACGGTCGGATGGCGACGATGCTCCCCGGAGTGCGTCCCAGCATCTTCTTGGCCGCCGCTCCCACGGAGAGGATACGCTTCTCGCCACGGCCGTTTTTCTGGACCGCCACCACGGAGGGTTCGTTGCACACGACGCCCTCGTTCTTGATGTAGATCAGCGTGTTCGCCGTACCGAGATCAATGGCCAAGTCGTTGGAGACAAGGCCATAGATCTTGTCGAGAAACCTCATGCGACCCCTTTACGCGTCAATGACAGGCTGGAAACCGAATCAAAGATATCAGAAGTCAATCTACGGTACAACATAACAGGATGGTCGCGCGGCGGACGGCGGCTCGGGCCGTTCATCCGCTTCACATCATGACGGCGGCTACCTATAATGACACGGTTTCGCCCGCGGACGATTGCCCGTGGAAAGCGGGGTTCGGGGCGAACAGACGGGAAAGTCGAGAGGAGCTTTTCGGAAATGCTTGACGTGTTGCGGAAACGAAAACGGTCGTGGCTGGTGCTGCTCTTGCTCGGGGTCGGTGTGCTGGCGTTCGTCATGGTCGGCGTGGGTCCCCAAGGGGGACAGCAGCAGGTCGTGACCATCGCCGAGGTGAACGGCGATCAGATCACCTACACCGAGCTCGAAAGCCAGTATTATCGAATGCTTCAGACCTACCGGCAACTGGCCGGCGGGCGGTTGTCGCCCGCCGACATCGAGGCGCTCAACCTGCGCGGCCAGTTGCTGGAGGAGTTGATCCAGCAGCGCTTGCTGTTGCAGGCCGCACACGATCTGGGTCTCAAGGTCACGGACAGCGAGCTGGCCGACGGCATCGCGCGTCATCCGGCCTTCCAGGCGGGAGGCCGCTTCGACCGGAACGCCTACCGCCTGGCGCTGCGCGGGCAGGGCCTGACCCCGGCGGAGTTCGAGACGCAGCAGCGGGCGGCGCTGGCGATCCAGAAGCTCCGGAATCTCGTCGGGGACTCCATACCGGTGACCGCGGCGGAAGTCGAGGAACGCTACCGCGTGGAGAACGAGGAGATCGCGCTGGATTACGTTCGCTTCGACACCGACGACTTCGCCGAGGGAGTCGAGTTGACGGACGAGGAGATCCAGGCCTACTACGACGGCAACGGGACGCTGTTGCGCGAGCCCCTCAAGGTCAGGACGCGCTACGTGGAGTATCGCGTGGACCGCTTCGCCGCGGACGTCGAGGTGTCGGATGCGGACATCCAGGCCTACTACGACGTGTACCGCGAACGGCGGTTCCGCCAGCCGGAGGCCGTGAAATTCAGTCAGATCTTCATCGAAGGGGTCTCCCCCGAAGACAAGGCCGCGGCGCGCCGGCAACTGGAAGCGATCCTGAAGCAAGCCCGCGAAGGAGCCGATTTCGCCGAGCTGGCGAAACAGCACTCCCAGGACGAGAGCGCTGCCGAAGGGGGCGACATGGGCTTCGTCGTCCGCGGACAGCTCGTGGCCGCGCTCGACGAGGCGCTCTTCGCCCTGGAGGAGGGTGGCGTCAGCGACGTGGTCGAGAGCGCCGGCGGGTTGCACCTGCTGAAGGCCGTCGAGCGGCGGCAGGACAAGATCAGCGAGTTGGAAGAGGTGCGCGAGGAGATCGTCGAGGCGCTCAAGCGGGAGCGCGGCGGCGCGCGCGCGGCGCGTGCCGTGGAGGATGACCGGGAAAGAGCGCTGGACGGCGTGGCGCTGGCGCAGGTGGCAAGGGAGCGCGGCATCGAACCGGGCGAGACGCGCCTGTTCAGCGCGGGCGAGATCCTCGACGCCATCGGCGACGTGGAGGAGTTCTATCGCGCCGCCCTCACGCTCCGGCCGGACCAGACCGGTCCCATCGCCACCTCTCCGGACGCGCTGTACCTCCTCGAGGGGGCCGAGCGGGTCGAGCCGGCGGTGCCGCCGCTGGACGACGTAAAGGAACGGATCCAGGAGACGCTCACGCGCAGGAAGGCGCGCGCGGCGACACAGGAAAAGGCGGACGCGTTTCTGGCCGAGGTCAAGGGCGGGACGGACCTGCGCGAGGGCGCGGCGGCTCAGGGCCTCACGGTCGAGGACACGGGCCTCTTTCCGCGCAAGCAGGCCGACATTCCCGAGATCGGCATACTGCCGCTGCCCCTCGGGCGGCTTACTGTGTCCAAGGCCAATCCGGTGGTGGAGACGGCCTACGCCCAAGGCGACTCGGTCTACGTGATGGTGCTGCGGACCACGGTTGCAGCCGACCTCGCGGGTCTGGAGAAGGAAAAGGAGGGCCTCGCGCGGCAGATACGCGAGGAAAAAGGGCAGCGTGCCTTCGGTCGTTTGATCGAGACCCTCAAGGCCAACGCCAGGATCGAGATCCACCCGGAATTCATCTGACGCGCCCACCCTCTCATGCAGATCTTCCTGCTACGCCACGGCGAGACCCGCTGGAACCACGAGGGGCGGTGCCAGGGGAGCTCGGACATCGAGTTGAACGAGACCGGCCAGCGTCAGGCCAGCGAGGTGGCCGCGCATCTCAGCCGCAGGCGCATCGACGCGGTGTACTCCAGCGACCTGCGGCGCGCCCGGGAGACCGCGGAGATCGTCGGCGGCCCCCACGAAGCCCCCGTCCGGGTCGAGCCGGATCTGCGCGAGCTCGACCACGGCGAGATGGAGGGGCTCACGTTCGTGGAGGTTCGGGAGCGGTTCGGGGAGTTGATCGAGCGATGGCGCACCCAGCCCGTGGGCGTGGAGCTGCCCGGGGGCGAGCGGCTGCTTGACGTGGACCGCCGGGTCTGGTCCGCGCTGAACCGCATCGTCGGCGGCCACGACGACGCCGATACGATCGTCGTGGTGAGTCACAGCTTCCCGATCCTTTCGGCCCTGTGCCGCATCAGCGGGACCCCGCTGAACCAGTACCGCACGTTCCATCTCAAGCCCTGCGAACTCAGCCACGTGAGCTTTACACGGTCCGAAGGCTGGGCCATCCGGGAGGCGGTGGCGGATCCGGTGCGGGTGTGCGAGTGAGCCCAAGGCGCGCGGGCGGCCGGGTCCGCCGCCGGCAACGCAGGAAAGGAGAATGCCATGAGAATCGTTCACACCATGATCCGGGTCAAGCACCTGGACGAGAGCCTCAAGTTCTATTGTGACGGATTGGGGATGAAGGTCCTGAAGCAGAAGGACTACGAGTCCGGCCGCTTCACCAACACCTTCGTGGGGTACGGCTCCGAAGAGGACAACGCCGTCATCGAGCTGACCTACAACTGGGACACCCACGAGTACGACGTGGGCGACGGCTTCGGCCACATCGCCATCGGTGTGCCCGACGTCTACGCCACCTGCGACGACCTGCGCGAGAAGGGAGTCAAGATCACCCGCGACGCCGGTCCCATGAAGCACGGCGGCGGGGTCATCGCGTTCGTCGAGGATCCCAACGGTTACAAGATCGAGTTGACCACGCGGAAGGAGTAGGGGAGTCGCGGGACCGGCTTCCTACAGCCGCAGCATCGCGCGCGACGTCCGCTCCGTGCGCGAGCGCATTTCCGAAGCGTTCTCCTGCTCGTCCACGACGGTCAACGCCTTCTTGAGCGGTCCCAGCCCGCCGCAGTAGTCCGAGCCGAAGACGATGCCCTCGGCACCCATCACGTCGGCCAGGAAGGGCAGCGCCTTGGGCCGGACGCTCGCCGTGTCGATGCAGAAGTGCTTCAGGAAGATGTCGGAGTAGCGCGTCTCGCCTTCCGGTCCCTTGTGTTGCCAGAACATCCTTTGGACCAGCAGCGGGATGCCGCCGCCGCCGCTTCGTATCACCACCCGGAGCTTCGGGTAACGGTCGAAGAAGCCGCTGGCGATCATGCGCATGACACACTCGTTCACGCTCGCGTCCGACAGCACGCTGTACGCCACCCCGGCGCCGCCGTCCTCCAGCCGCTGGAGGGTGGGATCCTTGGCGTTGCCGCTGCCGTGAAGGAAAAGCGGCAGGCCCAGCTCCGACACCTTGGCGAACACCGGGTCGAGGTCCGGCAGGTCCACCTTCATCTCTCCGTCCACCCGCGGGTAGATGAGCACCGCCTTGAAGCCGCGGGCGGCCATGCGCTCGATCTCCTCCACCGATTCCGCGACGTTCTTGAGTGACAGTGCGGTGATGCCGCCGAAGCGGTCCGTATGGCCGCCGATGCGTTCCGCCAGCACGTCGTTGGACAGGCGCGCCATCGCCATGGCGTCGGCGCCGTCGAGCTGGTCCGCGTCCTCGCTCGCCCCCTGGCAGACGAGCTGGAAGTCTATCCCCGCCTCGTCCAGCTCGGCGAGTCGCCTGTCGAAGTCCACCGAATCGTAGCCGTCGACCTTGGGCGCCTTCCCGGCCTTCTGCTTGAACGCGTCCACGACCTCCGGGGCCGTATGGTGTGAATGCCAGTCGATCAACATTGCTTGGTTTCCTCCAATCACCGAACCATGAAGCGCGAATTATAGGACTTGAGATTCCATCGGGTCAATGCCGTTGTGAACGTCATTCGCGCGAAACAGGCTGTGTCGAAATACCAGTCAAGACGACATTCCCAGCCCCCCAATACGTCATACCCGGCCCTCCAATACGTCATACCCGGCTCTCCAATACGTCATTCCCGCGGAAGCGGGAATCCAGGGGTGGTTGTGTGGCGGCCCATTGCCCCAGGCCCACCCCGCCTGGATTCCCGCTTCCGCGGGAATGACGTATTGGAGGGCCGGGTATGACGTATTGGGGGGCTGGGAATGACGTGATCCACCTCGTTAATTTGACTGGCCCGGACGCTTGGGCTAATCGTGGGGAAACATCATCCAGACCCTGTCAATACGTGATGCGCGTGGGGACGGGCCTTTCGGGAGGAACCGCATGTCGACTGCTGTCATCGACGGTATCGAAGTCTACTACGAAATCTACGGCTCCGGGCCGCCCCTGCTGATGCTGGCGCCCGGGGGGTTCGATTCCACCATCGAGAAGTGGCGTGTGTCCACGGCGTGGAAGGGCCTCGACGCCTTGGCGAAGCTCGCCACCGAACACCAGGTCATCGCCTACGACCGGCGCGAGTCCGGGCAGTCCGGCGGGCGCGTGGAGCGCATTACCTGGACCACCTACGCCACCCAGGGCAAGCAGCTCCTGGACCACCTCGGCATCGACTCGGCGTTCGTCATGGGCGGCTGCATGGGCTGCTCGGTGGCGCTTTCCTTCGGCGTCAACTTCCCCGAGCGCACCCGCGGCTTGATCCTCCACTGGCCGGTGGGAGGATACCGCTGGAAGGCCGCGTGCCAGGCGCGTTGGGCGAACCACCTCGGATTCGTCGAGGAGAACGGCCTCGACGGCGTCGTGGAACGGGCTTCGAAGGGGACGACGTTCTGGAGCGATCCGGAGTCCGGTCCCTGGGCTTCGGTCATCGCCCGGGACAGCGCCTTCGCGGAGCGCTTCGCGGCGGAGGACCTGGATCGCTACATGGGTATCATCGCCACTTCCGGTCCGGACCTGTTCGACCGCGACACGGCCACCGGCGCCACCGCCGAGGAGGTCATGGGCATCAAGGCTCCGGCCGTGATCATGCCCGGCGACGATCCGTCCCACGCCACCTCCGGAGCACACTACCTGCGCGAATGTCTTCCCAACGGTGAGTTCTGGAACGTCATGCCGCCGGACCAGACCACCGAGAAGGTGTGCGAACGCACGCTGGAGTTCACCCGGGCGCACCGCTGACGCCGGCTTTCGGCGCGGGGAGGGCGCACGCATGGCGCTGTTCATCAGGGCGGAGGAGATCAAGGGGCTCATCTCCATCACCGAGGCGGTCGACGCGGTGGAGCAGGGGTTCGCCTCCCAGGAGGACCAGCCTCTGTTCAGCCTGCCGCGCCAGCGCATGCTCGCGGACGACCGCCGCATCAGCGTACACTCGGGCGGATGCGTGCCCTTGGGCGTGGCCGGGACCTTCGTCCACTACGAGCGCCACAACTACACGGCCAACGACCAGAGCTACGCGGCGGTGGGGACGCGGGTCTACGTCTGCTACGACAGCGAGACCGGAGAACTCCTGGCCATCATCGCCGGCTGTCCGCCGTTCTACCGGCGGGAGGCGCTGGGAGACGAGTTCGCCACCGAGACCGCCATCACCAGCGCCGTCGGCACGCGCAGGCTGGCGCGGGCGGATGCGCACGTGCTGGGTCTTCTCGGCACCGGCCGTCAGGCGCGGCGCCACCTGGAGGCCATGTGCGCCATCCGGCCCATCACCGAGGCGCGGGTCTACAGCCGTAGCGCGGAAAACCGCCGCGCGTTCTGCGAGACCATGCAATCCTGCGTGGACGCGGAGCTGAAGCCGGTGGAGCGACCCGAAGCGGCCGTCCGCAACGTGGACCTCATCGTTTGCGCCACCGGCAGCAACGTGCCGGTGGTGTTCGGACACTGGCTGGAAGAAGGTGTCCACGTCACCTCCATCGTGGGCAGCAACAAGGAGCTGCTGATGGAGGGGTTGGTAAGCCGGCCGCGGCGTGAGCTGGACGACGCGGTGCTGGCGCGTGCGGACGTGATCGTCGCGACGCTGGCGCAACAGGGAATCCAGGACGAGCAGGGCGACCTGCTGGAGCCGGTACAACACGGAGTCATCACCTGGGACGACGTCAAGGACCTCAGCGCCCTGGTCACCGGGAAGACCCATGGCCGCCGCAACGACCGCGAGATCACCCTGTTCAAGCAGAACAGCGATCAGGGCGTCGGCTACATGGCCTTGGCACGGCTGGTCCACGACAAGGCCCGGGCCGCCGGCATCGGCACCGAGTTCTGAGCGGAACGCTTGCGCGCCGTCGAGCGTCACCGTTATCTGCTGCTGGCCGCGCTGGGCGCGGCGCTCTACCTTACCTGCCTGGGACTGCGCGACCTGTGGTTCCCCAACGAGCCCAACGTGGCCCAGGTCGCGTTGACGATGTTCGAGAGCGGGGACTGGATCGTTCCCCGCCGCATGGGGGCCGTATGGGTCGACTACCCGCCGTTCCTCTACTGGGCGGGGGCCGTCTCTTCCGCGGTCTTCGGCGCCATGAGCGAGGTTTCCCTGCGGCTTCCTTCCGCTCTCGGCGCCATCGCGCTGGCGCTCGTCACCTGCGCCAAGGGGTCCCGGTGGTTCGGCCCCGCCGCCGGACTGTGGGCCGGGTTCGTGCTGATGACCTCGCCCCAGTTCGCGCTGCAGGCCATCGCCTACCGCCCGGACATGCTGTTCACCCTCTTCATCGGCGCCGGGCTCCTGGTGTACGCCTCGGGCGCCGCCTCGGCGCCGGCCTGGACCCCGCGCATCGCCGGCTTCGTGCTGTTCGGTCTGGCGATGCTGACCAAGGGGCCGCTGGGGCTTCTGCTGCCCGGCTTGGTGCTGTTCCTGTGGCACGGAGCGCGGCGCGAATGGCGTCCCCTCATGGCGCTTGCGCCCCTCGGCCTCGTGAGCCTGGCCATCTATCTGGCGTGGTTCATCGCGTGCGCGGTCGAGACCCATCCAGCCCACGTCCTCGACGAGCTTTGGCGCCAGAACGCGGCCCGTTTCGGGAGCGGCGCCCGCGGCCACGCGCGTCCGTTGCACTACTATGCCGTCAACATCTGGCACGACATGGCGCCCTGGAGCCTCATGTTGCCGTTGGCGGTCTCGTGGATCCTGAGTAAACGGCTGTGGCGCGAGCCGCGGCAGCAACTGCTGTTGTGGTGGTTCGGGGTGTTCTTCCTGTTCCTGTCCGCGGCGGCCACCAAGCGCCAGTTGTATCTGCTTCCCGCCTACCCGGCCGCGGCCCTGCTCGTGGGCCAGTGGGTCGCCGCGGTGGTGGAAGGCCGGGCGGGCCTTGCCGGTGGGGAGCGGCGGGCGGTCAACGCGGCGCTCATCCTCGCGGTCGCGCTCCTGGCGGTTCTGGGCGCGGTCCTGGCCGCGGCCGGGTTGGGCGCGGACCTGCTGGTGCGGCGCCTCGAGCTGGAGGCCATGGATGCCGCCGTGGCCCGGAGTCTGCGCGCGCCTGCCCTGGTCGTTGGCGCGTCGGCTCTTGGCGCCGGTCTGTGGACATGGCGCGCGCTTCGCTCACCGGACCTGCCGCGCGCACTCTGGCGCCTGGGCGCGGGCATCGTGCCGCTGTATTTTCTTGTCTTCAGTTGGCTGATGCCGCGGTTCAATCCGGTGAAGAGCTACAAGCCGGCCGGGCACTGGATTCGCGAGGAACTGCGCTCCGAGCCGTCGTTCGGTCTGGCCAACCCGCGCAAGGGGCGCGCCAAGATGGCCGCCTTCGGTTTCTACACGGGGCGCGGGCTGGCGCTGCTGGACAGCGAGGCCGCCATCGCCGGTTTCCTGCGCGATCATCCGCGGTCGCTGGTGGTGTTGGCCGAGGATGCCGTGGAGACTGTCTACGGGCCGGGCCGCACCGATTGGCACGCCCAGGTCGTCAAGGAACTGATGGCCGGGGGCGATCGCTATTTTGTTCTGCGGAGCCTGTGAAGCAAGGGTTCATGGCGGCCGCGGGAAATCCGTTTTTCATACTCCGCGCACGTGTTATTCTTGGTGTATACGGTCAAGTCGTGTCCGATGTCGCGGTGGAGTGTGGTCGCGGCCCGGATTCGGCCGTATTCGACACACCGCACAACAGAGGAAGAGAGGCATTGAATGAAGAGAACCCTGGTTTCGCTTGCCGTCTTGTTCCTCTTCTCCCTATCGTCCGCCGTCGTGTTCGGACAGGAAACGACCGCGCAGGACCTGGCCGTCCGAGTGGACAAGGCCCGCGTGACCTTCGATGAGTTCCAGCAGGATCCCCGGATGACGTGGTTCCGGAAAAACGTCCGCTACGCCAAGGGGCTCCTGATCATGCCCAACTTCGTCAAGGGCGGCTTTTTCGTCGGCGGCTCCATCGGCAAGGGCGTGCTCATGGCGCAGGACAAGGACGGCCAGTGGAGCCATCCCGCCTTCTATGACGTGGTGTCGGGTTCCGTCGGCCTTCAGTTCGGCGTCGGGGCAGGGGAAGTCATCCTCATGATCATGACGGATACGGGCTTGAGGCGATTCCTCCGCGACAAGTTCCAGCTCGGCGCCGACGCGAGCATCGGAGTGGGTCCGGACGGTGTCGGCGCCAAGGCCGAGATCTTCGACATCTTCTCGTTCGCACGCGTCAAGGGGTTGTTCGCCGGGCTGTCGGTGGAAGGTGGGGGCGTCGTGGTGAACCGAGACGACAACCGCACCTACTATGGGACCGTGGACGTCACGCCCCGGGACATCCTGCTGCGGAGAAGCGTCGGCAACAAGCAGGCCGATCCGCTGGTTCAAGCGCTCACCAAGGCGTCGCGCTAGTGTGACCGCCACTGCTCGTCATCGCGCCTGCTTACAGGGGGTCAGCCCGCGGGCCTGAACTTGTAGAGCGTCACATCCTCCGTGACGTCCTCGAACACCACCTCCACGGGCTGGTCGCATTCGAGCTTCTCGGGCGACTCGTTCACGACGTTGCTCACCAGCCGGGGTCCTTCGTCCAGTTGAATCACCGCGAACACGTAGGGGATCTCGCCCTCGAACCCCGGATGGTACACCCGGTGGTAGACGCCGAAAGAGTGGATCGTGCCGCGGCCCGATGCTTTCGTCCAGTCCCACTCCGTGCTCCAGCAATGCGGGCAGGTGGCGCCGGGCGGAAACCAGTAACCGGAACAGGCGCGGCACCGGGGCAAGAGAAGTTCGCGGCGCTTGCAGCCCTCCCAGAAGGGTTCCGACTCCACCGTGGGATAAGGCAACGGTTTGGCGTACTCGCTCATGACGCCTCCCTTGCGAGAATCATGGCCGACTGGCAGGCGGTATTGCCGCCGTGGCCGCTCACCAGCGCCACCTCGGCGTCCTTCACCTGACGGTCGGGTGCGTGCTCGTGCCGGACCTGGCGTACGCCTTCCACGATCTGCAGCATGCCCTCGGTATGCCCCTCCGAGAGCTGCCCGCCCGAGGTGTTGGTGGGCAGCCGGCCGCCGAGACTGAGGGCGCCGGACGCGGCGAACGGGCCGCCCTCGCCCTTTTTGCAGAAGCCGTAGTCCTCGAGCTGCAGCAGCACCATCTGGGTGAAGCAGTCGTAAAGCTGGGCCGTGTGCACGTCCTCGGGACCGATGCCGGCCATGCGGTAGGCTCCCTCGCCCGCCTCCTTGGCGCCGGTGGTGAGCATGTTGCTCTCCTCGAACCAGCCGCTGAGGCGGTTGCCGAAACCGAAGCCCATGACGTAGGCCGGCGGTTGCTTCAGGTCCCGGGCGCGCTCCGCCGAGGTCACCACCACCGCGGCGGCGCCGTCGATGTAGACGCTGCAATCGTAGAGGCACAGCGGATCGACGATCATCCGCGCGTTCAGGTACTCCTCGATGGTGACGGGCTTCTGGAAGAACGCGTTGGGGTTCCGGCTCGCGTGCTCGCGGAACGCCACCGCGATATGGCCCAACTGCTCCTTGGTGGTGCCGTAGAGCTTCATGTGGCGCCGCGCCGACACGGCGTAGTTGGACGGAGCGCCGAACCAGCCGAACTCCGGACCGAACTCGCCCTGGTTCTGGATACCGATGTTGACCCGCTTGCGCGCGGTCTCGGTGCGGTGCGTCCGGGACCACGTGTCCCGCCCGAAGCCCACCACCGCCGTGCTGCAAAGCCCCGCGTCGATGGCCATGCACGCCATGGCCACCCCCAGCACCTGGCTCGCGCCGCCGTTGTCCGTGGACGTGCTGTAGGTCACGTCGAGCCCCAGCGCCGCCCCTACCCGCTGATGGTGGCAGTACACGTCGTCCGGTCCCCGGGTGATCAGCCCGTCCACGTCCGCCTTGGTCAACCCCGCGTCCGCGATGGCGTTCCGCGCCGCCACCGCGAACATCCCGATGGGCCCCATCTCCGGCACCTTGCCGAGCTTGCTGTGCCCGACGCCCACGATGGCGTACTTGCCGCGCAGGTTGTTCATGGGATTCCTCCTGGTGGTTCCTTCGATGGTTTCGACCGGTCCCTCGATGCGAAAGCCACGATACACGAAACCGGGAGGTTGGGCGAGGGGTGCCAGTGCACTGCGTCCCGGCTGCATTGTTGACTTTAACGTTTCAGAAACTACAATTGTTGAAACAGAGAAGTCACACATACGAAGATGGGGGCCATTCGGTAAACCGGCCACGCGGAGTCGAGTATGCAACAAACGAGGAAGACGGGGAAACCGGTCGTGCGGTTCATCGAGCGGTTGCAGCAAACCGGTGGCTTGAAGGGGACCGACATCGCCAATTTCACCGGTGTTTCCAAGGCGACGGTGTCCCGATGGGGGAGCGGCCAGAAGTCGCCTCATCCGAAAACGCAACTGATCATGTCGGATCTGTCCTACGTCGTGATGCGGCTCAGCGACTACTATGACCAAGAGCAGGTACGCGCCTGGCTTTATGCACGGCACCCGCAGTTGGACGGTGAGCGGGCCATCGACCTGATCCATGGTGACCGCACCGAAGAAGTGATCGCTGTCCTGGATCGTTTGGATGCGGACGCGTATCTCTGACCATGGCGCAAGGGGATCGCTTCCAGACCGGGTCCCGGATACGGGATCGGCGTTTGCTCGATGCGTTGGAACGCGTCGCGCAGTCTCCCTACTCTGGAACGGTGTGGCGGTCGGTGCGAGAGGGCTCTGATCCGCTTGTGTGCGCACGCGCTGGAGGACGTTGGGACGACGGTACGTTGGACGTGCTCTACACCTCGGAAACGCGCGGGGCTGCCATCGCGGAGCGACGTTTCCATCTGTATCAGGGCCAGCCCCTTCCGCCTTCGAAAGTACGTTATGAATCGTTCGAATTGGCGGTGTCTCTGGAGGCGGTCATGCGCTTCCCCGACCTTGAAGCACTCTCCGCCATCGGGTTCGATGCGGCGTCTTACGGCCACTTGAGCTATCTTGAGCGGAAGAGAGAATACCCGCGTTCCCAGGAGATCGCCGAGGCATGCGCCTTCCTGGGCGCGGACGGTTTGTGGGTCCCCAGCGCCCGTGATCCGGCGTCGAACAATCTGATTGTCTTCTGCGAACAGGAGACGCGGATCGCCAAGGATATCGTCCGCGGCCATGGGGTTGTCGATTTTGATTGAACGGCCTGACGTCCCCGGCAGGTGGCGTTCAAGACTGGACCGGCCGAACGGAGAGATCTACGCCAAGGTGTTGGACGCCGAGGGCAACCCGGCTGATGACTGGGATCCGACAGCCGATTCGCGACTTACGGCGACCTACAATGCTCTGGTCCAGAGTTGGCCGGAGATCACTCGCTTGGCCGGCTCCCCAGAGCAGCCAAGGCTACTCTAATCTAACATCGAATGGGCCGTGGCCAAACAGGCCGAACGCGTTGGTTATCGACAGCGAGAATAGCGAGGCGAAGCGGGAAAGCGGGGCGTCGCTACGCGGAACAACGGCGTTCGTGATAAGTGATTACTCGGAATAGCACCGCAATATTGGAAACAAGCTGAGGCAACGGATGGCAATCACGAACCACGAGAGGGTCGGCAGGGCGATGGCCTCCTCCGGGAAGGTCTTGCGGGTGCAATGCGGGCTGGACTCGACGCCAGCCAGATCGCTGACGAAGTCATCTCACATCTGGCGGGCTTGGTCGGTGCTAAGGTATCGGTAACGCTGGACATCGAAGCCGAGATCCCCGACGGTGCTCCCGACCACGTCGTCCGCACGGTGACCGAAAACAGCCGCACACTGAAGTTCACCAGCCATGGGTTTGAAGAGGAATAGCAATGGGGAGTGCTCAGCATGCAAATTGAGCAGATAGAGATCACAAATTACCGTTGCTTCCGCCACGCGACCTTCGACAATCTGCCCCCGATGGTCGTAGTTGTTGGGGCCAATGGCACAGGGAAGTCGACGTTGTTCGACGTCTTCACCTTCCTTAAGGAAGCCCTTACCCAGAACGCCGCTGCGGCTGTAGCTCGTCGGGGTGGTTTCAAGGAATTGGTCAGCCGAAGCGAGGATGGCCCCGTCGGCATTACGGTCAAGTTCCGCGAGAGCGGCGGGCGGCTCGCGACTTACGAACTTCGGATCGCCTTGGAGGGCGGTAGGGTCTCGGTGGCGCGTGAGGTGCTTCGGTACCGCAGGGGACAGTACGGACGTCCCTGGCACTTCGTCGATTTCTCGGGCGGAACCGGAACGGCGATCACCAACGAATCCGTCTACGGTGAGCAAGGAGTTGAAGAGCAGCGTGCCGAGTACAAGTTGGATGATCCCAGCGTCCTCGCAATCAAGGGTTTGGGGCAGTTTCGGGAGTTCCAGGTTGTCTCGGAATTCCGTGGGCTGATCGAAAACTGGCATGTCTCGGACTTTCACATCGCTGACGCGCGTCCCAGCGCGGAAGCCGGCTACGCCGAGCATCTGTCAACACGGGGCGACAATGTGGCCCAGGTCGCTCGTTACCTTTACGAGAATCACCGGGACCGCTTTGACAGGGTGCTAGAGTCTATGCGCCAGCGGGTCCCTGGTGTGAACGATGTCGAGGCCAGACCGACGGAGGACGGGCGCTTGGTGCTGCGCTTTAGAGACGGAAGCTTCAAGGATCCGTTCATCGGCCGTTACGTCTCGGACGGGACAATAAAGATGTTCGCTTATCTCGTGCTGCTGTACGACCCCAAGCCTCATCCGCTGCTAGCCGTCGAAGAGCCGGAGAACCAACTCTATCCCGAGTTGCTCGCGGAATTGGCCGAGGAGTTCCGAGACTACGCTCGTCGCGGCGGACAGGTCTTTGTCTCGACTCATTCACCCGATTTCTTGAACGGCCTGACGTTGGACGAGATATTCTGGCTGGTCAAGAGGGACGGCTTCTCGGAGGTTTGCCGAGCATCAGATAGCGATCTGTTGCGGAACCTCGTCACCGAGGGGGATTTGCCCGGCGCACTTTGGAAACAGGGACTGTTCAACGGAGCCGGGTTGAAATGAAGCGCATCGTGTTTTTGCTTGAAGAGGACTCCATGAAGGTCTTGCTTGAAGGATTGCTGCCGAGGCTGATGCCGAATCTGACCTTTCAGTGTCTGGCGCACGAAGGAAAGCAGGACCTTGAGAAAAGCGTCCCACGTAAGCTGAGGGCTTGGCAGGAGCCAGGTGTGCGGTTCGTGGTGGTCCGGGATCAAGACGGCGGAGACTGCCGTGAGATTAAGTCCACACTTACCCGATTATGCCGCGAATCAGGCAGGAAGGACGTGCTTGTCCGGGTCGTCTGTCGTGAATTGGAAGCTTGGTACGTTGGCGACACGGAAGCGCTTGGCCGCGCATTTCCAGGGACCCGGCCAAATGCGTTACGTAGCTTGGAACGCAGCCGGTTCCGAAACCCCGACAACGTAGTCCATCCTTCCGACGCTATCGCCAACGTCATCCCTGAGTTTCAGAAGCGGTCGGGAGCACGGCGCATGGCTGCTGTCCTTTCCCGCGAAAATAGGTCGCGGAGCTTTCAAGAATTCCTGAGAGGGATCGAGAGACTTTGGACATCCATGCAGGCCGAGCCGTGCTGATGGCTTGGCAGCGATAACAGTGCGGAAGGATTGGTGGAGCCGATGGGGATCGAACCCACGACCTCTAGATTGCGAACCTAGCGCTCTCCCAGCTGAGCTACGGCCCCACGCCTGTTGAAGAATTTACAGAATAGCACCCCTCCCGCCGCATGTAAATGCACCCCGATCCACAGGTGGCTTGACACGCCACCCGCGAGTTTCGTACGCCTGCCATCACCATGAGGACCGCGTACTTCGACTTGGTCTCCGGCATCAGCGGAGACATGACCGTGGCGGCGTTGCTGGACCTGGGGTTGCCGCGCAGGCGGCTTCAGGAAGAACTCGGCAAGCTGGCGAACGTCGAGTTTCGCATTCGCGTGGGCAGGAAGACCGTCAACGGTATCCGGGCGGTCCGGTTTCAGGTGCTCCCGGGCGAGGGGCAGCCGAGGCGAAGCTGGTCGGATATCCGCGGGTTGATCGAGGGGAGCGGGCTGTCGGACGAGGTGAAGGCCCGCGGCCTGGGCATCTTCTCGGGGCTCGCGGAGGCGGAGGGGAAGATTCACGGGGTTGCGCCGGAGGATGTTCATTTCCACGAGGTGGGGGCGGTGGACTCCATCGTGGACGTCGTGGCGGCGGCCATCGGCACCTGTTTCCTGGGAATCGACGAGTTTGCCTGTTCCGCCGTGCCCCTGGGGCGAGGGCTGACCCGCTCGCTGCACGGGGTGCTGCCGGTGCCGGCGCCGGCGACGTTGGAGCTGTTGAAGGGGTTCCCGGTCCAGGGCGCGGACATCGGGGCTGAGAACGTCACCCCCACCGGCGCCGCCATCCTTTCGGCCCTCGTGACGCGGAAGGGCGAGGCTCCGGCCATGCGCGTCGAGCGGACGGGCTACGGCGCGGGCACGCTGGAGTTTGCGGACCGGCCCAACGTCTTGCGCATCGTGCTGGGACAGGGCGCGTCGGTGCTCGGACATGAGCGCATGCTGGTGATGGAGACCCACATCGACGACATGAACCCGGAGCTCTACGACTACGTGCTGGAGCGCCTCTTCGCCGCAGGTGCCCGCGACGTGACGCTTTCACCCGTCCAGATGAAGAAGAACCGCCCAGGCACGTTGTTGCGCGTGGTCGCGGAGCCGGAACTGCGGGATGCGCTGGCGGAGATCGTGCTGGAGGAAACCTCTACCCTCGGGGTGCGCTGTTACCCGGTGGACCGGTTGGTGTTGCCGCGAACCGCGATGAAGCTCAAGACTCGTTTCGGCACCCTCACGGTCAAGGTCGCGGAGGAGCCCGGCGGCGGGAAGAGGGCGACGCCGGAATACGACGAGGCACGGAAGGTCGCGGCGTCGAAGAAGGTGCCGTTGAAGGCGGTCTACGACGAGGTGACGCGCTGTTTCATCGGTGGCCGGTGACGGGTGCATTGATACGAAAACCGCAACGGTACCCCTCAACCGTCATTCCCGCGGAAGCGGGAATCCAGGGGTGGAGAGGGGCCAAACGGGCGTATTCCCCCGCCTCACCCCGCCTGGATTCCCGCCCCCGATCGGGGTCGAGGGCAAGCTTTCGCGGGAATGACGATTCATGACTTGCTGTTGGTCGAGGAGTCGCGATCGCTGCTATCACATGATCTGCGCCAGGTAATCGAACTCGGTGTACCGCTGGAACAGGTCGCCTAGGTCGGGGCGCGTTTCTTGTGGCGTGCCGGACCCCGCTCTCGACGCTCGCAGGAACGGCACCCTCCCGACGCACGGCACCCGGGTCATCTGCGCGAGGGTCTCCGCGTTGGTGTCGGTGGCCGGCGTGCTTTCACTTTCCATGTCGTTCAGGATGTAGCCGGACACCTTCAGGTTGAGACACGCGGCGTGTTCCAGGGTGAGCAGCGCGTGGTTGATGGCGCCGAGGCGGTTGCCCACCACCACGAGAACCGCGAGGCCCATCTCGCGGGCCAGGTCCGCGTAGGTGTAGCTGGGCCGCAGGGGGACGAGCAGGCCGCCGGCGCCCTCCACCAGCATGAGGTCGTGCAAGGCGCCCATGTCGCGATACAGGCGCACCAGGAAGTCCGGTCGTATCTGCACGCTGGCATGGGCCGCGGCCACGCTCGGAGCCACGGGGACTCCCAGCCGGTAGGGACAGATGCGTTCGATGGACTGGCTGCTGCCGGCCGCGGCCTTGAGGAAGGTGGCGTCCTGGGGCACCAGGTGCCCCTTCTCGTTCCGGCAGCCGGATTCCGCGGGCTTCATCACGCCGACCTTGAACCCGGCCTCCCTGAACGCGGCGGCCAGGCCGCACGCCACCAGGGTCTTGCCCACGCCGGTGTCCGTACCGGTGATGAAGAAGCCGCTCACGAGACTTCCGTGACGTGGCGGATGGAGTCGCGCACCACGTCCACCAGGGTCGCCAGCTCGGCGTCGCTGATGGTGAGCGGCGGGAGCATGACGAGGGTGTCCCCCAGCGGGCGGACGATGACGCCGCGCCGCCGGGCTTCCAGCACCACCTGGTTGGCGATCCTGATGCCGGGGTCGTAGCGCTCGCCGCGTTCCTTGTCCTGCACCAGCTCCATGCCCGTCATGAAGCCGCGCTGGCGTATCTCGCGCACGTGGGGGAGGCTGAGGACGTCCGCCCGGAGCCTTTCCTCCAGCCACGCCATCTTGGCCGGCACCTTCTCCATGAGCGCGTCCCGCTCGAAGATGTCCAGGCCGGCCAGCGCCACCGCGCAGGCCAGGGGGTTGCCGGTGTAGGTGTGGCCGTGGAAGAAGCTTTTGAACTCGCCGTACTCGCCCAGGAACGCGGAGAATATCTGCTCGGTGGCAAAGGTCGCCGCCAGCGGCAGGTAGCCGCCGGTGATGCCCTTGCCCACGCACATGAGGTCCGGGGTCACGCCGTCATGCTCGCACGCCCACATGCGGCCCGTGTGCCCGAAGCCGGTGGCCACCTCGTCGGCGATGAACAGCACCCCGTTGTCGGCGCAGACGTCCCGGATGGCCCGGACGTAGCCGGCGGGCTGGGGCCACATGCCCGCGGCCCCCTGCATGACCGGTTCCATGATGAACGCCGCCAGACGGTCCTTCTCGCGACCCACGGTGGCGCGGGCCTCGGCCACGGACCGTTCCATGGCCTCGGCCTCTCCCAGCCCCTGTTCCCGCTGATAGGCGTAGGGCGGTTTCACCGACAGCGTGGGGAACAGCATGGTGCGGTGGTAATGGTGGAACAGCTCGCTGTAGCCCACGCTCATGGCCCCGACGGTGTCTCCGTGGTACGACTCCTCCAGCCGCGCGAACCGGGTCCGCTCGGTCTGCCCCAGAAGCTGCCAGTACTGCACCGCTACCTTGAGCGCCACCTCCACGGCGGTGGCGCCGCTGTCCGAGTAGAACACCCGGGTGAGGCCGGGCGGCACGATGGAGTTGAGCCGGGCGGCCAGCTCTATGCCGGGCACGTGGCTCAGGCCGAGGAACGTGGAGTGCGCGATGCGGTCGGTCTGCGCCTTGAGGGCCTCGTCCAGCTCCGGGCGGCGGTGCCCGAACAGGTTGCACCACAGCGACGAGACTCCGTCGAGGTAGCGGTTGCCGTTGACGTCGACGAGGTAGCTGCCCTCCCCCTCGGCGATGATGCAGGGATCCTCGCCCATCCATTCCTGCATCTGCGTGAACGGGTGCCACAGGTGCGTGTGGTCCATGCGTTTGAGGGTTTCGTATCTGTCGCTGCTGCCCATGGTTCTCCGTTTGTCAGGCGCCGTTCGCGCCGTTGGTGCGGATCGGGCTTCGCCGATCCAGCCTACGCTTTGGTCGTGCCTCCGTCGCGCGCGGGAGGTGTCCGAAACGTCGAAGGTATGGGACTATGCTTCGCCAATCCGGCTTGCGCTCCGGTCACGCCGTAGCCGCTTGTTTCCGTGTCGGATGATGCCGCATTACGCTTCGTCTAACCGACCTGCGTCCTTGTCGTGGCGGAGGTTCGCGGTGGGTCGGCATCGGTTTGGACGGGAAGATTCTCGCCGGCTCGCGCGAAGGCTTCGAGGGCGTGGTCGAGTTGTTCGTTCGTATGCGTCGCCATGATGGTGGCCCGCAGCCGCGACGTGCCTGGAGGCACCGTGGGCGGGCGGATGCCCTGTACGTAGAAGCCGGACTCCAGGAGCCGCGCCGCAAGCTCCATGCACGGCTGCTCCTCCCCCACCATGACGGGGATGATCTGGGTGCTGCCGCCCACCGTGTAGCCGAGCCGCCCAAGTCCGTTCCGCAGCTTATCGGTGTTGTGCCGCAACGCGCACCGCCGCTCGGGCTCCCGTTTCACCAGGTCCACGGCCGCGCCCGCCATGGCGAGAACCACCGGCGGCAGCGAGGTGGTGAAGATGAAGCTGCGCGCGCGGTTGATGAGCAGTTCCTTCAGCCTGGCGCTGCCCGCGACGTAGGCGCCGAACGCGCCCAGGGCCTTTCCCAAAGTGCCCATCTGCACCAGGACCCGGTCGCGGAGCCCCAATTCCGCCACCACGCCGGCGCCGTCGTGTCCCCGAACGCCGGTGGCGTGAGCCTCGTCCACCATCACCATGGCGCCGTGACGCTCCGCCAACTCCACCAACTCCGCGAGCGGCGCGATGTCACCGTCCATGCTGAACACGGACTCGGTGGCGATGAGCTTGCGCGCCCGGGCCGGCGCCGCCTTCAACAGGCTTTCCAGGTGGTCCATGTCACAGTGGCGGTACACGGACACCGCCGCGCGCGAGAGGCGGCAGCCGTCGATGATGCTGGCGTGGTTCAACTGGTCGCTCAGCACCACGTCGTCCTTTTCCACGAGCGTAGCGATGATGCCCACGTTGGCTTGGTAGCCGCTGTTGAACACGAGCGCCGCCTCGGTGCCCTTGAAGCGCGCGAGGCGCTGTTCCAGCTCTTCGTGGGCGGTCATGTTGCCGGAGATGAGCCGCGAGGCGCCCGAGCCGCAGCCGTAGCGGTCCAGCGCCTCCCGGGCGGCTTCCTTCAGGGCGGGATGGTTGGCCAACCCCAGGTAGTTGTTGGAGGAGAGGTTCACCACCTCGCGGCCGTCGAGCACGACGGTGGCGTCCTGCTCACCGCCGACGAGTTTCAACTGGCGGTAGAGGTTGCGGCTGCGGATCTCCTCCAGTCTCTGTTCGATGAAATCGGCCATGCCTCGGTGGGTAGATATCAGAAATACGACCACCGAACCATTGCCGCGGAAACAGGCTGGGTCAAGACTCATGTGGCAGGGACCCTTCGAATCGTCATTCCCGCTTCCCAGGCTGTGTCAAACCTCTCCTCGGACACGAAATGACACCAACCCCCCGAATCGTCATTCCCGCGAAAGCGGGAATCCAGGGGTGGGGGGTGTGGCGACCTCATTGCCCGGCCCCACCCCGCCTGGATTCCCGCTTCCGCGGGAATGACTCATTGGGGTGTAGCGGGATTCCGTAACTACCAGAAGTCATTGAACAAGATTTTATTTTCATATCAATGACGTTCTGTGATGTGGGTGCCTCGTGAGTTTTGACGTAGCCTGTTCCGCGGGAATGAGGATTCCGGGCGTCGAGTTGTTGCACGACGTGGAGGGCGGGAAATCAAGGGAAACCAAGGTTTGGGGGAAACGCCGGTCACGTTGACTTTGGCGAATCCGTACCTAGATTTTCTCTGGACGGCCGGGGATACGGAGGAACTCATGGACATCAATCGTTTGACCGAGAAGTCGCAGGAAGCATTGCGCCAGGCCCAGACGCTGGCCTCGCGGCGCAATCATCAGGGCGTGGACGTCGAGCATCTGCTGGCGGCCCTGCTGGAGCCGACGGACGGCGTCGTCACGGCGCTGCTGACCCAGACCGGCGTTTCCGTGCCGGCGGTGAGGAAGGGGCTGGCGAGGGAGCTCGACCGCATCCCCCAGGTGACCGGCGCGGGAGCCGCGGCCGGTCCGGAGCAGGTCTACGTCACCCAACGGCTGTCACGCCTGTTCGCCCGGGCCGAGGACGAGGCCGGCAAGCTCAAGGACGAGTACGTCAGCGTCGAGCACTTGCTGCTGGCGATTCTCGAAGACGGAGGGAAGGGGAGCCAGGTGCTGCGCGCCCACGGGGTCAGCCGCGACACGCTGCTGGAGGCGCTCCAGAAGGTGCGCGGTCATCAACGGGTCACGAGCCAGAACCCGGAGGGCACGTACCAGGCGCTGGAACGCTACGGCCGCGACCTCACCCAGCTCGCGAGCCAGGGCAAGCTCGATCCCGTCATCGGCCGGGACGAGGAGATCCGCCGGGTGGTGCAGGTGCTGTCGCGCCGCACCAAGAACAACCCCGTGCTCATCGGCGACCCGGGCGTGGGCAAGACCGCCATCGTGGAAGGGCTGGCACTGCGCATCGTCGCCGGCGACGTCCCCGAGGGACTCAAGCGCAAGCGCATCGTGGTGCTGGACATGGGGCTGCTCATCGCCGGCGCCAAGTACCGGGGCGAGTTCGAGGAACGGCTCAAGGCGGTGCTCAAGGAAGTGCAGGAGTCGTCGGGCGAGGTGGTCCTGTTCATCGACGAGCTGCACACCGTCGTGGGGGCGGGCGCCGCCGAAGGGGCGATGGACGCCAGCAACCTCTTGAAGCCCATGCTCGCCCGGGGCGAGCTGCACTGCATCGGCGCCACCACCCTGGACGAGTACCGCAAGCACGTGGAGAAGGACCGGGCGCTGGAGCGGCGCTTCCAGCCCGTGACCGTGGACCAGCCCACGGTGGAGGACACGGTCTCCATCCTGCGCGGGCTGCGCGAACGCTACGAGCTGCACCACGGCGTGCGCATCAAGGACGGCGCGCTGGTGACCGCCGCGGTGCTGTCGCACCGCTACATCAGCGACCGGTTCCTGCCCGACAAGGCCATCGACCTGGTGGACGAGGCCGCCTCCAAGCTGCGCACCGAGATCGACTCCATGCCCACGGAACTGGATCAAGCGTCCCGCCAGGTCATGCAACTCGAGATCGAGCGCGAGGCGCTGCGCAAGGAGAGCGACGACGCCTCGCGGGAGCGTCTGGCCAAGCTCGAGAACGAGCTCGCCAACCTCAAGGAAGAGGCCAACAACCTCAAGGCGCGCTGGGAAATGGAGAAGGGTGCCATCGCCCGGCTGCGCCAGCTCAAGGAGGAGATCGACGAGACCCGCCGGGCCATGGAGCAGGCGGAGCGCGAGTACGACCTCAACCGCGTGGCCGAGTTGAAGTACGGCAAGCTGAGCGAGCTGGAGAACGAGCTGGCCAGGCAGCAGGAAAGCCTCAGGACCGAGGACGGCGGCGTGCTGCTCAAGGAGGAGGTGGACGAGGACGACATCGCCGAGGTGGTGTCGCGCTGGACCGGGGTGCCGGTGTCGAAGCTCCTGGAGGGCGAGCGGGAGAAGCTGCTGCACTTGGGCGAGCACCTGCACAAGCGCCTCATCGGCCAGGACGAGGCGGTGTCGGCGGTGGCCGACGCCGTGGTGCGCGCGCGCTCCGGCCTCAAGGACCCGCACCGGCCCATCGGCTCGTTCATCTTCCTGGGCCCCACCGGCGTGGGCAAGACCGAGCTGGGGCGGGCGCTGGCCGAGTTCCTGTTCGACGACGAGGCCAACATGGTGCGCCTCGACATGTCCGAGTACATGGAGAAGCACACGGTGGCGCGGCTGCTGGGCGCCCCGCCCGGATACGTGGGCTACGACGAGGGCGGGCAGCTTACCGAGGCGGTGCGGCGCCATCCCTACTCCGTGATCCTGTTCGACGAGGTGGAGAAGGCCCATCCTGACGTGTTCAACGTGATGCTGCAGATTCTCGACGACGGCCGCCTCACCGACGGCCACGGCCGCACCGTGGACTTCAAGAACACGGTGGTGATCATGACCTCCAACATCGGCAGCCAGCTCATCCTGAACTACAGCGGCCGCGCCGACGACGGCGGCTACGAGGCCATGAAGCGCGAGGTGCTGGATGTCCTCCGGCGGGAGTTCCGGCCGGAGTTCCTGAACCGCGTGGACGACATCGTGGTGTTCCACGGCCTCACCCGGGAAGACCTCCGCGAGATCGTCGAGATCCAGCTCGGCCACCTGCGGGAGCGCCTGGCCGAGCGCCACATCCGCCTGGAGCTGACCGCGAAGGCCAAGGATCACTTCGCTGACACGGGATACGACCCCGCCTACGGCGCCCGGCCCCTCAAGCGCCTGATCCAGAAGGAGCTGGAGACCGCGCTGGCGCGAAAGCTCCTGGCCGGGGAGGTCAAGGACCACAGCCACGTGGTGGTGGATTACGACGGCGGCGAGTTGACGGTGTCGGCGTCGGAGGTGGCGGACGCGGCGTAGTGGGGGAGGTTCGTTCGGACTTCGAGAGGCGGCGAATCAGAATGATCGATTCATTATGGACATGCCCTTCGCCGGCTGATATGATGACCGAACGATTATGGGCACGCCTGCGTTCGATACACACAAAGCCGTCAAGGCGCTCAAGGGTGCCGGCTTCGACGATACCCAAGCGGAAGCCGTCGTTGCCACCGTGGGCGATGCCATCGGCGGTGACGTGGCTACCAAGCGCGACATTGACGAACTCAAGACGGACTTCTCCGAGTTCAAGGCCGAGGTCAAGGCTGACATCGCCGAGTTCAAGGCGGAGATTTATCGACATCTTTGGCTAATGGCGGCCGGAATTGTCGGCCTCACGGTTACCTTGGTGAAGTTGATCCCCTGACCTCCCTTCCTTGACGCAGACGGCGCCCCAGCGTGATTTGCAAAGCCCGCAAGGGCTGGCTAGAATCTCCGGATGCAGTCCATCCTCAGAAAAAACATCGAAGATCTGGAGGGTTACACGCCCGGAGAGCAGCCCAAGCAGCCCGACCTGATCAAACTCAACACCAACGAGAACCCCTATCCGCCATCCCCCAAGGTGCTGGCCGCGGTGCGCCGCGAGATCTCGTCGTCGCTGCGCCTCTATCCCGATCCCGTGGCCCTGGACCTGCGCAAGCGCGCGGCCGCCCTCTACAACGTCGGGCCGGAGAACGTCATGGCCGGCAACGGCTCGGACGAGCTGCTGTCCATCCTCATGCGCTGCTACGTGGGCGAGGGCGACAGCGTCGCCTACCCGGTGCCCACCTACTCCCTGTACGAGACCCTCGTCACCATACAGAGCGGCGAAAGCGTCACGGTACCCTACGCCGACAACTTCACGATCCCCGCGCCGCTCTACTTCCAGTCGAGCAGGGTGACCATCCTGTGCAACCCCAACGCCCCCTCGGGCACGCTGGAGCCGGTGAGCGAGATCGCCCGGCTGGCGCGCTCGGTGGCCGGCCTGCTGGTGGTGGACGAGGCCTACATGGACTTCGCCGACAGCGACGAGAGCGCCATCGCGCTGGTCAAGCGCTTTCCGAACCTGGTGGTGCTGCGCACCTTCTCCAAGGCGTATTCGCTGGCCGGCATGCGCGTGGGCCTGGCCTTCGGCAGCGAGGACATCGTGGGCAGCCTGATGAAGGTGAAGGACTCCTACAACCTGTGCCGCCTGAGCCTGGCGGCCGCCGTGGCGGCCCTGGAGGACGTGGAGTGGATGCAGCGGAACGTGGCGCGCATCCAGCGGACGCGCCGGACGCTGGTCCGGGGACTGCGCCGGCTGGGCTTCGAGGTGCACGCGTCGCAGGCCAACTTCGTCATGGCTCGGCTAGGCGGTGACAGCATCCGCTGGCTGCATGAAGGGCTCCGCCGGAAGGGCATCCTGGTGCGCTTCTTCGACACTCCCGAGTTGTGCAACATGATGCGCGTGACCGTGGGCAAGCCACGCGAGGTCCAGGCGCTGCTCAGGGAAACCACGGCCCTGCTGCGGGGGCGCGGCGTCACGCAACGGGCGTCGTAGCAGCGGGCAAGGGAGGGTTTGAAACGCTCCGTCAATTGGCAACGCCGAAACCCGGACATGCGCTTGCGTCTTGGCGATAGAGAGATCATGCCCTACTGCTCACGCAGCGACCGAGAGAAGTAGTCGGTCAGGGGCTTGGCAAGGTAGCTGAGCGGCGAGCGCTCGCCGGTGCGGATGTGCACCTCGACGGGCATGCCGGGCGAGAGCGCGAGGTCGCGCGCATGGTCGATTCGCTTCGTTGAAGCGTCAGCATTCCCGACCCCGGCATCTTCGCCGGCCGAACCGCCGCGATGAAACCACGCGGCAACCAGGCCATAGGCCCAGGCGACAACCGCCAGCTCCTCTTCCGGCTCCACCACGCGCCCCATCGCCAGCTCCACCTCGTACCAGGCAAGACCGGTGCGCTGGTCGTGCACGGTGGACGCCGACACCTGCCGCACGCGGCCCTCGAACTGCGGCGTGTTGCGTGCCGGCAGGGCCGAAAACCGCAGCACCGCATCCTGGCCTGGGTACACCTGGTCCACGTGGATCGGCTCGAGCTGCGCCAGCACCATCAGCCGCGCATCCGCCGGCACGATGTGCAGGATCGGCTCGCCCGGACGCACCACCTCGCCGGGCGCGAACACCTGCATCCCGTAGACTTCACCCGAGACCGGCGCCCGCACCTCCATGCCCCCCAGCCGCCGCCGCAACTCCGTCAGCCGCTCGCGCACCTGGTTCTCCCGGGCCTCGACCTCGCGCGCGCGACCCTCCGCCTCCTCCACCCGACGCGCGGCAATCTGCAGGATCGCGAGCTCGATCTCGGCAATGCGGCCCCGTGCGCCCGCGATCCGGGCCGCGATGTCGCCCTCCAGGCCTTCGAGACGGGCGGCCTCGCGCTCCAGCTCCAGCAACCCGTGGAAACCGGTGAAGCGTTTCTCGAAGAGCGAGCGCTGAGCCTCGAGTTCGCGGCCGATGAAACCTCTCTGGCGCCTGGCCGCGTCCGCCTGCGCCTCCAGGCCGGCGATCTGCTTTCCCGTCTGGCCGATCCGCTCCTGGAGTTGCGCCACCTGCCCCGCACGCGACGAACGCCGCGCCTCGAACAGCCGCCGCTGTCCGGCGAGGATCTCCCGCACCGTGGGATCGGCCTCCGCAAGGGACGCCAGCGCGCTGTCCCAAACAATCGCATCGGCGTCGCGGAACTCCGCTTCCAGGCGGTTGCGCCTCGCCGCAAGCTCCGCCGCCTCCACTTCCAGCATCGCCGCCTCGGAACGCAACAAGGCCCCGTCCAGGCGGACCAGCACCTCGCCCGCCTCCACCCGGTCACCGTCGCGCACCAGGATCTCGCCCACCGTGCCACCGTCGATATGCTCCACCACCTGTTCGCGGGTCTCGACTTCGACACGGCCGCCGGCGATCACCGCCCCGGAGATCGACGCCAGCACCCCCCAGCCGAACAGCCCCGCGGCGAGCGCGACCAGCGCCAGGAACCCCAGCATCAGCGGACGGCGCGACGGGAAACCGGCAACCGGGGCGGCATGCCGAACGGTCGCCTGCCCGGACGGACGCGCCGCGGGAAGCATCGTCATCATGACGGTTCCTCCTCCGCCGGACCCCGCCAGCCCCGCGGCGGCCCCGACTTGGCCACCCGGATCTCGCGCTCCGTGGAGGAGCGGCCGGGTATCTGCCGCACCGGCTCCAACGGACGCAGCCGGCCGTGCTCCATCGCCAGCACCTGGTCGCAACGCGCGAACGCGCCCGGACGGTGGGCCACGATCACCGCCGCGCCGTTCCGCGCCTTGAGATCCGCCACCGCGCGGTCGAGCGCGTCCGAGCCCGCGCCATCCAGATGCGAATCCGGCTCGTCGAGCAGGACCACCGCCGGGTCGCCGTAGAATGCCCGCGCCAGCGCGATCCGCTGACGCTGCCCGCCCGAAAGCGCCGCGCCGCCGGCGGCCACCTGAAAGCCATAGCCGCCGGGAAGGGCCAGGATCATCTCGTGCGCACCGGCCCGCTCTGCCGCGCGCACGACGGCGTCGGCGTCGGGCGCTGGATCGAGACGGGCGATGTTCTCCGCCACCGTGCCTTCGAACAACACCACCTCCTGGGGCAACCATCCGAGTTGCCGCGCGAGCACCTCTTCCCCGTACTGGTCCAGCGAGGCCCCGCCCAGCGTCACCCTGCCCGAGAGCGGCGGCCACAACCCGGCCAGCGACCGCATGAGGGTCGACTTGCCCGCCGCGGACGGTCCGGCGATCCCGATGGCCGTTCCCGGTTCCAGGCGAAACGACACCCCTTGCACCGCGGGCGTCTCGGCTCCTGGCGCCGCCACCACCAGGTTCGACGCTTCCATGACAGCCTTCGGCGCGGGCAACGGCATGCGCGCCGGCTCTTCCGGCGTCTCCGCCAGAAGCCGGGCAAGCGATCGCCTCGCCTCCAGGGTGCGCTGCAACACGGGCCACTGCCCCACCGCCTGGTCGATCGGCGCCAGGGCACGTCCCATGAGGATCGCCGCCGCGATCATGATCCCCGGCGTCACCTCTCCGCGAATCGCGAGCCACGCCCCCAGACCCAGCATCATCGACTGGAGGAACAGCCTCAGCGTCTTCGACGTCGTCGCGAACACACCGCTCCGGTCCGACGCCTCGACGGTCCTCTCCAGCGCCGCATTCCTCAGCCCGCCCGCCCGTGCGATGGCCGCCGAGCGCATCCCGAGACCCCGTACCGTCTCCGCGCCGGCGCGCACCTGTTCCACGAAGTGGCCGGCCAGCGCCGAGGCCCCTCCCGCTTCTCTCTGAAGCCGCGCGGTGCGCGCCTGGCTCAAGAGCGCCAGCACGAGAAGCAGCACGCCCGAGCACACCGCCAAGAGGCCCAGCAGCCAGTGAAAGGTGAACAGGGCGAACAGGAACACCGGCGTCCACGGAGCGTCGAAGAACGCGAACGGCCCCGGCCCCGAGGCGAAGCGCTGCATCGCTTCCAGGTCGTAGAGGCCTCGCGCGGGCTCCGAGCGCGACGCGGCCGAACGTCCCGCACGGGTCAGGATCGCCCCCAGCACCCGGCCGTCGAGGCGGGACTGGAAGCGCGCCCCGGCTCGCGCCAGCACCCGCGCCCGGGCATGGTCGAGAAGGCCCATCATCAGGAACAGGAAGGCGACGATGGCGGCCAGCGCCACCAGCGTCGCCTCCGAGCGGGAAGTCAGCACCCGATCATAGACTTGCAGCATGAAGAGCGGGCCGGTCAGCATCAGCAGGTTCACAAAAGCGCTGAACAGACCGATCGAGAAGAACAGCCGCCGGCTCTCGGCAAGGGCCGAGCGTATCTCCTTCCCACCTCCCCTATCGACGGTGCCATGGTTTTTACGATTCACCTCTACACCCAGCCTCCCTCGAAAGTTTCTACAACTAAAGCGAGCGTGTGAATCGCCTCTCGTTCGTGTTTGTCCCTCGATGGGGGCTGTGTGCGGAAGTGGGCATTGATTTTCGTTCCGTTTGTTCGGATCGTCTACGAATACGATAGAGTATCGTGCGCCCTTTTTGCTTCCCCAATATTGGGGAGGACTGGCAGGTTTTCGCCTGTCCGGGATGAAGCGAGACGATTGCTCGCAGCAGGCCGGGGTCGTACAGACTTCAACCGCTCCCCAACCGACAGTCGGTCCCTACGCAGTTTTCACACGGTTTGCGTTGACACTGACACTGTCAGGCGGTTACCGTCTCAATACATAGGCAGCGATCGCAGCCGGATGTCCCTCACGGACTCGTCATGGCGTCCGCGTCCCCGCGTGGAACCGGCCAGATGTCTTGTAGAGGCGCCTATGCAACTTGTGGTTTCAGGGAGGCACCATCGGGACTCCGTGAAGCAAGGAGTATCGTTCTCTCATACAAGGAGCGGGTTCATGGCTGACGATTACGCAAAGGACAGAAGCACGACGGGCCGTGTGGCGGTGGGGGGCACGGCGACGGGCGAGATCGAGACGGGCAACGACTGGGACTGGTTCGCGGTGGAACTTGTCGCGGGCACGACCTACATCATCGACCTGGAGGGTGCGGACAGCGGCGGCGGCACGCTGGACAGCACGGTTCTGCGGGGGATCTACGACTCGGAGGGCGCTCGCATCTCGGGCACGCAGACGAACGACGGGGGCGATGGGGACGACGCGCGCCTCTACTTCACGGCGACGGAGACGGGCACGCACTACATCTCGGCGCGCGGGTACATGAACGAGACGGGCACCTATACGGTTCGCGTGACCCTCACGGACGATACGCGAGAGGGCGCCACCGATCTCGGCGACATCACCGCGATCACCCGACCGCGCTTCCCGGAAGCGTCGCTGGATGGCGTTCAAGACGAGGTGGACTACTTCAAGTTCACGCTGACCGAAGCCAGGAAGGTGGGGCTGGGCCTGCGCCAACAGGACGCGGATGCGGACCTGTTCCTGGAAGACGCCGAGGGCAATGTGCTCCACGCGAGCGAGAACGGCGGCGAGGCCAACGAGTGGATCAACGAGACGCTCCCGGCGGGGACGTACTACGTGCGGGTGGAGTCGCAGGAAGACGGCGAGAATGACTTCAAGCTGCGCTACGGGGTCACGGAAGCGGGCGAGGTGGCGGCGGACACGACCACGACGGCCACGGTGGAGGTGGGCGGGTCCGTCGAGGGCTCCCTCCACGCGCCGGACGACGTGGACTGGTACGGGGTGGAGCTCGAGGCGGGGAAGACCTACATCATCGACCTGGAAGGCCGGAGTTCGAACTACACCCGGGATGCGTCCCGGGACGGGGGCACGCTTCGCAACGCTGCCATCGGAGGGGTCTACGATTCGGGGGGGAACCTTCTGGCGGGAACGACGGACGACAACAGCGGGCACTACTGGAACGCCCGGGTGGAGTTCACGCCCTTGGAAAGCGGACGCTACTACGTGGCGGCGACGGGCGGAGCGCTCCACCGCTACAATGGCGGGGTGGGCAGCTACAGGCTCTCGGTGAGCGAGGCGGTGGACGACATCGCCTCGGACGTGGATACGAGCGCGACGGTGGCGGTTGGCGGGGAGGCCGCGGGACGGGTGGACTTCCGGGAGGACGTGGACTGGTTCGCGGTGGAACTGGAGGCGGGCGCGACGTACCGCGTCAGCCTGACGGGCGGCGCGGCGGTGGGCGATGCGAATGACATGCTGGCGGACGCGCGTCTTCACGGGATCTACGACGCGGGGGGCGTGCTGATGGCGGGCACGGGGGATGAGGACAGCGGTCCGGGTCTGGATGCGGAGGTGGAGTTCCGGGCGGCGCGGAGCGGCGTGTACTACGTTGCGGCGGGTTCGGGGCACACGGCGACGTGGTCGGGGCCGTTCAACGTGCACCTCGACGTAGGGGTCTACACGGTATCGGTGGCGCGCCTCGCCGGTGTCTCGGAGCCTGCGGGAGGGGACCTTCCGAGGGACACGACGACGACGGGCCGGGTGCTGGTCGGCGAGCCGATCACGGGCGAGGTCGGCTCACCCGGCGACGTGGACTGGTTCGCGGTGAAGCTCGAGGTTGGCCGGAACTACCGGTTCGAGTTGCACGACGACGAGGGCGCGCCTTCGCCGGGACTCACGGTGGCGGGGCTGTACGATGAGGACGGCAACCGGGTCGGAGGCGAGGAGAGCGGGGGCGAGGAGAGGCAACCGCGTAGCGGCAACGACGTCAGGTCCCTCTACACGCGCGGCGGCCCTCCGCCGGGCGGGACCAGCGAAGAGGTCGAGGTGGACGAGCCCGGGACCTACTTCGTGGAAGTGCGCGGCGCGGGGGAGAAGACGGGCGGCTACCAGTTGACGGTGCGGGACACCACGCCGCTTGCGAGCGTCTCGGAACCCTCGGGAGAGGACTTCCC
>JAJEAI010000125.1 GCA_022824205.1 Candidatus Binatia bacterium
CCCCCGACCGCTTCGCGCTGACCCCTTTGCGGGCGGGCGACCATCGTGGCCTCCTGGTGGAGGCGAGCGGGGCCGAGCCCGCCGTGGCCCACGCCCCGGCCGTTCTGGTGCTCACCTCCACCTACTGGCGCAATAGCTGGAAGTACCGCGACCGCACCTACCGCCACTGCTTCTGGGACGGCGGCACGCTCCTGGCCAACTGCCTTGCCGCGGCTTCGGCCCGCGGCATCCCGGCACGAACGGTGATGGGCTTCGCCGATGCACCGGTGAACCACCTGCTGGGCCTCGATCCCGAGAAGGAAGTGTCGCTGTGCCTCGTGCCCCTGGGGCGCTCGGCGGAGTCCTCGCCCCGGTCCGCGGAAACGCCGCCGGCCCTGGACCTCGCCACCCGGCCGTTATCGGCCCGCGAGCTGGACTACCCGTCCATCCGGCAGGTGCACGCGGCGTCATGCCTGGAGAGCGGTGCCGAAGCCCGGCGCTGGCGTGAATCCGAGGCCGGCGCATCGGAGGGCGGCGGGGAGGCAGAGGCCGGCATGGCGACCCCCGGCGAAGCGGGAACCGTCCACCGGGGAGTTGGCGGTTCCGCCGCGGACGCCAAGGCGGCCGACCTCACGGGCCGCGCGCTGCCCCTGGCGGTCGACTCTCCCGCGTCGCTCCCCACCGACAGCATCGAGCAGGTGATCGTACGCCGCGGCTCCACGCGCCGTTTCTCGCACGAGTCCATCAGCTTCACCCAGTTGTCCAACGCCCTCCATCAAGCCACTCGGGGTGTGGCCACGGACGTGGCTCCCGGCGCCTCCCGCGCGCTGAACCAGCTCTATCTCATCGTCAATCACGTGGACGATACCGCCCCCGGCGCCTACGTTCTCGACCGCGACAACGGACGGCTGGAGCTTCTCAAGGAAGGGAACTTCCGCAAGGAAGCCGGCTTCCTCGGGCTGGGTCAGGAGATCCCCGCGGACGCCAGCGTCAATGTCTACTTCCTCGCGGACCTTGACGCCGTCCTGCGGCGTTACGGCAACCGCGGCTACCGCCTGGCCCAGATGGATGCCAGCATCACCGCCGGCCGCCTCTACCTGTCAGCCTACGCCCAAGGCTTCGGCGCTTCCGGCCTGACCTTCTTCGATGACGACGTCACCACGTTCTTCTCGCCCCACGCCGCGGGCAAGAGCGTCATGTTCCTGATTGCGCTGGGAAAGCGGCTGCGCAAGTAGCCGAGTGGAAGCCGGTCCGGCAACGCATCGGCGAATGGACGCGACGTACCGCGCACGGTCGGCGGCTACCGCCGGGTCCAGGCCAGCCAGCGTCCGAATATCTTCTTCACCCTGGGGGTCAGGCGTGTGCGGTTGAAGGCGTCGCCGGCCTGCTTGATGGCTTCGGCCTGGGTGGGGTAGGGGTGGATGACGTTGGCGATGGTGCCGAGGCCTACCTTGCCGGCGATGGCCAGGGTGATTTCGCTGATCATTTCGCCGGCGTGGCGCGCTACGATGGTGCCGCCGACGATCTTGTCGGTACCCTTTTTCACGTGGATCTTGACGAATCCCTCTTCCTCGCCGTCCGCCAGCGCCCGGTCCACTTCCTTCAGCTCGCGGACGTAGGTGTCGATGGCGATGCCCTGGGTCTCGGCGTCGCGCTCGTACATTCCCACGTGGGCGATTTCCGGGTCCGTGTAGGTGGCCCAGGGCATGATCAGCGAGCTCAGCTTCTTGCTCTTGTAGAAGAGGGCGTTCTGGATAATGATGCGCGCGGCCGCGTCGGCGGCGTGGGTGAACTTCCAGTTCATGCACACGTCGCCGCCGGCGAATATGCGCGGGTTGGTGGTCTGCAGGTAGTCGTTGACCACCACCCCCTGGAACGGGTGAAACTCCACGCCGACGCCTTCGAGGTTCAGGCCGTCGACGTTGGGCGCGCGCCCGGCCCCCACCAGGATCTCGTCCACCGCCGCCGAGCCGGCGTTGCCGTCGGCCTCGTAATGGACCACCTTGCGGCCGTTCTCGGTGGCGACGCGGGTGAGGGCGCTGTTGAGCACCAGTTGGATGCCCTCCTTCAGGAACTGTTGCTGGACGATTTCCGCGGCGTCGGCGTCCTCCCGATTCAGGATGTGATCGCCGTTGTGGAACAGCACCACCTGGCAGCCCAGGCGCTGGAAGGTCTGCGCCAGCTCGCAGCCGATGGGGCCGGCGCCAATGACCGCCAGCCGTTCCGGGCGCTGGGTGAGGGAGAACACGGTCTCGTTGGTGAGGTAGCCTGCTTCCTCGATTCCCTCGATGGGGGGATGCGGCGCCACCGCCCGGGCGCCGGACGCGATGACGGCCTTCTTGAAATGGAGCGACCGGCCGTCCACCTCGACGGTCTCCGGACCGGTGAAAGTGGCATCGCCCAGGAATACGTCGACGCCCAGCTCACTGAAGCGCTTCACCGAGTCGTGGTGGCTGATGTGGGAACGGATGCGGCGCATGCGTTCCATGACCGCGGCGAAGTCCACCTGCACCTCATCCGGCCGGTCGATGCCGAACATGTCCGCGTCCCGGATCTCCGCCACCACGCGCGACGAGCGGATGATGCACTTGGAGGGCACGCAACCGACGTTGAGGCAATCGCCGCCGAGATAGTGGCGCTCGATCAGCGCCACCTTGGCGCCGAGCCCGGCGGCCCCCGCCGCGGTGACGAGCCCGGCCGTGCCCGCGCCGATCACCACCAGGTTGTAGCGGTCGGCCGGCGTTGGATTGGTCCAGTCCGCCGGGTGGGTGTTGGAGCCCAACACCTGGTTGTATTCGTCCTGCGGCGACAGTTCGGGGATGTTACGCATGCTTCCTGGTCCTCGGCATCGTTCGCGGCGCTTCCGCGAACGGCTCTATTGCGCTTTTGCGTTCCTGCGTTTGTTCACGAGTTCGATGGACTTTTTGGCGATGAGCGGAAACAGCCCGAGCAGCGCGAACGACAACAGGAGCGTGGGCGACAGAATGCCCGCCAGCGAATCGATCTGGGCCAGTTGGGTGCCGGCGTTGACGTACACGATGGTGCCCGGGAACATTCCGAGCTGACTTACGAAGAAGAACTGCACGGTGCGGATGGGCGTGAGCCCCATCACCAGGTTGATGACGAAGAACGGGATCACCGGAATCAGCCGCATGGTGAAGAGATAGAACATCCCCTCGTTGGCGATGCCGTTGTTGATGGTTTCGAGTCTGTCGCCGAACTTGCCCTGGATGCTGTCCCGCAGCAGAAAGCGCGCGACCAGAAACGCCAGGGTGGCGCCGATGGTGCTGCAGAAGGAGACGATGATCGTGCCGGTGACGACGCCGAAGAGCGCGCCGCCCAGCAAAGTCATGATGGCGGCGCCCGGAAGCGAGAGCGCGGTCACCGCGATGTAGACGGCGGCGTAAGCCGCAAGGGTGACGGCGGGATTCTGTTGGTAGTAGCCCAGATAGGCATCGCGCTGGGCTTTGATGAACTCGAGGTTGAAGTATCTTCCGAGGTCGAAGATGAAGAAGCACGCGATGAAGGCGGCCACCACCACCACCACCGCTACCTTGACGATCCGTTGGTTCATTCGGAATGCCTCCCCCGGGCTGGTTCGCGATTCCCGCTGGTTCTGTTGGGGTTGCCGCGGCGTTCTCAGCATCCCTGCGCGCGCATGCGAAACCGGCGAGAGGCGGGATTGCATCGAAGCGTCCCTTTATAGTTGATTTGGTGCCACAGGTAAATTCCGTGAGCCGCCCGTCTCATCATCGACGCTCTTCCCCTGGCCCGTCGCCGTCCACGACTCGGGAAGGACCCTCGCGCCCGCGCGTGCCCGCGGTGGCGGTCATGGCGCGCGCGCCCCGACCGGGAGCGGTCAAGACCCGGTTGTGCCCGCCGCTGACCCATGCGGAGGCGGCGGACTTCTACGGCTGCGTCCTTCAGGATGTGCTCGACGACCTGGCGCGCTCGGAGCGCTGGGACACCTGGGTGGCGTACGCCGAGCGCAGTCGCGCCTACTTCGCGCGCACGGCGAGACACGCCACGGCGCTGCTGCCGCAGCGCGGGGCCTCTCTCGGCGAACGCATGCACGCGGTGTTCGGGGATCTGTGTGGCGCGGGCTACCGCCAGGTCATCCTCGTGGGCAGCGACATTCCCACCCTGAGCGCGGCCTCGGTCGAGCGCGCGTGCGACCTGCTGCAACGGGACGGGTGCGACGTGGTGTTGGGCCCGGCGGACGACGGCGGCTACTACCTCATCGGTCTGAACGGGCCGGTGGAAGCACTCTTCAGCGGCATCTCCTGGAGCACCTCCTCGGTGCTTGAGCAGACCGTGCAAAAGGCCCGGCGGCTGAGCCTCCGGGTGCACCTGGTCGCGGGCACTTACGACGTGGACGTGGCCGAAGACCTCGAGCGGCTGCGCCGCGACGTCGAGGGTTCCGCCGGGTTGCGGGCGGTCCGTCCCAGGACGTTCGCATGGATCTCCCGCCGCCCCGAGACCCGGGGCGCGGGAAGGTCCGAATGATCGAGTCTGTCCAAGCCGCTTGCGCTTGTCCTGGGGCACACATCCTGCGCGAAGTTTGAAGCGTCCATATTCGATTCGTGCTAACTTGGTCATATGGCTACTTCCCGTATGACACCCGTGGCGGCGATTCCATCCGCGGTCGCAGTAGACGGCGCGATGCCGCGAAGCCGTCCCTCCCGTGTAGATGGCACGTCCCGAGGGACCCTGCGTGTGCGGAGTCTCTTGGTGCGACTGTTGCTGGCGCTGGCATTCGTCGCCGGTGCGGGCGCCGTGCCGGCCTTTGCGGCCTGGGAGGAGGCCTACGCCGGCGTCTTTCTCGCCGGCGCCAGGACCGAGAACCGGATCGTCGACCCCAGCGGTTTCGCCAACTGGGGGCGGCGTGGCTGGGCCACCGACTATGACGACGGTGACCTGGCCTGGGGTTTCCTGGCGGGAAGGAAGCTCGTCCTCGGGCGCGCGGACCTGAGACTGGAGGTGGACGGCGCCTGGGGCAACGTGGCCGCGCACTCGGACCGGGTCGATCCCGAGGGGCGCGATGAGACGGCGTCGGCGTCGGTTCGATGGGCCGCCACCGCGCGCCTGGGGCTCGACCACCGGGCAGGGCCACTTACGGTGTTCGTCAACGGCGGCGCGGCGGTGGCGCGGATCGAGAACTCCCTGACCGACATCGATTTCGGCCCGAACCTGCCGCGCCGGAAGGACCCCGACGACTCGTTCGGCCACAACGCCACGAGAGTCGGCTGGGTGCTTGGAATCGGCGTCGAGACGCCGGTCATGAGTTCCTGGACCTGGCGGCTGGATGCCTCGTACCTGGGGTTCGGACGGAGCACGCATCACGTCAATCGCTCCGGGAACAACGCCTGTGGCCCGGGCGGTCCGCGCACCGCCTGTCCCTACCGGGTCGAGAACCACTTGGTGCTGCTACGCCTGGCGCTTGTTCGCCGGTTCGATCTTTAGCGTCTCACGCGGACTCCCTCGTATCGCCGGGTGTCGACATGGTCGCCGTTCTCCTCCCCATCCACATCGCCGCCGGCGCGGTCGCACTGGCCGCGGCTTTGGTCGCGGTCGCCACCGCCAAGGGCGCCGTCCGTCACGTACGGGCCGGGCGGGTCTACGTCGCGGCCATGACGGTGGTGTGCGTCAGCGCGGTGTCGCTGGCCCTGCTCGGAGCCGACGTGGTGTTGCTGCTGGTGGCCGTGTTCAGTTTTTATCTGGTGTTCGCGGGTTGGCGCTTCGCCCGGAACGCGAGCGGACGCGCGCATGCCGCGGATTGGACGGCGGCCGCGATCATGGGGCTCACCGGGCTCGGCATGTGGGGCTACGGCGCCATGCTGCTTCTGCGCGGCCACCCCCAATGGGTCGCCCTCGCCGTGTTCGGTTTCATCGCCGTGGCTCTGAGCGCCGTCGACCTGTGTTATCACCGCGCCCGGCGCCGGTCCGCCGCGGAGCGCATCGCGCGGCATCTCACCAACATGCTGGCGGGGACCATTGCCACCGTCACCGCCATCGTGGTGGTGAACGTGAATACCCGCCCGGCGTGGCTGGCGTGGATCATGCCCACCATCATCATCACGCCGCTGATCGTGTGGTGGAACAGGCGGGTCCATCGTGGCAAGGATTGGCAAAAGGGCTCGACGCGGCTGCTTCCAAACCGAGCGGGGAGTTCACCGCGATGAGCCGCTTGCTGTTCCCCGTGATCCTCTCCGGCGGCGCCGGCACCCGGCTCTGGCCCCTGTCCCGCGAGCTCCGCCCCAAGCAGTTCATCGCGCTGGCGGAAGAACACACGCTGTTGCAGGCCACCGTCCGGCGCCTGGCCTCTCTCGACGAGCTGAGCCCACCCATCGTGGTGTGCAACGAGGCGCACCGTTTCCTGGTGGCCGAGCAGCTCGGGGCCGTCGACACGCCGCCGTCGGCCGTGCTGCTGGAGCCGGCGGGGCGGAACACCGCGCCGGCCATCGCCGTGGCGGCTTTGCAGGCCCTCGATCTCGCCAACGACGGCGAGGATCCCATTCTGCTGGTGCTGCCGGCGGACCACGTGATCCGCGACGCGGCCCGGTTCGCCAGCGCGGTGCGCGCCGCGGTTCGGGAAGGTGCCGCCGGGCACCTGGTGACCTTCGGCGTGGTCCCGGCCCGCGCCGAGACCGGCTACGGCTACATCAAGGCAGCCGCGCCGACCGGAGTGAGCGAGGACGGCCGCAGGGCGGAGCGGTTCGTCGAGAAGCCGGACGCCGCCACGGCCGCCGGCTATCTGGAAGAGGGCGGATACTACTGGAACAGCGGCATGTTCGTGTTCTCCGCCGCGCGGTATCTGAAGCAGCTCGGCGTTCACGCACCGGGGGTGCGGGGCGCCGCGGAGGACGCCTACCGCGGGGCGGTGGAACACGCGGGCTTTCGTTGGCTGGACGCGGAAGCCTTCTCGCGCAGCCCGGCCATCTCCGTGGACCACGCGGTGATGGAACGCACCTCCCACGCGGTGATGATCCCGCTCGACGCGGGGTGGTCCGACGTCGGCTCCTGGGCGGCGCTGGCGGACCTCGGCCAAAGAGACGCCGACGGCAACGTGGTTCAGGGGAACGTCGTCATGGAGGGGGTCCAGGACACGTACGTACGCGGCGGGCAACGTCTGGTCGCCGCGGTGGGTGTGTCGGACCTCGTCATCGTGGATACCGCGGACGCGCTCCTGGTGGCGCGCCGGGATGCGGCTCAGGATGCGCGCAAGGTGGTGGCGCGGCTGCGTTCGGAGGGACGGGAGGAACACCACGTCCACCGCAAGGTGCGGCGCCCCTGGGGTACCTTCGACGCGGTTCACGGGGGCGATGGCTTCCAGGTCAAGCACATCGTCGTCGAGCCCGGCCACGCGCTGTCGCTGCAGTCGCACCGGCAACGAGCCGAGCACTGGGTGGTAGTACGCGGAACGGCGCGGGTCACGCGGGGAGACGAAACCTTCACGTTGACGGAGAACCAGTCCACCTTCATTCCAGTGGGAACGCACCACCGCCTGGCGAATCCTGGCGCGGTTCCGCTGGAAGTGGTGGAGGTGCAAACCGGCGACTATCTGGAAGAAGACGACATCGTCCGCTACGAGGATATCTACGGCCGCCTGGACCGGAGCGATGGGAAGCGGACGAAGGATTAGTCAGGGGAGGGTCTTGCCTCCGGAACGACGTGCGGCGGCTGGATCACCGGCCCGCGTCGGAAGGCCGCCCGTACACGTACCGATCGGCCACGAGGAAATTCAGGAGGCTGCCCAGGCCTATGCCGCAGAAGAAGGCCAAGAGACGGTGGCGGTCGAAGAAGCCAACGTAACTCGTCAAGAGCGCGTAGCTGCCCACGTTGATCCCGAGGCCCGCCAGGCTGCTGGCCGTGAACCGGGCCAACTGGCCCAGGTGAGGCTGCCGCGCCCTTTCGCTGAAGGTGAAGCCGCGGTTGAGGGCCCAGTTCCAACCCACCGCGGGCCAGAAGGACAGGAAGCGCGCCAGGCGGTGTTCGATGCCGGCCCACTGAAGTCCGAGATAGAATGCGAGGTCGACCACGAGGCCGCTTGCACCCACCGCGCCGAAGAAGGGCACGCGGGCCAGGGTGCCGAACTTGTAGTTGTAGAGCCTGGAGAGGTGGCGCAGGAACCGGAGTTGCTGTCGCCAGTTCATCTTGCTGGAACCCGCGCTCCGGTCGCGGAAGTCGATGGGGACCTCGCGCACCCGCAGACGCCCACGCACGATCAGCTCCAACGCGATCTTGTATCCCATGGGCCGCAATGTTCGCAGGTCCGGCAGCGCGCCGCGCCGGGTGGCGAAGAAACCCGACATGGGGTCCGCGCACCTGACCAGGGGACGCGCCATCCAGGTGGCCAGCCGCGAGTTCAGCACGCGGTAGAGACTCCAGGATTGGTCCACCGCACCCCCCGGCACGTAGCGGCTGCCGATGACCATTTCGCAGCCGCTGTCGAGCGCCGCCAGCATGTCGGCGATGCGCTCGGGTGGATGCGACAGATCCGCGTCCATCACCACCAGGTTGTCGAACCGGGCCAGCCGGATGCCTTCGATGACCGCAAGGGACAAGTCCCGCGGCGCGTCCCGTCGGACCACCATGCGCACCGGCAGGCGCCGCGCCAGGCCGGCTACCACATCTTCGCTGCCGTCGCCCGAATCGTCGTCCACCAGCAACAGCTCCCAGTCGATGCCGGTACCGGACAGGGCCGCAGCGATGCGTTCCGCCAAGGCCGGGACGTTGTCCGCCTCGCGGAAGGTCGGCACGACAATGGACAGAGTGCGAGGGGATTTCTCCGGAGCGTGAAGCGCGTCCTTTACGTCATTTGCGGGCTTTGTCATCGAGCCGCCGCGTATCGCAGCGAAATTCCGTGGGTTGGCCGGTGGTTCGAAAGGGGATGGTACCACACTTGGGCCTCTGGGCGAACCTGCCGGAGTCAATCGTCGCGCGGTCGACGGCGCGGCGCCCGCGCCGCGGAAACGAGGCTCTCCTGCTTCGCGGTGATCCCCGGCGTGGATGCGCCGCGGCGGGTCGCCAGTTCGGCATAGCAATACGCCAGGGCCAGGGCGCGGTAGGGCCGCCAGCGTTCGGCAAAGGCGCGCATCTCGTCCTCGGTGGCCTTGCCGGTCCTGCCCAGCAGGCCCTGGGCCACGTACTTCACCACCCCCAGGTCGCCGGCCGGGAAGGTGTCCGGCCGCGCCAAACCGCGCATCAGCGCGATCTCGGCCGACCAGCGTCCAATGCCCTTGATGGCGGTCAATCGCTCGATGACCGCTTCATCGGGAAGGGCGGCCAAGCCGCGCAGCGCGCGGCCGGAGGCAAACGCTTCGCCGACACGGACGAGCGTGCCGGCCTTGGCGTTGCTCAGGCGGAAGCCGCGCATGGTTTCAAACGTCTGGACGGCGAACCGCCGCGGCTCCGGAAACGCACGGTAGGTACGTCCGCGCCGGCACCACGTCCGGCCGAAACTCTCGACCAGCGCCTTCTTGATGGAGTACGCGAAGATCAGGTTGACCTGCTGGGACAGCACGGCGGTGATCAACGCCTCGAACAGCGTCGGGCTGGCGGTGACGCGAAGCCCGCGGAAGCGGCGCACCATCGGCGCCACCATGTCGTCCTTGCGCGCCATGCGGTAGAACGGCCGCAGATCGAGGTCGGTGCACAGGATGTGACGGAGCTGTGCCTCGAATCCGGCGAGTTGGAGCGGCGCCTTGGAAGGGCTATCCAGCACGACGGCCAGCCGCGGCGCGGCCACCGTGCCGGTGTTGGTCACGGTGGCCAGTGCGAGTTGGCGGCCCACCGCCAGCAGGCGCCGGTACCGGCCGTCCTCGACGAGGTCGACGTTCTCGCTCGCGAAGCGCATGAAGCGCGCGACGGTGTAGTCGAACGAATACGGCGCCCGCGGAACGATGTCGAAGGAGTGGGTCATGGAACTATTCGGACGCCGGCCGGCGGCGCGGACGCCGGGGGGCCGTCGGATGGCGTCTTACGGCCGCCCCGGATCCTCGTAGCAATGCTCGTAGTACCAGTCGGCGATCTCGCCGCCGGTGGCGAGCCAGACGCCGTCGTGGGAGCAGATGTATTCCAGCGCCAGGTCGAGGTACTTGATGCGGAGCGGGACGCCGATGATGAAGGGGTGGAGGGGGATGCACAAGACCGTGCCGCTCCGTTCGCCGTCGCGGTAGAGGACGTCGAACTGGTCGCACACCTGTCGCAGGTACTCGCTGGGCGTATAGTTGGAGCGCAGAAAGAAGTTGATGTCGTTCAAGCCCTGCTCGTAGGGCATGGCGATCATGCGGCCGGTCTTTACGCGCATCGCCACCGGCTGATCGTCGAAGCCCCAGTCGCACAGGTAGTCGAAACCCGCGGCCGCGAGGTGGTCCGGCGTGTCGAAGGTCTCGGCCAGCGCGGGTCCGAGCCAGCCCCGCGGCCCCTTTCCGGTGGCCTCGGCGATCTCGTCGTGTACCTGCTTGATGACGGAGAATTCCTCCTCCGCGGGATAGGCGGTCAACGGAAGGTTGTTGGTGACGCCGTGGCCCAGCCATTCCCAATCCCGCTTGACGCCCTCCTCGATGATCTCCGGTTGGTGCATGCAGACCTCGGAGTTCAACTGGGCGCTGGCGCGGATGCCGTGCTTGTCCAGCACTTCCATCATCCGGAACACTCCCACTCGTGCGCCGTAGTCGCGCTGCGCGTAGCCGCGAACGTCCGGCACCTTGGACATCGCGAAGTTGGGTATGGGCTGGTCGAAGTGGAAGTACTCGATGTTGGGGCTCACCCAGACGGCCACCCGGGCGTCGTTGGGCCACCGGAGTGCCGGCCGGGTGGTAATGGGCTGATAGTCGTAGCGGCGGTTTTCCATGCGTCGGTCCCTTCGAAGCGCGGCGGGTGCAGGTGGATGCCTTGATCTGTCCATGACACGGTTCCCGCGCGGAGTAAAGAGAGACCGCCGGCTTCGGCGTGTTGGAACAGGAAGCCACGATCATTGGCAAACCGCGACGCGACGCGTTAGAGGAACGAGGACACTCGATGACGCGACGGGAGCCCCGTATGGCGAAGCTGAAAACCCCCTTGTGCGATCTGCTCGGCATCGAACACCCCATCATCCAGGCGGGAATGGGATGGGACAGCCGCGGCTCCACCACCCCGCCGAAGCTGGTGGCGGCGGTTTCCGACGCGGGCGGGCTCGGTGTCATCGGCGGCAGTCCGCTCAAGCCGGAGTTCATACGCGAGCGCATCCGTGCCGTCCGCGAACGGACGGACCGTCCCTTCGGCGTGGACATCACGCTGCCGCGGCTGGCGCAGACGCCCTATGCGGACGTCGGCAACGTGCGCGAGTTCCTGGAACGCACCCATCCCGACCACGTGCGCTTCGTCCACGACGCCATCGAGGAGTTCGGACTCGAGACACAAGGCCCGGACCCCTGGTCCAAGGTCAAGACCCCGGACATGGTACAGCGACAGTTGGACGTGATCCTGGAGGAGGGCGTGCGGGTGCTGGCCGTGGGCCTGGGGGATACGGCGGCGGTGGTGCCCCTGGCCCACGAGCGCGGCATGAAGGTGCTGGCGCTGTGCGGCAACGTGAAGCAGGCGGTGGGGCACGCGGCCAACGGCGTGGACGTGATCGTCGCCCAGGGCTACGAGGCCGGCGGACACACCGGACGGATCGCCAACTTCCCGCTGATACCGCAGGTGGTGGACGCGGTCAGCCCCACGCCGGTGGTGGTGGCCGGGGGCATCGCCGACGGGCGTGGTCTCGCCGCGGCGCTCAGCCTGGGAGCGGTGGGGGTGTGGTGCGGCACCGTCTTCCTGGCCAGCGCGGAGAGCGAGATCCACGCCGACTACAAGACCCAGCTCATCCAGGGCCGCACCGAGGACTTCGTGCTCGACCGCTTTCCCAGCGGCAAGCCCAGCCGCCACTATCGCAGCCCGGTGATCCGCAAGTGGGAGGAATCGGGCTTGCAGCCCCTGGAGATGCCGTTCCAGGGGGTGCTCAACGACCAGTTCCGGGTGGCCGCGGAGCAGGGCAGCCGGGTGGACGTGATGAGCGTGCCGGGCGGGCAGATCGCCGGGCTGCTCGGAGAGAAGGACGTGCGCCCGGCCGCCGAGATCGTGGAGGCCATGGTGCGGCAGGCGGTTGCGGTGCTGAAGGCGGGCGCCGGTCTGGCCGCGGCCGATTGAACGGAACCCGCGCAACGGAGTACCGCTCGTGGACATCGATCCCGTCATTCCCGCGCCACAGGCTGTGTCAAACGGCCATGGCCTGCGGCAAGCCACCCCGTAGGATGAAACAGAAGGGGTTGGAGCAAGGAGCTACCGAAGCAGTTGGCAACGTGGCAGTGTGAAAGGAGGCGGTGGCGGGGATTGGAGAGCGTCGAGT
>JAJEAI010000207.1 GCA_022824205.1 Candidatus Binatia bacterium
AAATCCGGCGCATCTTTGCAAACCTGTTTGTGAGACACGACACCTAACCACGTGCCTCCTGCAGCTCATCGAGGAACTCCGCGTACCCGGCCTTGCCGCCGTTCTCCCAGCGTTCCAGCAGCGCCGAGCCCACGATGGCGATCTCGCAGCTTCCGTGGAGCTGTCGCACGTCGTCGCCGCCGGCGATGCCGAAGCCCAGACCCAGGGGCAGGTCCGTGGCCGCGCGGTAGCGGGCTGCCAGCGCGTCGATGCCGGCCTTGAGGTCGGTGCGCCGGCCGGTGACGCCGCGCCGCGCCACCCCGTAGATGAAGCCGCGTCCGTGCCGGCCGATCTCGGCGAGTCGCGCGTCGGTGTTGGTGGGCGTAAACAGCGCCACGGGCGTCAACCCGCTTGTTTCGCTCAGCGGAGCGAGGTCATGGTACTCCTCGATGGGAAGGTCGGGGACGATGAACCCCGCCCCCCCGGCGCCGCTAAGCCGCTCGCAGAAGGTTCGATGGGTAAGCTGGAACACGGTGTTGTAGTAACCCATCATCAGGTGCGGGAACCCGAACTTCCGCGTGGCTCGAGCCATGAAGTCGAAGTACTGTTCCGTGGACAGCCCCTGCCTGAGGGCTTCCTGGTTGGCGTGGGCGAAGACCGGTCCGTCTGCGATGGGCTCGCTGAAGGGCATCTGAAGTTCCACGAGGTCCACGCCGGCGCGTTCCATCGCTTCCAGCATGCGCCAGTTCACGTCCAGGGACGGATAGCCCACGATCACGTGGGTCATGAGCAGGATCTTCCGCGTCCCGAGCCGGTCTTGTATGTAGGCGCGCAGGTTCACCGGCCGGCCTTCCGCTCGAGGAAGCGCCGCCAGCCGGGATCGTCCAACGCCTCGGCGATGGTGAAAATGTCCTTGTCGCCGCGGCCCGACAGGGTCGCCAGCACGGTCTGGTCGCGGCGCATGCGCGGCGCCTCGCGGATGACGCCGGCCACCGCGTGAGCGCTTTCCAGGGCCGCGATGATGCCTTCCCGTTGCAGCAGGGTCTGGAACCCTTCCAGCACCTCATTGTCGGTCGCCGCCTCGAAGCGCACCCGTCCGCTCTCCCGCAGGCACGCCAGGATCGGGCTCACGCCGATGTAGTCCAGGCCCGCGGCCACCGAATGGGTGTGGCGCATCTGTCCTTCCTCGTCCTGGAGGAAGTAAGTCTTGTATCCCTGGGCGACCCCGGGAGTGCCGCCGTTGCCCGCCAGCCGGGCCGCGTGGCGTCCGGTGTCCAACCCCTCGCCGCCGGCTTCCATCCCCACCAGTTCCACTTCCGCGTCGTCCAGGAAGCCCAGGAACGTGCCGGTGGCGTTGGAGCCGCCGCCCACGCAGCAGTACACCCGGTCCGGCAAGCGCCCGGTGACGGCCGTCATCTGCTCGCGGCACTCCTGGCCGATGATCTGCTGGAACCAGGCGACGATCTGCGGGAACGGGTGCGGCCCGCACGCGGTCCCGAGCACGTAGTGGGTGTCGTCCATGGAGAACGCCCAGTCCCGCAAGCACTGGTTGATGGCGTCCTTGAGCGTGGCCGAGCCGTCCTCCACCGCGACCACCTTGGCCCCGAGCCGCTCCATCCAGAACACGTTGGGGCGCTGCCGCTCCACGTCCACCGCGCCCATGTAGATGGTGCAGTCGAGCCCGAGCCGCGCGGCCATGGTGGCGGTGGCGACGCCGTGCTGCCCGGCGCCGGTCTCGGCGATGACGCGCTTCTTGCCCATGCGCGCCACAAGCAGCCCCTGACCCATGACGTTGTTGATCTTATGGGACCCCGTCTGGTTGAGGTCTTCCCGCTTGAGATAGATCTGCGGCCCGCCCAGCGTGTCGCTGAGGTTCTTCAAGTGGGTGACGGGCGTCGGCCGGCACGAGTAGCTGCCCATCACCGCGCGGAATTCCTCCCAGAACGACGGGTCCCGGCGCGCGTCATCGAAGGCCACGATCAGCTCGTCCAGCGTCGTGCGCAGGATCTCCGGCGTGAACGCGCCGCCGTAGGCGCCGAAGTAGCCGGTGCGCTCCTCCACGTTCTTCAGCAGATTTTCCAGCATGGTTCGAGGACGGACGGCGGGTTGCGTCGTTCAGAGCCGTCTACGAAGGTTTAAGGAGACAGGGCAGCTAAGTCAAACAGCGCGCGGGTTCCTCGCAAATGGAGGCAGGTGCTATCATGGGAAGAGATCAGACCTCTCGAGCCGTCATTCCCGCGGAAGCGGGAATCCAGGGGTAGGGGAGGGGCTGAAATGGGCCTGTTCCCCCGCCTCACCCCGCCTGGATTCCCGCTTCCGCGGGAATGACGATTAGGGGAGTGGGTACTAAAGGTGGTGGGCTGGTGACGAGGGCATCGCCGTGAACGTAGGGAGGTTCGCCGATGAAGATTCTGGTGACGGGTGCAACGGGACTGGTGGGGGGCGCGTTGGTGCCGTTGCTTGCCGCCGGCGGCCATGAGGTGGTGCGCATGGGACGGGCCGCGCCGGAGACCGGGGACGTGCGTTGGGATCCGCAACGCGGTGTCCTGGACGCCAAGTCGCTGGAAGGGTTTGACGGGGTGGTCCACCTGGCGGGCGAGAACATCGCCACCGGGCGCTGGACCGCGGAGAAGAAACGCCGCATCCGGGACAGCCGCGTGCGCGGCACGCGTTTGCTGGCCGAGACACTGGCGCGCCTGGAGCGGCCGCCGCGGGTGCTGGTGTCGACCTCGGCCGTCGGCTTCTACGGCGACCGCGGCGACGAGGAGCTCACCGAGGCCAGTCCGGCCGGCGCCGGCTTCCTTTCCGACGTGTGCCGCGAGTGGGAGACGGCCACGGAAGCGGCGCAGGGGAAGGGCATTCGCGTCGTCCGCGCGCGGCTGGGCGTGGTGCTGAGCACGGAAGGCGGCGCTCTCGCCAAGATGCTCACGCCCTTCAAGCTCGGGGCCGGCGGCATCATCGGCAACGGCCGGCAATACATGAGCTGGATCACCCTGGGCGACACCGTGGCCGCCCTCGGCCACCTGCTGGCCACGGACACCGTGGCCGGCCCGGTGAACGTGGTGGCACCGGCGGCGGTGACCAACCACCAGTTCACCAAGACCCTCGGACGCGTGCTGCGGCGTCCCACCCTGTTTCCCTTGCCCGGCTTCGCCGCCCGGCTGGCCTTCGGCGAAATGGCCGACGCACTCCTCCTGGCCAGCACCCGTGCCAGGCCTGCCGCCCTTCTGGAATCCGGCTACGCGTTCCGCCACGATTCGCTCGAAGGAGGTTTGCGCCACGTGATCGGCGCGTGACGATGGACGCGTCCGCGCTCAGCTTCACCAACGTCTCGAAGGTGTACGACGGGGCGGGCTCCGCGGAGCGCTACGCACTGTGCGATGTCACGTTCGACATCGCCGCGGGCAAGACCGTGGCCATCGTCGGCCGCAGCGGCAGCGGCAAGTCCACGCTGCTGCACCTGGCGGCCGGCATCGACGTGCCCACCCACGGATCGGTGGCGGTGTACGGCGCGGCGCTGAACGGTCTCGGCGAGACCGAGCGCACGCGGCTGCGCCGGCGCGACATCGGCTTCGTCTTCCAGCTCTTCCACCTCCTGCCTCACCTCACCGTGCGGGACAACGTGGCCCTGCCGGACCTCATTGCGGGGGTGCGAGAGCGTGACTATCGCGAACGCGTGGCCGCGCTGCTGGAACGGGTGGCTCTGCCGGACCGTGCCAGCGACCCGGTGGCCGGGCTGAGCGGCGGCGAGATGCAGCGCGTGGCCATCTGCCGGGCGTTGCTGCGCCGGCCGCGCCTGCTCCTGGCGGACGAGCCCACCGGCAGCCTCGACGACGCCAGCGGCCAGGTGGTCATGGACCTCATGCTCCAGATGGTGGCGGAGGAGGGAGCCACCCTGGTCTACGCCACCCATAGCCGCGAGCTGGCCGCCATGGCGGACCGCACCCTGCGGCTCCACAGCGGCATCCTGGAGGCGGAGTCCGACGCCTCGGAATAGTGTCCCGGACGATGCTGCGCTACTTCTGCAAGACCGTCTCCGCCCACTGGCGCACCAATCCGGTGCTCTACGGACTGACCGTTCTGGGCGTGGCCCTGGGGGTGGCTTCGGTCATCAGCATCCGCATCCTCAACCAGAGCGCGGTGGCCTCGTTCGCCGCGGGCGTGCGCACCATCGGCGGAGCCGCCGACGTGGTCGTGACCGGCAAGGCCGGAACGTTGCCGGACACCTTCTATCCGCTCGTCCGGGGCACGCCGGGGGTGGCCGGGGCCTGGCCCGTGTTCGAGAGCACGGCGGCGGTGGAGGGGCGGCCCGACACCTTCGTGCGGCTCCTGGGCATCGATCTGCTGGCGCCTTCCCCGGACTTCTGGGACGTGCTCACGGGACTCCCGCCGGAAACGGAGCCCGGTGTCGCGACGCGCCGGCGCGGCTGGGTGGCGGCCACCCCGGAGCTGGCCGCCGCCATGGGATGGTCCGTCGGCGACCGCGTCGAGGTCCGTGACCGCGAGCATGTCCGGACGCTCCACGTCGGCGCGCTGGTGAACTTCCAGCGCTGGGGCGCCGGCGGAAGCCGGCGCGCCCTGGTGATGGACATCGCCGAGGCCCAATCCCTGTTCGGCGGCGCCGGCGTCCTGCACCGCATCGGCGTCGAGGCCGTGGAGGGCGCCGACCCGGCGCCTTTGGCGGAGCGCATCGAGGGCCGGCTCGGCGGCCGGGTGGACGCGGCCACGCCGGCGGAGCGCACCGGGCAGGCACGGCAGCTCCTCGGCGCCTTCCGCCTGAACCTCACCGCCTTGAGCATGGTGAGTCTGCTTGTGGGCACGTTCCTGGTGTTCAGCAGCATGCGCGCGTGCCTGGTGTGGCAGCGCCGGGAGTTCGGCGTGCTGCGCTCCCTGGGCTCCACCCCGGCCCAGGTGCTGGCGCTCATCCTGGGCGAGGCCGCCCTGCTCGGCGTATTGGGCGTGGCCATTGGCATCGTCGCCGGCTACTGGACCGCCGTCTGGAACCTGGACGCCGTCAGCTCCACTCTGACCAACGTCTACATGCTGCGGGAGATCGAGTCGCTGGAGGTCACGGGCGGGACCCTGGCGCTGGCGGTGTTCGCGGGCCTTGGCGGGGCTCTCAGCGGCACGCTGCTGCCCGCCCTGGACGTGTGGCGCCGGGACACGCGCACGCTGCTGGACACCTACCCGGCGCAGTCGGCCGGCATCGCCCGCGCCCGCGCGCTCTTCCGCGTCGGTGTCGCGCTGGTGGCCGGAGCGTTGGTCTGGTACTGGCTCGCGGGCTGGCGCTGGCGGCCGTCGGGATTTGTCCTGTCCACCGTCATGATGCTGTGTCTGCCGCTGCTCGCCCCTTGGCTGGTGCAGCGCCTCACCGCGCGCGTGCGGGTGCCGGACTTCGGTTTCCGCTACGGCGTCCGCAGCCTCGGCGCCACGCTGGCCAACACCTCGTTCTCGGTGTCGTCCCTGTCCATGGCCGTGTGCCTGTTGGTGGGCATCACGTTGCTGGTGGGGAGCTTCCGCGAGACCCTGGTGCGCTGGGTGGACCGCTCGTTGCGCGCCGACGTGTACGTCACCGCCACGGTCGGAGCAAGAGCCGGGCCGCAGGCCACCCTCGGCGCGGACCTTGTGGAGCGGCTGGCGCGCGCGCCCGAGGTGCGCGGCGTCGATCCGCTGCGCCGCCTGTTCCTGCCCGTGGGCGGCCGGCGCGTGGCCGTGGTGGCCGTGGACCTGAACCGTCCCGCCGAGCAGCGCCGCCTGGGGCTCCTTTCCGGCGGCGACTCGGTGGTGGCGCGGGCGCTCCGGGAACGGGGCGTCCTTGTCGGCGAACCGCTGTCCCAAAGCGCCTCCCTGGCGGTGGGCGGCACGGTGGAGATCGAAGGCCCGCTGGGACCGGTGCGCCTGCCGGTTTCCGGGCTCTACCGCGACTACACCGAGGGCGGCTCCGTCACCATGGACCTGGGCCTCATGACGGAAACCCTCGGCGCCGGGCGCCTCACCAGCGTCGCGCTGCACCTGAAGCCCGGCGCCGACCCGGAAGCCGTGGCCACGGCCATCGAGAGCCACTACCCGAGCGGCTTCCTGCGCGTGCGCAGCAACCGGCATCTCAAGGACGACGTGCTCCACGTCTTCGACCAGACCTTCGCGGTGACCCGGATCCTCCAGGTCATGAGTCTCGTCATCGCCGCCTGCGCCATCACCCTCACGCTGCTGGTGGTGGCCCAGGAGAAGGCCAGCGAGATCGCCCTCTACCGCACCCTGGGGGCTTTCCGCCGGCAGGTGTTCCTGCTGTTCGTCAGCAAGGGCGCCGCCATGGCGTTTCTCGGCTTGGCCCTGGGCTTCGCCGCCGGCACCGGCCTCGGCGTGGTGCTGATCTTCGTCATCCAGAAGAGCTACTTCGGCTGGAGCATCGAGTGGACCTGGCCCTGGCTGTCCCTCGCCGGCGAAGCCCTCGCCATCGTCTGCGCCGCCGTTCTGGCGAGCCTCTACCCGGCGTTCAAGGCCAGCCGCACGCCAGCCAACGAGTTGTGTCATGCGGATGCGTGAGCGGAAGGGCGGATGCCGCGCCGGTTTCCCCTTCCCTGGGCGGAATCAGCCTCACAAGTGGAAATCAACGTTGTCTCAGTTAGTTAGTTACTTCTATTGCCATGGTTGATCCGATCCGCCCAGTCCAAGACCCGTATAGGGTCACGGAAACTGGCACTAACCCGGAGGATCGGGTCGGCGTCGGCTCTGGTCCTATGTCTGGAGGCAACTTGACGCAAAGCGCCTGAACTCCATGGTGTTTGGCTCAGGGGCGCGGCAGCTTGAGATGGCCGGCATTTTCTGAGAGTGTCGTCAATCTCCCACACATTGAGGAGCAACAAGCCATCGCCACCATCCTCTTCGACATGGACGCCGAAATCGCCGCCCTGGAAGCCAGGCTCTCCAAGGCCCGCCAGGTCAAGCAGGGCATGATGCAGGAACTGCTCACCGGAAGGACTCGGCTTGTATGAAGGAAGCCCAGCACACCGAGTGGAAACAGAGTTGGCGCGACGAGTATCTGCGCTGGATCTGCGGCTTTGCCAATGCCGAGGGATGTGTGCTGGTCATTGGGCGCAATGACAAGGGAGCGGCCGTCGGCGTGAATGATGCCGGGAGACTGCTGGAGGAACTGCCCAACAAGGTAAGGGATCTCCTCGGCATCATGGTCGCTGTGAATCTGGTGACGGAGGCGGGCAAGGAGCTGGTTGAAATCCGCGTGGACCCCTATCCGAGTCCGATCAGTTACAAGGGCGAATACCACTATCGTAGCGGCAGCACCAAGCAGGTATTGAAGGGGGCAGCGCTCCAGCGTTTCCTGATGCGTAGGCAGGGGCGACATTGGGACGACGCGCCGGTGCCTGGGTTCGACGTCGCGGATTGCAGCCAAGACGCATTCCGGTTGTTCAGGACCAAGGCCATGGAAAGCAGGCGCGTTAGTGAAGAGGCGCTACGGGACGCAAATGAGTCCTTGCTGGAAAACCTGCAACTCAGAGACGGGCAGTACTTCAAGCGGGCGGCGGCCTTGCTCTTTTCCGAGAACCCGGAACGCCATGTCGGCGGCACCTACATCAAGATCGGCTTCTTCGTAACCGATGACGATCTGCGGTATCAGGACGAGATCCACGGCAACCTTTTCGTGCAGGCTGAGAAAACGCTCGATCTCATGTTCTCCAAATACCTGAAAGCGTACATCAGCTATGAAGGTCTCCAGCGGCTGGAGAAATTCCTGTTCCCTTATCCGGCCGTGCGCGAAGCGCTGCTCAACGCCGTGGTCCATAAAGACTACAGCAGCGGGATACCGATCCAGATCAGCGTGTACGATGACAAGATAGTGCTGTGGAATTCCGGGCAGCTACCGCAGGATTGGACACTTGAACGTCTTCTGGGCAAACATCCGTCAGCGCCCTACAACCCATTCATCGCCGGGGCGTTCTTCCGCGCCGGTTACATCGAAGCCTGGGGTCGCGGCATCGAGAAGATCAATCGCGAGTGCCGCGAGCATGGTATTGATCCGCCTCTTTATGACAGCAGCATGTCTGGTCTGATGGTGACCTTCCGTGCGAACCCTGCGCATCTGCCGGCTGCGCCTCGCGCGATGAAGGAAGGGGAACATTCAGAGAGATCGTCGGTAGAAATGTCGGTAGAAATGTCGGTAGAAACGCCGGGCAGGATCGTCGAACTGCTTCGGGAACACCCGCACCTGACCTTGGTTGAAGTAGCCGCTCAAATCGGCAAGTCAGTCCGGACTGTTGAGCGAGCAAGCGCCAAATTGATCAAAGAAGGGTGGCTTCGCCGTGTCGGTCCCCGTAAAGGTGGCCACTGGGAACTGTTGAAGTGACAAGCGTGGGCCAACCCGAACGCGTCACCCAAGATCGGGTGATCGCGGGCACCAGCGACGCAACTATCCTTCGGCGCCGCCATCTGATCCAATTCCTTGGACTATAGGATCTGGTTTACGGGCATTTGTATCGATGACCGAGTCCCTTTCCCAGCGCCAGATTGCCCGCGACCTTCTCCAGGCTCACGGAATCGTTCATCGGGCGGAACTGCGCGGTGTCGGCATAGCCGCCGCGACAGTCAGCCGTATGGAGCGGGACGGCGAGGTCGTCCGGCTTGCGCGGGGCCTCTATCAGATTTCCGACGCCCCGTTGGAGACGGGCCATCGCTTGGCAGGGTCTGCCAAGCGTCTGTCCAAGGGGGTCGCCGGTGCGGCGGCGTTTATTCTCGTTGTCGCCGTCATGATCTGGGCGGGCACCGCAACCCACGCCTGGACCCCGGCTCAACCCGATTACACGTGGTCGTTCCCGCGGGACCACTGGGCTCGCGACGGGTACAAGACCGAGTGGTGGTACTTCACCGGCCACCTGCGCTCCGCCGGGGAGCCCGTCCGCCGCTTCGGCTTTCAGTTCACTTTCTTCAGAATCGGGGTGTCCGAGGACGCTCCGCCGTCCGGCTCTGCCTGGGCCGCGGGCAACATCATCATGGGACATGCCGCGCTCACGGACCTGGACGCCGGCCGCCACCGCTTCAGCGAGTTGGTGGTCCGCGCCGCCCCGCTCTTGGGCGGCTTCGGCCGCCATCCGGATCCCCGGCTTGCCTGGAGCGTCGGTCCTCCCGGGACGCCCGACCCATGGCAGCTCCACTGGAACGGCAACGGCTTCGACTTCACCATGGCGGACGCCGAAAAGGGCTTCGGCTTCAGCGTCTCCACGCGCCCCCTCAAGCCCTTGGTCCTCCAGGGTCCCGGCGGCCTGAGCCGGAAAGGGGAGGACGCCACCGAGGCCAGCCATTACTACAGCTTCACGCGCATGGCCGCCACCGGCACCGTCCGCCTGGACGGCGCAGAGTGGGAAGTCAGCGGGACGAGCTGGATGGACAAGGAGTTCGGCTCCAATCAGCTCGGCGAGGACACGACGGGGTGGGACTGGTTCAGCCTCCAGTTGGACGACGGCCGCGAGGTCATGCTCTACCTTCTAAGAAGCCGTGAGGGCGCCATCCACCAAGCAGGTGCCACCCTGGTGAACTCCGCGGGCGCCGTCCGCTACCTGCAACCCGGTGAGTGGAAGCTCAACGCCACCGGCCGATGGACCAGCCCCGCCACCGGCGCCCCTTACCCCGCCGGTTGGACTCTCGAAATCCCCTCCGCCGCCCTCCGCGCGGTCATCAGCCCCACGCTGGCGGAACAGGAGAACCGCAGTGAGCTGATCCCGAACCTGTTCTACTGGGAAGGTTCCGTGCGCGTCCAATCGGAGAGCGACGAGCCCATGGGGCAGGGTTACGTAGAGCTGACCGGGTACGGCGAGGACAGCAGGCCGCCGATGTGAGATGCATTGCGCTGCGGTTGAGCCCAACCAATCTAATCGCCCGCTTTCGTTATTCTTCGTCCGACGTTTCGCTGTCGGCGATATTGATCGCTGTCTTCACCGGAGGCAGGTGCACATGCCGTACTCTCATGAACTCCCGTTCGTCGGCTATCAAGTGTTCCAATCGCGCCTTGATCAGAGCGGTACGTTGTCCGTCGCGTAGCAGACGGACGGAATCAGGTGGAAAGCCATGCGTCAGCAATAGTTCCGACACCTCAGGGTCGCTCAAGGCCCCGAGGCGCGAGAACGCTTGCCCCACATGGTCATCGTCGACGAACATGCGATTTGCCGGGCTGCTGACAAGTTCGCTTGGCTCCAGGTTCGATAGGACATACCCTACTGCTTTGGTTCCGCGGGAGGAAAGCAGTCGACCAGGATCGAGAGCCCCCGTGTTGTAAAGGGACCGAGGGCGAAGGGACGCCAGGTAGAGTAGAAATGCGCGCACGCGGGCACTTCGGCCATCGAAGCGTTCCGGGAACGCCTGAGCCGGCGCGTTCAAGTCGACGACCCGGAAATCCTTGGCTTTGTTGTTCCTTGCGAGATCGCGGATTTCGCCCAGGGCGTGGGTTGCCTGCGCGCTGTTGACGCCGCCAAACCAACCAGTAAACGAGGTCACCCAGAACCAGCGCTCTAGTAGTGCGGCGACCGCCTTCTCGGGCTTTGGGCATAGTCGAAAAAACTCGCCTAGGAATACAATTTGAAGCCCGTAAGGTAGTAGTCTGTCAGAGGTTACCCCTAGGTCACGGAGAAAATCCAGCGCGCTTTTGATTCCTGCTTTGGCAGACAAGAATACACTCGGGAGTCTTTCCCTCACCTCCGGCTTGACCATCAAGTCTGCCCAGTCCTTGCCGTAGATGTCCCGGTCGAGAGCGGCAAGTATGATGGCCCTCAATAGAAAGACGCGGTCCAGGTTTCCGAACCCGCGTCCTTCCAGTTCCTCTTCGAACTCGTCGATTTTCTCCGCCAGGTTGAACTGCCCCTCCTGATACGTCAAAGCGGAGACCATCTGGTCGGCCGTCATTTTCCGGCCGGTACGATTGAGACGGGCGAATACCGTGACGGCGCTGTCGAGGGTTGCTTCCCTGATGCGGATAACGGGTAGTTGATAGTCTCGGAACGCGTTCGCCAATTGGTCGGCTTCGTCGATCCAGCGTTGCGCAAGCGTCGCGTTCGTGACTTCAGTCTGGATACGACGGCATGCAGCAATGAAACCGGCTGTATTAACTAGGCTACGTACAGGGAAGTGGCGCGGTTCGACTCCCCCCGATGGCGCCCGAACGAACTCTCGGGTATCGAGGTCGCAGTAGACCGCCCAATCGACGTCGTCCATGACCGACGGCACGCCGTCCGGCAACCGCAATGTCCCGACCAGGGTGGAGACCCGCTGTTGTCCGTCGAGCAGATAGCCAGTCACGCCTCCGGAAGGCGGACTGATGGTTACGGGGCCAACACGTTCGGTGGATTCAACCTTCTGCTCGGTGTCCCAGATCAGGATCGACCCGATAGGAAAACCCTGAAGCACACTGTCGAGCAACTGAAGCAGGTCCGGCTGCCTCCACACAAAGCCATCCATCATCGATCTTGTGCAGGATCCTATCCAACCACCGATGGGCGTCGGGGTCGTCGGCTACGCGGGGGTCGATCTCGATCCGCACCGGCGCTATTCCTTCGGCCGAGCGGCGCGGCGTATGGCCAGGATCTCGTCATAGTCCTCGACAAAGACGCCATCAGGCCAGCCATCCATTGGCCGTCTTCGCGAATCCTGATCTCCCGCACGATTGATCCGAGGCCTGGTTCGGCGTGAATCCAGTAGATCAACACCCAATCCGGAGACAAGCGACGTTCGGCGATCCAGCGCCTGGCGCGTAGCAGGATCATCTCCGAATGGGTCTCGATTACCAAGGGGCGCGTGGGTCCAGCGAGGTGAGCCAGCAAGAGCTCGGCAATGGCCGCGTGCGCCGCCGGATGCAGTTCGGCTTCGGGGTGCTCGATGATGTCGACGCCCACTCCGGCGCCTTGGGCCGTGAGGATCGTCGCTACCACCGGAAGGACATGAGAAAGGCTACGGCCTGATTGGACAAGCTGGATGTTTGCATCACGACCCGGCGCACGGGTGACGAGCTCAAAGTAAGTTCCTTGCCGGACCACGTCGATGCTGACGCCGAAAACACCGCGGTACCATTCTCGGACAGATTCCCTGAGATTGTCATCTGTCGCCAAGGCCAAGGGCGTATCTTGCCCATCCGACCCCAGGACGCCGGGTGAATAGTCTGCCGTGGAAAACGGCGACGGCGCAAGGCGACGGGGGCATCGCAAATACCGGACTCCGGAAGCCCAGGCTCTGATGGGGTCGGCTTGAGCTTCGATCCAAGCGGGGAAGTTGCCCGGCAACTCAGGCATGAGTCCTCGCCAGGAGATGGGGTGAGGGTCTTGCTTTATCCTGGAGATCGAAACCTCGTATGCGGAGCACTGCTGTCCCACAAATTTTAAGCGAATCGGAGGGGGATTTGAGGGGGCGGGCTGGGCGGGGGCTGTGGCAGGAGCAGACCGAGGAGTGGTC
>JAJEAI010000018.1 GCA_022824205.1 Candidatus Binatia bacterium
CTTGAGTATTTGCCCCATTACGGTATGATTGTACGCCATGGACCTGAACCTCCTCCTACGATGGGTTTTGCAATTGCCATCATAGCATGACGGAGCTCTTCAGGTCCTCCTCATTCGTATTTCTTGTGGGACAGCAGTGGAGAGAACGATACTCCTTGCTTCACGGAGTCTCTACGGGGCCTCCGATGAAGGGACGCGCGCTAGCGTAAACCCTGTTTGCACGTTTACCTTCCGCTTGTCCGACTCGCCTACGAACGTTTGAATTATAGAGAACCGTGTGCTCTTCACGCCTCCCCTTAATTGGGGAGATCCGGCGGTTTTTTTCGTGTCCCGGGTGTTTTGGGGAAGAGACGTCAACGCCGGCCCAAGCGGCAGAAGACTGCGAATATAACTGCATTCAGTATCCCCAATACTGGGGAAGCACGAGAAGCGCGCGATTCTCTATAACTCAGGTATCGCGGATGGCATGGACAAGCGGAACGGACCGACGTTTCCGGTCCGGGAGGCCGGCTTGCAGTTGACATGAGGAGACAAGAGGAATAGTTTGTCGACAGTTTGTTAATTGTTTATCGATTCTTCTCGATCCTCCTTGATTAGTTCTTTAATCATTCGCTTGCGACCCGATGGCAACATTCGAACGCGGCAACAGAGTTTCGGGTGTTTTCCCCAAGAGTCACCGTTTTGCCTCTGCCACGTGTGTAGTGTGTCTCTTCGTCGCCCTATGGATCGGGCTGACGTTAAGCCCGGCTTACGCCGATTCTCTTAATGATCTGATTGAACGCCTCGACCGGCTCGAACAGGAAAACCGCCAACTCCAGAAGGAAATCGAGGCGCTCAAGGCCGGGCGAGGCCAACCGGAACGAGCGTCGCCGCCGGTCCCGCCTCCGGAGCCCGAAAGCGCCAACTCGGGAGTCGTTCGTTTCGACTCCAAATACGGCTACGCGATCCTCGATCCGACCACCCGCATCAACCGCAAGCAACGCCTGATACTCGATCGCAGGAAGGATGGCACCCTGGCACCCGACCGGATGCACGTCCAGGGCGCGGTCACCGCCATCGCCAACCACCAGTCAAGCAACAGGGACGACAAGTTCGGACACCTGATGCGGCATCCCACGGCCTCCAACCAAGTGGGGAAAACGGTGTCGGAGGCGACCATTCACTCGGCCCAAATAAGCGTTACCGGGACGCTCGGAAACTGGATTACCGCTCATTCGGTGCTTCTCTATGATCCCGAACAGAGCTTTGGCGCGGGCACCAACACGGACATACAACGCAATCAGGTCCAGGTGCGGCGCGCCTATGTCCTGCTGGGCGATCTCGAGCGCACTCCGTTCTATCTGAGTCTCGGCAAGATGGCGGTGCCGTTCGGGCTTACCGATACCGTCAACCCGTTCAGCGCTTCGACCGTCTGGCACGCCTTCGGGGCGTTGGCCAACGGTGTGACCGTAGGCTACGCGAGCGAGGGGCTGAACGTGTCCTTCATGGGAATTCAGGGAGGGGCGCAGTTCCGGGCCGCCAATACCCCGGTGAAGGGGACCGCGGTCCCGAGCAGGTTGAACAACTTCGCCGCCGATGCCAACTATCGGTTCGGGCTGAGCACGGCCGGCACGGTTCTGTTGGGCGGCTCGTATCAGCACGGGACCGCCTATTGCCAGGACTTCCCGGTCGTACATTTCATGCCGTGCCGGGACAACACCCCGGCCTTCGACGTCTATGGGAAGCTCACCTACGGCGACCTTACCCTCAAGGGAGAGTTCGCCCGTACCACGGACGAGTGGCCCGGGACCTTCAACCCTGGCATGCCGGAATTCGCGGCCAGCAGGGTCACCAGCTTCGACGCGGGAGCCAAGTACCGGTACCACACGGGTCTCGGGCCGGTGGACCTGTCGGCCGAGTTCAGCCGCTTCGTCGCCGGTCCGGACGGCGCTCCCTGGGAGCGCCAGGACCAGCTTGTCCTGGGCTCCGCGTGGTTCGTCCGGCCCAGCGTGAAGCTGTTCGCCGAGTACGTCCGGGTCGCGGGCTATGCTCCGCTGAACTTCATCAGCGGCGGCAGTGTCAAGGACGAGGAGGGCATGGTGATGCCCAACCGGACCCACAGCAACCGCTCCGCCCTCTCCCACGTCTTCATGATCGGCGCCAACGTGGCGTTCTAACCTCAAGGTTGCACGAAAGGTGAGGAACCGTTCCTACAGGGCTCCGCCGTTCACCCGGCGGTTCTCTTCCACCCGGATCTTGATGATGCGGCGGCCTTCCATGTCGGCGATGGTGAGGCGGTGGCCGTCGGTCTCGATCTTCTCGCCGCCGCGGGGAATGCGTTTCAGCTTGGCCAGCACGAAACCCGCCAGAGTGTGGTAGTCCACCGACTCCTCGAAAGGCAGATCGTAGTCGGATTGCAAATCCTTGAGGAGGGCGGAGCCCGACACCACCAGCGAGCCGTCGGGGAGGCGTTCCACCGGCCCCCGTTCCTCGGCGTCGTATTCGTCCCGGATCTCGCCGACGATCTCCTCGATGATGTCCTCCAGGCTCGCCAGCCCTTCCACCTCGCCGTACTCGTTCACCACCAGGGCCAGCGCCATGCGCCGGCGCTGCAAGTCCTTCAGGAGCTGGCTGATGGGCAGCGAGCTGGGCACGAAGAAGGGCGGGTGCAGCAGGTTGCGCAGGTCGATGGGCTCGTTGGCCTGCATGGCGCGCAGGATGTCCTTGTTGTAGGCGATGCCCAGGATCTGGTCCAGCTCGTTCTCGTACACCGGCAGGCGCGAGAAGCCGCTCTCGACGAAGTTCCGCAGGACGTCGTCCGGCTCGGACTCGGCGTCGATGGCGTGGATCTCGGTACGCGGTACCATGACGGCCCGGACCGGGGTATCGGCGAAGTCGAAGACGCTGTGGATCAGCTCCTTCTCGGTCTCGTCGAAGATCCCCTTGGCGGTGCCTTCGCGGATGATCGACTTGACCTCCTCCTCGGAAATGAAGCTCGCGCCGCCGCTCTCCTTGCCGCCGAAGAGCCGCAGGACGACGTTGCTGGAGCGGGTCAGGAACGCCACGAGGAACGACGTACACCTGGAGATGGCGTCGATGGGAAGCGCCACGAAGAACGCGATGCGCTCGGAGAAGCGCAGCGCCAGTGACTTGGGCACCAGTTCGCCCAGCACGAGGCTCAGGTAGGCGATGGGCAGGACCACGATGAGAATGGCCGCATAGTTGCCCCAAGTCTGGGCGTAGGGTAGCGGCAGCGACTGGAGTTGCGGCGTAAGGACTTGAATGGCGCCGGCGCCGCCGATGGCGGAAGCCAGGGTGCCGACGAAGGTGATACCGATCTGGACCGTGGCCAGGAACCGGTCGGGCTCGTCCTTGAGCCGGCCCAGGGCCGCGGCGGCGCGCCTGCCCTTGCCCTTGGACTTGCCCTGCACCTGGTCGATACGGGTCCTGCGCGTGGCGATCACGGCGATCTCCGCGGCGGCGAAGAAGCCGTTGGCCATGATCAACAACAGGATGACCGTGGCGCCCAACCATAAACTCTCGAACATCGAAACATCTCCCATCCGGAATGCCGGGACGTAAAGGGACACGGAAGAACATCGCTCCGGCTCAAGCCGGACGCGTGCGTTCCCTACAGACGTGCGGTCGGTCTAGGGGTGCATTTGTCCCGATGGGGCGATCAAGAGTTTGAGGAAGCAGGGTAGGGCGATGGAAGCCTTCAGCGTTGGAATGCGCGACGGCGGTATACTGTCGTCTTGTGGGTCGTCGGACATCTTGTGGAACTCCTTGGTCTCCTGCGTCAGGAGACGGACGATATTCTGCAAGAAATCTCCTTCATCCGTGACGAAAAAGCAAGCCCTTTTGCATACCTCAAGAGCTGGAAGGAAACCGGGAGTCCGCCCGGCGAAAAGGGAAGCCTCGCACACTTTCCGGCGTACCGGCCCGACTGTATCCTGGTTGACCTGCACCCCCTTATCCGTTATGCAAACCAATTTGAGCGTTTGGCAATGACGACTCGCCAAGTCCCACGACTGCTGCAGGAATGTCTCGATGGGGGTTCCTTAGCGCCGGGCGATGCCCTCCTGCTTTCCAGTGTCGAGGGAGATGAGTTCACGGCGCTGCTTCGAGCGGCCGCCGAGTTGCGCGACCGCCACAAGGGCCGCACCGTCACCTTCTCCCCCAAGGTCTTCATCCCGCTGACCAACCTGTGCCGCGACTTCTGCGGCTACTGCACGTTTCGCAAGGCGCCCGGAGAAGACGGCGCCAGCACGTTGTCCCTGGACGAGGTGCTGGAGGCGGTGCGGCGGGCCAAGGTCATGGGCTGCACCGAGGCATTGTTCAGCCTGGGGGACAAGCCCGAGGCCATTTACCCGGAGATGCGCGAGTTCCTCCGGCGGGCGGGTCACCGCCGGACGCTGGAATACCTGTACGAAGCCTGTCGCGTCGTGCTGGAGGAGACCGGGCTCCTGCCCCACGCCAATCCCGGGCTCATGGCGCGCGCCGACCTGGAGCGGCTCCGGCCGGTGAACGCGAGCATGGGCCTCATGCTGGAGAGCGTCAGCGAGCGCCTGATGGAGCCGGGCGGGGCGCATGCCGATGCGCCGGACAAGAAGCCGTCGGCGCGGCTACGGACCCTGGCCGAGGCCGGGCGGCTGGGTATCCCGTTCACCACGGGCATCCTTATCGGCATCGGCGAGACCTGGGAGGAACGCATCGCTTCCCTCTACGCGATCCGGGAGCTGCACGAACGCTACGGTCACATCCAGGAAGTGATCGTGCAGAACTTCCGCGTGAAGCCCGAGATCCCCATGCACGACCGCCCGCATGCGGACTATGACGACGAAGCCGGGACCATCGCCCTGGCGCGGCTGATCCTGGGAGGAGAGATGAACATCCAGGCGCCGCCGAACCTGACGCCGGAGTGTTACGAGTGGTACCTGAACGCGGGCATCAACGACTGGGGCGGCGTCTCCCCCGTGACCCGCGATTTCATCAACCCCGAGGCGCCCTGGCCCGAGCTGGTAGAGCTGGCGGAGCGCACCGCGGACGCCGGTTTCGTGCTGCGGCCCAGGCTTCCCATCTACCCGGAGTACATCGCGCGGGCGGAGCGTTTCATCGCGCCCGAGCTGATACCCTACATCGAGAGGTTGTGCGGCGAGGACGGTCTCGTCGCTCTCGGAGGACACCATGAGCCACATCGAAGCGATGTTCGACCATGACGACGGAGTGGAACGGCTGTACGAGCTGCTGCCCCGCATCGAGACGCGCGTCGCACGGATCCTGGAGGACGCCCTGGCGGGGCGCGAGGTCACGCGCGAGGAAGGGGTGGTGCTGTCGGAGGTGAGCGGCGACGAGCTGGCCGCCCTGTCCGTGACCGCCGACCTCATGCGCCGGGCCAAGGTGGGCGACCGCGTCACCTACGTGGTGTGCCGCAACATCAACTTCACCAACGTCTGCTACGTGGGCTGCAAGTTCTGCGCGTTCCACACCGGCCCCAACAAGCCCGGGAGCTGGGACCACTCGCTGGAAGACGTGGCGGACAAGGCCGAGGATGCATGGAACCGCGGCGCCACCGAGATCTGCATGCAGGGCGGCCTGCCCAAGGGAATGACGCCTTTCTATTACCGCGACCTGCTCGAGGCCATCCGTACGCGCGTTCCCGGCATCCATATCCACGCCTACTCGCCCATGGAGATCACCTACGGCGTGGAGCTCACCGGCATGCCTTTGGACGACTACCTGCGCATGCTGCGCGACGCCGGCCTCGACAGCGTGCCCGGCACGGCCGCGGAGATACTCGACGACGAGGTGCGCATGGTGTTGTCCAAGAACAAGGTCAGCACCGAGCAGTGGATGCGGGTCATCCGTACCGCCCACGAGGTGGGCATCTTCACCACCTCCACCATGATGTACGGCCACCGGGAGAACGGCAGCCACTGGGTGAACCACATGCTGCTGCTGCGCGACATCCAGAAGGAGACCGGCGGCTTCACCGAGTTCGTGCCGCTGGGCTTCGTGCACGAGAACACCGCGCTCTACGCGCAGGGCCTGGCGCGCCCCGGCCCCACCGAGGAGGAAGACATCCGCGTCCACGCGCTCGCCCGCGTGCTGCTCAACGACACCATTCCCAACGTGCAGGTCTCCTGGGTGAAGATGGGCCGGCGCATGTCGCAGCTCTGCCTCCGCTCCGGCGCCAACGACTTCGGCGGCACGCTCATGGAAGAGAGCATCTCGCGGCTGGCGGGCTCCACCGAGGGGCAGATGATCTGGCCCCACGAGTTCCGCTCGCTGATCCGCGACATCGGCCGCATCCCCGCCGAGCGCTCCACCGGCTACGAGATCCTGCGCACCTGGGAGGAAGAGCCCGAGCTGCCCGCGAGCGACTTCGCGCCCGCGGAGGGCGCGGCGGACCAGACGGTAGCGGGCTTGTAGAGACCGCCGGAATTGCCCACGAAACCCAGCGCCGGAACACACGTGCTTCTCACCGGAGGTACGGGCGGGGCGAAGCTCGTGCTGGGCTTTCACGAGGAGGCGGCTCCCGAAGACCTGGTGGTGGTGTGCAATACCGCCGACGACTCGGTGGTGCACGGCCTCCACGTATCCCCCGACGTCGACACCATCGTCTACACCCTCGCCGGTCTCATCGACCCGGCCAAGGGCTGGGGCATCCAGGGTGATACCTTCACCGTGCTGGATCAGCTACGGCGGCTCGGCAACGAGACTTGGTTCCGCCTCGGCGACCGCGACATCGCAACCCACCTGACCCGAACCCGCCTCCTGGCGGAAGGGCAGCCGTTGTCACGCGTGACCGCGGCGCTTTGCGCCGAGTTCGGGGTGCGGTCTACCGTGCTGCCCATGTCCGACCAGCGGGTCGAGACCCGGCTCTCGACCTCGGAGGGGGAGCTCTCGTTTCAGGAATACTTCGTCAAGGCCCGCTGGCAGCCGGAGGTCCTGAGCCTGCGGTACCTCGGCAGCGAGGACTGTCGTGCGTCGCCGGGTCTGCTGGACGCCATCCGCGAAGCCGCCATGGTGGTGGTGTGCCCCAGCAATCCCGTTACCAGCATCGCCCCGATCCTGGCGGTGCCCGGCGTTCGGGAGGCGCTTCGGGAGACCAGCGCAAGAGTGGCGGCGGTGAGTCCCATGGTGCAGGGCCGGTCCTTCAGCGGCCCGGCTCACAGGCTGATGGCCACGCTCGGCGTGGAGGCGTCGTCAGCGGGTCTCGCCTCGGCCTACCATGATTTCGTGGACGTGCTGGTCATCGACCAGGGAGACAGGAAACTGCGGCCCGCCATCGAACGGCTCGGGGTCGGCGTCCGGGTCGCCTCCATCCGGATGGACACCCTCGACGACAAGAAGCGCCTCGCCCGGGAACTGTTGCGGCTCGTGGACTAGCCTTGATGTTGCAGAAGCGAAAGCACGGAGAGGCCGGGAGGCAAGCAGGTTGAGGTTTGGAAGGGCGGAGGCGGATAATTGGGGAATGTCACTGTAGGTGAGGGTTAGGTGGCGGAGTAGAACCCTACGAATCGTCATTCCCGCGAAAGCGGGAATCCAGGCGGCGCTGGGCGGGGACACCGACCAGTTGCCTCCTCCCCACCCATGGTTTCCCGCTTTCGCGGGAATGACGATTCGTAGGGCGTGCTTCGGATCGCTCTTCACAAACCTTTTTTTGCAACATTGAGGCTAGCTGTCAGATCAGCTCGGAAAGCAGCGTGGCGATGCCGAGGAAGCTCAGGAAGGCCACCACGTCGGTGACGGTGGTGAGGATGATCGAGGACGACTGCGCGGGGTCCTGCCCCAGCGCCCTCAGCACGATGGGGATCGCGGCGCCGGCGAGGCCGGCGATGATCACCGAGAGCACCATCGATACTGCGATGATCAACCCCAGGCCGTAGGAGCCGCTCCAAACGATCACGCCGGCCGCGGTGGTCAACGCCGTGATCAGGCCGTTCCAGAAACCGACGTTGACCTCCTTGACCACCACCCGGGCCCATTGCGCGACGCGTATCTCCCGCAGCGTGAGGCCGCGCATGGTGACGGCGAGGGCCTGCGCGCCGGTATTCCCCGACTGGCCCGCCACCACCGGGAGCAGTACCGCGAGGGCGGTGAACCGGGCGATGGTGCTCTCGAACAGGCCCACCACCGCGGCGGCAACGAACGCGGTCAGCAGATTGACGTGAAGCCACGGGAGGCGCTTGCGCACCGCGAAGGCCACCGTCGACGTGGCCCGTTCATCCTTGCTCACGCCCACCATGGTCTGTATGCCGATGCTCGCCCGTTCCCGGTCCGCCTCGACCCTCGCCGCCTGGCGGATGACCCCCACCAGCCGGCCGTCGAGGTCGACCACCGCCAGATCCGACAGGCGATGCCGGTCCATCTTCTCCGCGACTTCCTCGCCGGGCGCCATGGGCTCGACCACGGCTCCGACATCCCGAACGAGGTCGCCGAGGGACTCGTCGGGATCGGCCAGCGCGAGGTCCTGGATGTCCACCCAGCCTACCAGACGGTTGTCCGCGTCCACGACGAAGAAACCCGTGCGCCCGGTGCGGCGATCCCGCCGCAGCCGGCTTAACGCCTCGGCCACCGTGCTGCGTTGCCGAAACAGTCGCGCCCGGGAGTCCATGAGCGCGCCGGCGTGGTCCGACGGATAGTGCATCGCGGACCGCACCTCCTTCGCCGCGTAGTCGTCCATCAGGGCGAGCAGACTCTCGCGCCGGTCCGTGTCGAACGATCCCAGAAGGTGGGCGAGGCGGACGGGGTCGAGCCCTTGCATGGTTTCCATCACGATGGATCGCGGCAGAGAGGTCAGAAGTCTGCCGGCGACGTCCGGGGACAGGCGCTCCCACACCGGCAGCATCACGGTCACCGGCTGGCGCGTGAAGATCTCTAACTGTTCGGTGGGCTCCAGCGACTCGAGAGGAGCGGTGGAGGCGCCGGGATGTTGGGCGAAGAACTCGGATTCGAGATGTCGCTCGGCGTCGGAAACGGCGTGGGTGACGTTGGCCGCCATGATCCTGATTCCGGCGAAAGGGTCAGTGCCGCCGTCTTTCCGCCGGCGGCTCCACGAGGAGGCTGGACGCGGTCTGCCAGTACAGTTCGGCAAGATCCATGGCCAGTTGAGCCAGGTCCTCTTGGCTCGCCGTGCCGCTCTGTGCCGCCAGTGCCCGGAACAGGGTCATCCGCCGCACGACTCCCAGGAAGACCCCGTGGTGCTCGACCGCGGGCAAGATGCCAAATCGTTCCCATGCGGGCAACAGGCTTGCCTGGCGCAGGCTGGTGCGCGCCCGCAACGCCACCGGGTCCTTGCTCAGGAGGCTGCCGATTCGTCGATCCGCATCCTCGATCAAGCATTGCCGTACGTCCGCCACCCCGGTGAGGCGCTGCTCATGGTCCAGCACATAGAGATACCTGCGCAGCAGTTCGGGGGCCCGCCGCGCCATCGCGCGCGTTTCTTCAACGCGGGTGTCCGGCCGCACTGTCGCCACGCGCGCGTCGATGAGGGAACCGACCGTCCCCGCCGGGAAACGCAGTGCCAGCCGGATCGGCGCCGACGCCTTCGCCGGCAGGGCATTCAGCAACGCGCCGCGCGTGACCGCGTCGAGCCGCAGCAGCAGGGCGGCGGCCACCTCGACGGGAAGGTGCGCCGTCAGTGAAGCCGCCGTGGCCGGTGTCAGGCGTGCGAGCCCGGTGGCGGCGGCGTGCGGTGTCATCGCCCGCAGCAGAGCGGCGCCGACAGGAGGCGGCAGAGCCGCGGCCACCTCCTCGATGGCGTCGGGGGTGTCCTTCTCCAGGACCCGGGCTGCGTCGGATGGATAGTCCTCGATAAACCGATATGCTACTTGCCCGAGCATCAGGAATCCTCGCGCTCATCGAGCGCATCCGCGAGACAGGAGGCTACTCCCGTTCCTTGAGTACCGAAGCCTGTTCGTTGAACAGCCGTGCCGGCACCATGGTCCGGCCCTGCTCGGTATCGAGAATCACGGCCGATCGGGTGATCTCCAGGATCTCGCCGTCGAAGGAGCCCACCGCTACCCGCTGCCCCACCCGATAGCTCCGGCGCACGTGTTGGGCCGCGATGAGATTGCCGGTGATGCCTCCGGCGCCGATGCCGAATGCGACCGCCCCTCCTCCCAGAACCGCCGCGGTCGCGATCGTGACCACGTTGACGAGCAGCGTCAAGTCGACGCCGAGTTGACTCACCACGATGATCCCGATGAACGTGAGGGCGATCACCCTGGCCGTGCGCCCGAGAAGGGTGGCGTTGTCGAGATTCGCCGAACGCGCCCAGGCGGTGACGGCGGCGGCCACTGGTCCACTCACCATGTACAGGGCCAAGGCCACCACGGCCCATACCAGCAGCAGGGGCAGGTGGCGCAGGATCTCCGCAAAGACGTGGGCGAGTCCGGGCAGGCCCAGCGACCGGGAAACCGCCGCCAGCACGAACAGGATCACCAACCAGTAGACGGTGTGAGCCGCGAGCCGGGAGATCGGCCACCGGAGCTCGAACTGCGGTTGGCCGATCCGAACGCGCGCGCGGTAGAACAGGCGATCGACGCCGGTTCCGAAGCGGGTCATCAGCGCGCGCAGCACGACCGCGACAAGCCAGCCGCCGAGAAGGAGCAACGCGGCGCCGACGAAACTCGGCACGAAGGCGGCCGCCGCCTCCACCAGCTCCCGATAGGTGTCGTTCAGCGCCGCGAGCCAGATATCGTAGGTCTCTTCCCAGGCCCAGTCGTTGGCTTTCTGTTGCATGGGGGTGTCTTCGCGAGGTTGCCGACTCAGCCGCGTCGATCCGCACATCCCCGGCATTGCGGAGGACCCGGCCGAAAGCGCCAAGTATGCGCTGACTGCAAGAAACTATACCGGAACCCGGATCAAACCGACAACGCGACCGTTTCCGCGCCGGACAGGTTTCAAAATCCGCCGGGCAGGTGCTATGGAGTTCGATCATGAAGATCGCCGCGCTCATTCCGGTCAAGGGATTTCACGGGGCCAAGCAGCGGCTGTCCTTTCGGCTCAGCCCGCCCGAACGCTCGGAGCTGATGAAGGCCATGGTGTACGATGTGCTGGCCGTGGTGACCCGGGCGCGGGGAATTCACCGGACCTACGTGGTCACCGGGTCCGACGAGGTCGAGAGATGGGTCGCGACGTTCGGCGTGGACGTGATCCGGGAACGGGACGAGACCGGCGAGACCGACGCGGTCCATTTCGCCCTTGACGTGTTGAAGTCCGAGGGCATGGACGCGGCCCTGGTGGTGCCCGGCGACATTCCGTTGCTGCGCGCCGCGGACGTGGAGTTCGTGCTCCAGGCGGCGCTCGCCGGTGCCGGCGAACCCTTCGCCGTCCTGACGCCCTCTCATGACCGCATGGGCACCAACGCGCTGCTGCTGGCGCCGCCGGACGTGCTCCGGCTCCGCTTCGGACATGACAGCTTCCGCTATCACCTGGATGAGGCGGCGGCCCGCGGCGCTGCCGTCAAGGTGGTCGAGAATTCGCGCATCGCGCTGGATATCGACGAGCCCGCCGACCTTGAGCAACTCATCCGCCGGATAGAAGCCGGCCGCACGCATGACCGCCTTGCGGCCATGAAAGACAACGGCAGCGGCTTCTTCGCGGACGCGGGTTGACCCGCCTGTTTCATGGATTCGCCCGTGGCAACAACCAACGACTTGGTGGGTCGACACACCGGTTGATGCGGCGCCTCGAAATCATCGCCGTCGAGGGGCTTGGCGAGATCCGGTCCGGCGACTCGTTGGGGCGCCTGGTGGTCGAAGCATGCGAGCGCCTGGCAGTCGCCCTGCACGACGGCGACGTGTTGGTGCTGGCGCAGAAGATCGTTTCCAAGTCGGAAGGGCGTAGCGTGGACCTGCGCACCGTCGATCCGTCCGCAGAGGCGTCGAGGCTCTCGGCCGAGCTTGACGGCAAGGATCCCCGGCTACTGGAACTGATCCTCAAGGAGAGCCGCCGCATCGTGGCCAAGGGCCGCAGCACCATCGTGGTGGAGACCCATCACGGGTTCGTGTGCGCCAACGCCGGCATCGACTTGTCGAACATCGGGGTCGACCACGCCTTGCTTCTGCCCGAGGATCCCGACGGGTCCGCTCGCCGCGTCCGGCAAGACGTGCAACAGCTCACTGGGAGGGCGGTGGGCGTCGTCATCACCGACACGTTCGGGCGCCCCTGGCGTCTGGGCACCACCGACGTGGCCATCGGCGTGGCCGGCTTCGCCCCCCTGATCGACTACCGAGGGCAGACCGACCCATACGGATACGAGCTGAAGGCGTCGGTGACGGCGGTCGCCGACCAGATCGCCGGTGCCGCGGAGCTGGTGATGGGAAAGACGAGCAACGTGCCCGCCGCCGTCGTGCGGGGCTGCGAGCTTCCGCCGCACGATGGTTCCGCGCAGGACCTGATCCGGCCCGCGGAGGACGACCTGTTTCGGGGGCAGTAGCGTGAATGGCGCCCTTCGACTTCGCTTCGCTACGCTCAGGGCGAACGAGTTTATTTTCCGTTCGCCCTGAGCCCTTCGACAGGCTCAGGACAGGCGTAGCGGAGCGTCAGCGAAGCGAAGTCGAAGGGAATCCGACCTCAACCGCCCGCCGTACCCGAATTTGTGGCGCCCGACGCGAACATGCTATGAGCCTTCCCATGCAAGATTCCATTTCGATCGCAATCGTTGGCGGGACCGGAAGTCTGGGAATGGGCTTGGCGAGCCGTTTGGCACGGCCCGGCGTAAGGGTCCTGATCGGCTCGCGCGACGCGCAGAAGGGCGCGGACGCCGCCAGGGATTTGAATGACAGGCTGGGCACGGACTTCGTGGAGGGCATGATCAACGCCGATGCGGTCCGGGAGGCGGAACTGGCCGTCATTTCGGTCCCCTACGAGGGGCAGGAGAAGATGGTGAGCGACCTGGCCGAGGAACTGCGTGGCAAGATCGTCATCGACGCGGTGGTGCCCCTTGCCAAGGGCAGGCCGTTCGTGCCCGAGGCCGGCTCGGCGCTGCTGGAGGCGCAAAAGATCCTGGGCGACGACACCCCGGTCATCGGCGCGCTGCACAACATCTCCGCGCTCGACCTGAGCGCTCCGGAAGAGCCCTTGGGCGACGTCCTGGTCTGCGGCGACAGCCGGGAAGCCAAGGACCGTGTCATCGAGCTGCTGGAGCGCATCGGCGCCACAGGCCTGGACGCCGGTCCGGCGGCCAATGCCTACGTGGTGGAAGGGCTCACCGGCGTGCTGATCGCCCTCAACCGCCGTTACAAGTCCAAGCACGCCAGCGTGAAGATTACGGGCATTCACTAGTGCCGCGTCCCGCAAACAAGCGGCATGATTTTGCGGGGCTTTTCGCCGTCGGCTGCGTTACGTCACCCCCGGCTTGACCCGGGGTCTTCCTCGTGGTGCCCCCCACAGGGGCGACCGCGGGTCGCCCCTACGAGTCATCGCACCTTGCCGACGACAGAAGGGCTCAGGACGAATGGTTGAAGCAGATCCGAATCAGGAGGTGGATCCCATGAGCCTGCCTGTCATCGATGCCGATGGTCATGTTATCGAGGACGAGTCCATCGTCGATTACATCGAGGAACCCTACCGCAGCCAAGCGAGCAAGCGCATCCTCACGCGGGTATTTCCCTCCCTGGACCATCATCACCTGGGGCTCAAGTACCTGAGCGAGGGCGCCTTCGGCGGCGGCAAGCCCGTGACCCCGGAGGACTGGCGCTCGTTCGTGGAAGAGGCGGGCTTCGAGTGCAGCGTGCTGTACCCCACCTGGGGCTTGGCCATGGGCAACATCAGCATGCCGGACTGGGCGTGCGCCGTGGCCCACGCCTACAACAGTTGGCTCCACGATCGCTACCTCAAGGATAACCCGCGGCTCAGGGGCATGGCGCTGATCCCGCTGCAGGACCCGCAAGAGGCGGTGCGGGAACTGCGCCGGGCGGTGACCGAGCTGGGGATGCTCGGGGCCATGCTGCCCTCGCGCGGCCTTCCCATGGACCTGGGCCACAAGACCTACTGGGACGTCTACGCCGAGGCCGAAAGGCTGGGCTGCGGGCTTGCGGTGCACGGCGGCTGCCACCACGGCATGGGCCTCGATACCCTGGAGGCGTTCGTTCCCATCGCCGGGCTGGGCCACCCCTTCAGCCTGATGATCGCCTTCTCCGGCATGGTCTACCACGGCGTCTTCGACCGCTTCCCGAACTTGCGGGTGGCTTTCCTGGAAGGGGGCGCCGGCTGGCTGACCTTCTGGATGGACCGCATGGACCGTTCCCACGAATTCTTCGGGGAATGGAACTCCCACGGCAACTACCATGGCCCCGACCCGGAGCACTTGCCCAGCCGGTACGCGGTGCTGGACAACGTCTTCGTGGGTTGCGAGGGCGGGGAGAACGGTCTCGACTACCAAGTCCAGCGCGCCGGCAACGAGCGGTTCCTGTTCGCCAGCGACTTCCCCCACCAGATCGGCCCCGGCGACATCGGCCACGAGATCGCCGAAGTAGCCGAGCACCCGTCCCTCAGCGACGAGGCCAAGGCCGCCATCCTCGCGGGCAACGCGCGCCGCTTCTATCGGTTGGGGCAGTAGCCGCCATGCCTTGGCGGGCGCCGCGGTACTCTCGACATCACTCCTTTTCGCCGGCGCTCCCCGCCGCGTCGTCCAGGGCGTTGCCCCGCCGATACGCCTCGCGCGCGCTGAGCCGCGACCAGTACGCCTCGAATGCGGGGCGCTTTTCGATGGTGTCGTATTGCATGCCCCAACCGATGTGCGACCCGACGTACACGTCGGCGGCGGAGAAGGTTTCACCGCCGACGTAGCCTTCGCCCTCGACGGCTTTCTCCAGGGCGTTCATCACCGTGGCGTAATTGCCGTAGCCCACCATGGATTCCTTGTCCGCCGGCACGGCGAAACCGAACATGCGGCCGGTGACCGCCGCCTCCAGCGGACCGGCGGCGAAGAACAGCCAGCGGTAGTAGGCGCCGCGCTGTCCGCTCGGCGGCGCCAGCCCCGCGGCGGGGAAGGCATCGGCGAGGTAGGCGCATATCGCGGCGCATTCGGTGACCACCGTGTCGCCGTGGCGGATGGCCGGCACCTTGCCCATGGGATTGATGGCCAGGTACTCCGGCGACTTCATCATCGGGCCGTACTCCACCAGTTCGGTGCGGTACGGGACGGTCAATTCCTCCAGCATCCAGCGCACGATGCGCCCGCGCGACATCGGGTTGGTGTAGAAAATCAGTTCCGCCGACACGATCCTTCTCCTTTCAGCCCGAGGGTGGGCGCGTTGTCCGGTATATGCGGACGGTGGTCCGCGGGTTGTTCCTTGCTGCCGGGGGTGGCGTTTTTTTGCGGCGGGGCCTGGGCACCGGGGGCGACCGCGGGTCGCCCCTACACGTTGTTGCCCGTTGCCCACGGCAAACCGTTGTGGCCCTTATCGCCCATTGTCCGGGCCAAATTTTCTAAATTTTCTTTGCCCATTGCCCGCGACAGACCATCCGCGGGGTTCAGGCCTCTTCCGCCGGCATGTACTTGCCCTCTTCGTCCAGGGTGATCTGCTTGCGTTCGTTGAGCCGCCCCACCAGCGCCATGACGGTGGCGAAGGCTTGATCGGAGAACGCGTTCAGCAGCTCGCTGAAGGTGAGCCGCTTCTCGCGCAGCATGTCCAGGGTCCGTTCCGCCAGCCGTTCGACGGCGTCGTCGCCGGCCGCCGGCGGCTGGGGTGCGGCCGGGGACTCGCTCAGGTAGTCGTCTAGCACCGCCTTGCCCTGGTTGTGGTAGATGATCCGGTTGTAGCGGTAGCGCGGCACGTTCTCGGGTATGGTGGCGTCGATGCCCATCTTGGCGGTGGTAGGGACGCCGTTGGTGCTGGGCGGGATGGATGGGTCCAGGGGCTTGGAGCGCGCGTTGGACAGGATTACGGTGTCCCGGTCCGCCTGCACACGGGTGGCGATGGCCCATTCCACCTCCACGGGATCGAAGATGTCGATGTCGTCGTCGGTGACCACCACGTACTTGATGTCGGCGATGGACAGGAGTGCGGCGATGGCGTTCTTGCCGTCGCCCGGGCTCTTCTTGATGGAAGCCACGATGTGCCAGTGGCAGCAGCCGCCCGGCGTCACGTTGATGGCCGTGACCTGGACGCCGGTTTCCGCCATCACGCGCCATGCCGCCGCTTCGTATATCGGCGCGCTCATCCACAGGTTCTCCCAGGGCATGTGCAACGCGTAGTAGATGGGGTCGCGCCGGTGCAGCACGGACTTGATGTGGACGTTGGGATTCCGGTGGGTGCCGCCCACAAGGCGGGAGAACTCGCCGAACGGGCCCTCGGGATGCACCCAGCCCTCGGGCGGAATCTCGCCTTCCAGCACGATCTCGGAGCCGGCGATGAACGGCACCGGCCCGGCCACTCCCGGCGTCAGCTCCACCGGTCGACCGCCGAGGCCGCCGGCGAAACCCAGCTCGTTGGTTCCCAGCGATGCCTTGAAGAGCGCCCCCATCAGCTCCCGCGGGTGCACGCCGATGGAAATCGAGATGGGCAGCGGGCGGTTCTCCGCCAGCGCCCGTCTGGTGAAGTTGTGGAGGTTGTTGGGCGTGACGATGTCGATGCCGGTGACGTTGCGCTCCTTGAGCATCAGGCGGTAGCAGCCCGCGTTCATGCCGTACTCGGGGTCCTCGGAGATCACCACCGCGGCGGTGATCATGGGCGCGCCGTCCAGGGTGGAGAAGATCGGCACCGGCAGCTTGAACAGGTCCACGTCGTCGCCCTGCCGGATGAACTCCTTTACCGGAGCATCGTCCACCATCACCGGGTCGATGGAGTTGGACATGGCGAACTGGAAACGCTTGTGGATCTCGGGGTAGGGGGCGTCCAGCGCCAGGCCCAGGCGCTCCCGCTTCTGCAGCAGCCCGCACGCCACCGGGATGGAGTATCCCACGGGGTTCTCGAACAGCAGCGCCCGGTCGCTCTGCGCCGTGAGCGCCGCCACGTCTCTCAGGTCGACGGGCTTGCGTATGTCCAGCAACTCGTCGTTGTCGCGCAGCAGCTCGATGTACTCCCGAAACGTCCCGTTCATGGCATTCCACCTCCAGACGGCAACATAGCCAAGAGCGTGGACTGCATCAAACGCCGCCACCTCATATCGTCATTGTTATGAGAATAAACAATTGCCCAAATAACTCAGTAGGTTACCAATACAGCGTCCCCACCTCTCGTCATTGATATGAAAACAAAAACTTGTTCAATGATATCTGGTAGTTACGGAGTCCCCCTACACCCCGATGAGTCATTCCCGCGGAAGCGGGAATCCAGGCGGGGTGGGGCCGGCAATGAGGCCGCCACACCCCCCACCCCTGGATTCCCGCTTCCGCGGGAATGACTCATCGGGGGGCCGGCGCCCCATTTTCGTCTCCCTTTGTGTCGACGGCAAGCCGACGTGGGTGATTCCCGCGGAACAGGCTGTATCAAAGACGCGGCTCGGATGAGAATTCGTACCAACGAGGAGATATTATGAAGCCAATGGAGACGATCGATCTCACGGCGTTGATGGAAAAGACCGAAGCCGAAGGCAACGGCCGCACGGTGGTGTGGCAGGACTCGGAGTCCATCGCGTTCCTGAGCAGTGGACGCACGCGCCGCATGGATTTTCACGTGGACCCGAGCGACGAGGTGACGCTCGTGTTGAAGGGTGAGCAGCGCCTCCATTGCCTGACCGGTGACGGCGAGGAAAAGGTCGTGACCATGGGCGCGGGGCAGATGACCCTGTGTCCGGGCGGCGTACCGCACTCGCCGCGCGTGGACCCGGGCACCTGGTTCCTGGTGTTCGAGCGGGTGCGCAAACCCGGCGAGCAGGACCGGTTCATGTGGTTTTGCGAGAAGTGCGGCAAGAAGGTCTACGAGGTGGATGTCACGGTGGGCAACTACAGCGACGATCCCGTGGGCCAGGTCCACCGGCAGTTCTACGGCGACGACAAGCTCCGCACGTGCAGTGAGTGCGGCAGCGTCGTTCCCAAGCCGGAATAGCGCGAAGCGAGGCAGGCGGGTTGGAACGCGCCGCGACGGAACGAGACCTCACCGGGACGCACGCATGACGGATTACGGCAAGGCATTGGAACGGCTGGCCGAGGGTTACGGGAAGGCCGAGCGGGAAGTCGTCGCCACCTACTTCACCACGCCGCACACGCCCGAAGACCACATCCCGTGGCTCAAGGCCCAGGCCTTCAAGGAATATTCGGCCATCCAACCTCTGGTCCACGCCCTCGACAAGCTCTACCCGCAGCTCGACCGGCAGGTGGACCGCCACGACTACGAGGAGCTGTGCCACAAGCTCGGCGACGAGATGAGCCACGCGCGGTTGATCATGGATTTCCTGGAAGAGTTGACCGGGGAGCGGCTGACGCAGAAGGACCTGACGTGGCTGCCGGAAGACCGCAAGCTCGCCGAGGTGCGGGCGCGCTACTCGCGCAGCTATGCCGGGCTGCTGCACGGCTCCGAGCGCATCACCACGAGCGAGATCCAGCGGCGCGACGAGGCGTTGGAGCGCGCCGCCATCACTCTGACCGAGGGCGGCGGGGGCGCCTTGTACGAGGTGTGCCGGCACCTGAAGGGGAGCTCCACGAACCGGCGCATCGCGTCCATCTTCGGCCGCATCCACCGCGATGAGACCAAGCACAGCGACGCCAACGAACTGGCGGCGCTGGCCAGGACCCGCAAGGACCACGACCGCGCGCGGCGCATTATCGCCGACGTGTCCTCCCAGCGTCTGCGCATGCGCAACGAGCAGTTCGGGTTTCCACTGAGCAGGAGCGAGCTTCGAACGCTGGAGCGGGAGTGTACACGGACGGCGTAGCCGGAGTCTTGTGGGCGTGACAGGGTAGGCTTGACCGCCGGCCCGCGTAAATCAACGAGGAGGTTACCGTGAGCACGGATGGAATGCCGGTCATCGACGTCGACTCGCACGTGGAAGAACCCAAGGAGGCTTGGGATCACCTGGACGCGAAATACGCCGATCGGAAGCCCTTCCCGGTGGTGGCGAAAGACCTGCCGGAGTTGGGTGGCATCAACGCCTTCTGGTACATCGACGGCACCGTCTATCCGAAGCCCGTCGGCCGGGGAAACCTGGTGTACGGCACTCCGATCGAGATGCGCTTCGCCACCCAGAAGGAGTTCAGCATCGGCTCCCAGACCATGACCGACATCCCCGCGCGCCTGAAGGACATGGACGCGGTGGGCATCGACGTGCAGGTGGTGTTCTCGACGGTCTTTCTCCAACCGGTCACCGACGACCTCCTGTTCGAGGCCGCGCTCATGCGCAGCTACAACACCTGGATGGCGTCGGCCTGCGCGGAAGCCCCGGACCGCCTCAAGTGGGGCGCCATCCTGCCCATGCGGGATCCGCGCCTGGCCATCGACGAGCTGAACCACAGCCTGAAGCTCGGCGCCTCCGTGGCCGGCATCTACGGCACCGTGGGCGAGACCATGCTGCACGACCGCTACTACGATGAGTTCTTCGCCGAAGTGGAGCGCTTGGGCGTGCCGCTGGCCATCCATGCGGGCTGGAGCCACCCCGGCATTACCCGCAGCCTGGACGACGTCTCGGGCTCCCGCGCCCTGGGCTTCACCCTCCCGGTGATGATGGGGTTCTACAGCTTCCTGGGCGGCGGCATCCTGGAGCGGCATCCCCGTCTCAGGGTCGCCTTCATGGAGATCGGCGTGCAGTGGCTCCCCTACCTGGTGCAACGCATCGACCACTACCACCACGCGGACAGCGCTCTCGGCCTGCCGCTGCCCGTCAAGCAGCCCGTGTCCGAGACCCTGAAGCAGAGCGACCTGTACTTCACCCCGGAAGCGGACGAGATCTACCTGCCCCAGGTGGTCGAGTATTTGGGCGAGGATCGCCTGCTGTTCGAAGGCGACATGCCCCACGCGGAAGCCCGCGAGGGCGCCAAGCAGGAGATCCTGGAGCGAGACGACCTGTCGGAGGAGCTCAAGTGGAAGATCCTGAGCGTCAACGGCCGGCGGTTCCTGAACCTGTGACGGATACGGCATGAACCCCGAAGCGCTGGCGGACAAGATCCTGGAGCGGCTGAAGGACGGCCCGCTCCACTTCGAGGACATCCTGCTTCACTTCAAGGGAGAGCCCTACCGGGTCGTGCTGCAGGCCTGGGGGCAACTGCGGGAAGCGGACGCGCTCGACCGCGAGATCGAGACCGGCCGCTACGTGGCCAAACAGGTGGTGGAAGAGGGCACTTCAAGGTGAACGCCACGGACTCCTCAATGTCCACCTCGCCCGACCTGGATTCCTGCCCCCGATCGGGGTCGAGGGCACGGCGCGGTGATGTTCTTCCTCTCCGATGCCGCCGATTTCATTACCGGGCAGACGCTGCTGGTGGACGGCGGCTCCTAAATGCACTGAACGCGTACCCCGACTCGTACGTTCGGCAATGACGCGGAACACCCTCCGGCCCGCGTCTTGAGCTTTTCGACCGGATCGGGCAGACGAAGCGAAGCAGTATCGAAGGATGAACGCCATGGGCGAGACCAATACGCTTCCCTACCACGACATGCGCGGGCTGCTGGCGTTGCTGGAGTCCGAGGGCCAGCTCCGGCACATCACCAAACCGGTGGAGGCCCGTTACCTGAACACGTTGCTGGCGCAGGCCGACACCGCGTTGCTCATGGAGAACGTCGAGGGCTACGCCATGCCGGTGGTGGGCGGGTTGGTGGGCTCGCGCCAGCGGGTGGCGCTGGGGCTCGGTTGTGACCAGCGGGAGCTGGGACGCACGTTCATGGAGGCCCTGGACAACCCCATGGAGGCCCAAGTGGTGGAGGGCGGTCCGGTCCAGGATGTGGTGAAGGTCGGCGAGGAGGTGGACCTCACCGAGCTGCCCATTCCCTTTCAGCACCGGAAGGACGGCGGCCCGTATCTCTCCGCCGGGATCTCTGTCTCCAAGGACGCGGCCGGACGGCGCAACGCGGGCTGCTACCGTCTCATGTACCGGACCTCGCGGGAGACCAGCATCGACCTGGTGTCGCCCTCCGACATGCGCTTCAGCTACGAGGCATCGCTCAGGCGCGGCGAGCCCATGCCCATTGCCGTCGCCTTCGGCACCGGCACGCCGGAGATCATCGCGGCCGCCTACAAGGCGCCGCCTGGCTACGACGAGTTCGCGGTGGCCGGTGCCCTCTACGGCCGGCCGGTGCCGCTGGTGAAGTGCAAGACCGTGGACCTGGAGGTGCCCGCCCACGCGGAGATGGTCCTGGAAGGGGAGATCTCCACCGACGGCTGGACCATCGACGAGGGGCGCTACGGCGACTTCACCGGGCACCAGTGCTCGATCCGCTGGAACCCCGTCTTCAAGGTCAAGGCGGTAACGCACCGGAAAGACCCGATCCTGCAAACCATCCTGATGCCGTGGGAGAACGACTGGCTGGAGGCGCCGCCGCTGGAGGCCGCGGGATGGCGCGCGCTGCGCGAGGCCAGCGTCAAGACCGTCGCGGTCTACGCCACCCCGGGAAGCGCCTGCTACTGGCACCTCTATGCCGCCATCGACAAGCGCCCGGGGGAAGGGAAGAACGCGCTCCTGGCCCTCATGTCGCTCCACGCCCTCAAGCTCGTGGTGGTCACCGACGGTGACGTGGACCTCACCGACCCCATGGCCGTGGAGCGCGCCATGGCCTTCCGGGTCCAGCCCGACGAGGACGTCATCATCGTCTCCGGCGCCCGCGGCAAGCACCTCGACCCCACCCTCAAGGCCTCCCGGCTGCCCAAGGGCGCCCTCCCCACCACCTCCAAGATGGGCATCGACGCCACCATCCCGGACGACGTCGACCCCGCGGAATACGAGTTGCTGGAGTACCCCTTCATGGACGAGGTGAAGCTGGAGGACTACCTGTAAGGCTGAATCGTGGCCCCTTCATCCTCCCCGGGCTAACGCCACCGGAAAACGTCCACCTCGAGGCATTGGGATAGTCGTCTGTCCGCCGTGACCAGCACGAGGTTGTAGACCCTCGCGCTTGCGGCGATGAAGCGGTCGGCGGGGTCTTCATGCGGCAATGAGACGGTTCGGCTGGCGAGCGCGACTTCGAAAGTCAACGGTGCCTCGATTGTCGGTGTGGCGTTGCGCGCGTCACCTATCCATGCATGAGGGTCGCCATCCAGCTCGATGCGGCCACGCTCGGCCAACAGAAGTGTTTCCCAAAGGCTGATGGGCGATAGCCACAACTCGTTCTCGCGCGACGCGATCGCGTTCCGTACCGCAGGGGATAGCCGTGAGGACTCCAGGATGCTCCAGAGCCACACGTGGGTGTCGAGTAAGAGCTTCATCAAGCATCCGGTTCCGACCCGAGGACTTCCCACTCGCATGGCTCGGCCGCGGGTGCCACAATGTCGCCGACGATTCGGCCTCGCCCTTTCATGCAGTCCAGCCAATCCTCGCGCCGGTGCGGGGGAGGAGGCGGAACAATCTGCGCCACCGGCTTACCGAACCGCGTCACCAACACCGGTGTTCGCGTCTTGCCCACCCGATCGAGCACGGCCAGACACGTGGCCTTGAACTTGGAGATCTGGATCCGTTCCATACGTCAAACGATAACATAGTCAAATCAAATGGTCCAAAGTTGACAAGCCTAAAGAGTTCCGCATGGCTGCCGATTCCGTCCTATGTGGACAAGGCAGATTCGTGCGGCTCCCGGTGGCCGGCAAGGTGGGTCCGTCCGGTGTTCAAGGCGGTGTTGGACATCGTCTTCCCCCCTTGCTGTATCGCCTGCGAGGCGTGGCTCCCGGCCAACTCGCCCGGTGCCTTCTGCTCTTCCTGTCGCGAACGGATCCAGTTGGCGCGGCCGCCGTTGTGCCGTCGCTGCGGGCGGCCGTACCTGCACGATTGGGGGGCCGACCACCTGTGCGGGGGTTGCCTGCTGCGGCCGCCGGCCTTTTCCATGGCGCGGAGCTGGGGGTGCTACCCGCGGGAAACGGACGCCTCGCACCCGTTGCGGCAGGTGATCCACCGGTTCAAGTACGGCCGGCAGGCGTCCCTCGGGAAGCCTCTTGGACAGCTCATGGTTCAGGCGTGCCAGCCGTGGTTCGGGGCGTCCGGCTTCGACGTCGTCGTTCCGGTACCGCTGCACCCGCGGCGGCTTCGCTGGCGCGGTTTCAACCAGTCCGTCCTGCTGGGACGGGAGGTAGGGCGCGCGTGGAGCATTCCCATCGATCCCTTTGTCCTGACGCGGAAGAGCGAGACCGCGCCGCAGAGCACGTTGAGCTTGCGGGAACGCGGGCCGAACGTAAGAGGTGCGTTCGCCGTCGCTCGGGTCCGCACGGTCGCGCGGATGCGCATTCTGCTCGTGGACGACATCTACACCTCCGGGGCCACTCTCAACGAGTGCACCCGCGTGCTGTTGCGCGCGGGCGCTCGCGAAGTCCGAGCACTCACGCTGGCGCGGACGGTTTCCTGAGGCGAATCGGCACCCGCCGGCTCAGAGTCGCCACAATCCCGTGACGCGGTTTCAGGGTGACTTTGCCGGTGGTTTCGATGGGGTGGTCGGGAACCACGCGGATCTTGAAGCGCTGCAGGATCTGGGCCAGCACCAGTTGGGTTTCGAGCATGGCCATGCCGGCGCCGATGCAGGTGCGCGGTCCGGCGGCGAAGGGCAGATAGGAGAAGGGATGGCGGGCCTCGCCGGCGTTCGGGTCGAAGCGGTCGGGATCGAAGCGGTTGGGGTCGGGCCAGAACTCCGGATGCCGGTGGAGGGAGTAGGGCACCACGGCGACATAGGCGCCGGCGGGCAGCACCCAGCCGTTGAACTCCTCCTGCCGCTCCGCCCGCCGCGCATAGCTCCACACCGGCGGATAGAGGCGCATGGATTCCTGCACCACCTGTTTCAGGTACGGGACCCGCGGGAGGTCGGCGGCGGTGGCGGGCGCGCCGTTCAGGGTCGCGTCCAGGCTTTCGGCCAGCCGCGCCTCCACGTCGGGATGCGTGGACAGCAAGTACACAGTCCAGGCCAGGGCATTGGCTGAGGTCTCATGGCCTGCCAGCATCAGGGTCACCACCTCGTCGCGCATCTGCTTCTCGTCCAGTCCCTCGCCGGCCCCCTCGTCGAGCGCGTGGATCAGGCGGTCAAGGATGTCGTCGTCGCCCACGCCGCGGTGCCGGCGCGCCTGGATCAACCCGTATACTATTTGATCGAGCCGCCTTACCGCGCGGCGCCACTTCAGGTTGTGGGGCGTGGGGACCCACGAGCACAGGGTCATCAGCGCCCGGATTTCCAGGGGTTGCAGGTTGGCCACCTCGATGATCTCCGCGATCTCGTCGCCGTGAGGGTCGAGGTCGCTGCCGAACAGCGTCGCGCCGACGATCCGGAACGTCAGCCGGCTCATTTCCCGGTCGATTCGGACTCTCTCTCCTCCGGTCCGGGTCTCCCACTGGTCCATCAAGGAGGAGGTCAGCGCGTTGATGGTGCCGTCGAACTCGTTGACGCGACGGTTAGCGAACATGGGCTGGATGAGATGACGCTGTTGCATCCAGTGGGGGCCGTCGTTGGTGACGAGGCCGTTGCCCATGATTCGCGCCAGTACGCGGTAGTCGAGGATGCGCTTGGAGAAATACCGGTAGTCCCGTGTCATGACCGGGCGTATGAAGTCGGGATGGTTGACCAGGTAGACATCGCGGAACCCACGCCAGCGCATGAAGTCCCCATACTTCCGGAGCAACTCGTGCAACAGGACGGGTAGTTCCGCGCCCAGGTGAAGCATCTGATGAAACCGGGGCGTTGAAGGCGGGGGCTTGAGCGGTGCGGTTGTCCTGCGATTCGTGGACACAAGGATAGTCTAGAGGCAGGTCGCGTCTTGATCAAACGGGCCTCTTTCCGTCCCTGTTTGCACTATGTCGTATTTCCGATAAAAGGGGGTAAACGCTCTGCAACCCGCGCCGCACCCGGCGCATCCAAGCACATCCGTCGAGAGGAACCGTCGATGGCCGAGTATCCCGTCGAGCCCGTATCCCATACCGAGCCCGCCACCAGCCGGAAAACCTACATCAGCGCACAGTCGCTGCTCGAGGATTCCTTCCGGCTCGGGATGCGGATACTGGAGAGCGGCTTTCGTCCGAGCTTCATCGTCGGCATCTGGCGCGGCGGCACGCCGGTGGGCATCGCGGTGCAGGAACTGCTCGACTATTTCGGCGTCGAGACCGACCATATCGCCATCCGAACCTCGTTCTACAAGGGCATCGGACGGACCGATTCCCGGATCCGTGTTCACGGCATGCAGTACATCATCGACAACGTCGAGGCGGACCAGGGCTTGCTCATCGTCGACGACGTGTTCGATACCGGTCTCAGCATCGAGGCCGTGCTCGCGCATCTCAAGCGCAAGTCCCGGCGCAACGCTCCCGTGGACACCCGCGTGGCCACCGTGTACTACAAGCCGGACAACAACCGCACCGGGCGCGAACCCGACTACTACGTGCACGAGACCGATCGCTGGCTGGTGTTCCCGCACGAGCTTCACGGGTTGACCCGTGACGAGATCATCAAGCACAAGCTCGGCGTCACGCCCTTCATGCTGCGGCTGTGACGCGCGCTTTTCGAGGTTGCATCCCCGAGCGACACCATATATAGTGCGTCCCCGTCCCGGGTAACGCTGCATATTGTAGGATCAGGGCAGACCGCGATCATGGAGAACACGGACGACGGCGCTGCGGGCCACCTTCTCGAAGCCGAGGAGATCGTCAAGCGTTTCGGCGACTTCACGGCCAACGACCGGGTGTCGCTGCGGCTTCGTCCGGGCGAGATCCACGCCTTGCTGGGCGAGAACGGCGCCGGCAAGTCCACCCTGGTGAAAATCATCTACGGCTCGCTGCAGCCCACCGCGGGGCGTCTGCGCTGGCACGGCGAGGCGGTGACGGTGCCGAGCCCGGCGGCGGCGCGCGCTCTCGGCATCGGCATGGTCTTCCAGCATTTCTCGCTCTTCGACGCGCTGACCGTGGTGGAGAACATCGCCCTGGCCGTGCCGGGACGGTTCGACCGGGAAGCGTTGGCCGGACGCGTTGCCCGGGTATCGGAGGAGTACGGGCTGCCGCTGGACCCCACGGCCCTGGTGGCGGACCTTCCCGTGGGAGTGCGCCAGCGCATCGAGGTGGTGCGCTGCCTCTTGCAGGAGCCGTGCCTGCTGATCATGGACGAGCCCACCGCGGTCCTTACGCCACAGGAGGCGCGGCAGCTCTTCGTCACCCTGCGGCGGTTGGCGGACGAGGGTTGCGCGGTGCTCTACATTTCGCACCGCCTGGAAGAGGTGCGCGAGTTGTGTCACCGCGCAACCATCCTGCGTCATGGCCGTGTGGTGGCCCAGGTGGACCCGGGCGCCGAGACCGCGGGGTCGCTGGCGCGCCTCATGGTGGGGGCGGACGTGCAGTCCGTGTGCGTCGCCGCGCGCGAACCTTCCGGGGTCGCGGCGTTGACCGTCACCCGCCTGTCCCTGCCGGCCGCCGGGGCCTTCGGAGTCCCGTTGCGCAACCTGTCCCTGGAGGTCCGCGGCGGCGAGGTCACCGCGGTGGCGGGCGTGGCCGGGAACGGCCAGTCCGAGCTGTTCGAGGTGCTGTCGGGCGAACGGCCGGCACCCACCCCCGAGTCCGTCACCATCGCCGGCGAACCGTGCGGCTCCCGGGACATCACCGAACGCCGCCGGCTGGGGGCCGCGTTCGTGCCCGAGGAACGACTGGGACACAGCGCCGTTCCCGGCTTCGGTCTGGGGGAGAACGTGCTCCTTACGCGCCACGCCTCGGGCGATGGCTTGGTGCGCACCGGCTTCATCAACGGTGGCCGCACCCGTGCCCTTGCGGCCCGGGTCACCAAGCGCTTCGACGTGCGCTTCAGCCGCCAGGACCAGGAAGCCAATGCCTTGTCGGGCGGCAACCTCCAGAAGTTCGTGGTGGGACGCGAGCTGGACCGCAAACCCCGGATACTGGTCATCAACCAACCCACCTGGGGCGTCGACGCCGGCGCCGCCGCGCTCATCCGGCAGGCGCTGGTGGACCGCGCCCGGGAGGGCGCGGCCGTGCTGGTCATCAGCCAGGACCTGGACGAAATCTTCGAGATCGCCGACCGTATCGCGGTCATCTCCCGCGGCGTCCTGTCGGACACCTTTGCGGCGGACGGCATCGATCGCGAGCGCATCGGTATGCTCATGGCCGGGGCGCACGAAGCCAGTCCCGGGCCGGCCCGGGACCCACGCACGTGAGGCTGGTGCTGGAGAAGCGCCCGGAGCGCAACCGGTGGATGCAGGTCGCCTCTCCGCTCCTCGCCGTGACTCTCACCGTTCTTTTCGGGTGCATCCTGTTCGCGGTCCGCGGCATCGATCCGCTGCACGCCATCTACGTCTATTTCATCGGACCCCTGACCACGCTGTGGTCCATCGAGGAACTCATCGTCAAGGCCACGCCGCTGGTGCTGATCGGCGCGGGCCTGGCCATCTGCTTCCGGGCCGACCTGTGGAACATCGGCGCCGAAGGCCAGCTCATCGCCGGCGCCCTGGCGGGCGGCTCCATCCCCATCCTGGCGCCCCACTGGGACTCCTCCCTGGCCATCCCCGCCATGCTGCTCCTGGGCATGCTCGGCGGCATGGCATGGGCGGCCGTTCCGGCGCTCCTGCGCAATCGTTTCGGCGCCAACGAGATCCTCACCAGCCTGATGCTGGTGTACGTGGCCCAGTACCTCCTGGACTGGCTCGTGCGCGGGCCGTGGCGCGACCCGCAGGGCTTCAACTTCCCCAAGTCCATCAGCTTCAACGATTGGCATTTGCTGGCCACCTTCGGCGACGGTCGGGTGCATCTCGGCGCGGTCTTCGCCCTCGTCGTGGCGGCGGTGCTGGCCGTGTTCATGGCGCGCACGCTCAAGGGTTTCGAGATCCGGGCGAGGGGAGAGGCGCCGCGCGCGAGCACCTTCGGCGGCTTTTCCGTGCCTGGAACCACGTGGCTGTGCTTCGGCATCTCCGGCGCTCTGGCCGGGCTCGCGGGCATCTGCGAGGTGGCCGGGCCCGTCGGTCAGCTCCAGCCCACCATCTCGCCCGGCTATGGGTTTACCGCCATCATCGTGGCGTTCCTCGGACGCCTGAACCCGCTGGGAGCGCTGTTCGGCGGGCTGGTGCTGGCCGTCTGCTACCTCGGCGGCGAGGCCGCCCAGGTGGAGCTGTCCATTTCCGAGAAGACCGCGCAGGTGTTCCAGGGGGTGTTGCTGTTTCTCATCCTCGCCTGCGACACGCTGGTCCGCTGCCGCGTGCGTTTGGAACGGGGGACGCAAGGCTCCTCGTCGGGGCAGGGGGCGGCGCCGCCGTTGGGGATCGAGGACGCCGGGTCGCGCGCGGCGAGCGAGGGGGCCGCGCGGTGAACGGGCTGGAAGCGGTCCTGCTCACCATCATCACGGCATCGACGCCGCTGCTGCTGGCGGCCGTGGGCGAGTTGGTGACGGAACGGTCCGGGGTGCTCAACCTCGGGGTCGAGGGCATGATGATCATGGGGGCGGTCACCGGGTTCGCGGCCGCCCATACCACCGGGTCGGCCGCGGTCGGCGTGGCCGCGGCCATCGCCACCGGCGTCGCCATGGCGCTGCTCTTCGCCTTCCTCACCCAGACCCTGGCAGCCAACCAGATGGCCACGGGCCTGGCCCTCACGCTCTTCGGCATCGGCCTCTCGGGGCTCATCGGCCAGTCCTTCACCGGGCTTCCGGGGGTGAAGCTCGGAGCGGTGTACCTCCCGTGGCTGAGCGACCTGCCGCTGGTCGGTCCGGTGCTCTTCGCCCAGGACGTGCTCGTGTACGCCTCCGTGGCCATCACCGCGGCCGTCGCCTGGATGTTCAAGAGGACGCGCTCGGGGCTGGTGATCCGGGCCGTCGGCAGCAACCATCATTCCGCCCATGCACTGGGCTACGACGTGGCCGGGGTGCGCTACCGCTGCATCGCCTTCGGCGGCGCCTGCGCCGGATTGGCTGGCGCGTACCTGTCGCTGGTCTACACACCGCAGTGGATCGAGAACATGGCCGCCGGACGCGGTTGGATTGCGCTGGCGCTTGTGGTGTTCGCCACCTGGTCGCCGAATCGCGTGGCCGTGGGGGCCTATCTGTTCGGCACCGTGTGGATCATGGGCCTCTACGCCCAGGCGATCGGCGTCGCCATCGCGCCGCAGTTCCTGGCGTCGCTGCCGTACTTGGTGACCATCGCCGCGCTGCTGGCCATTTCCGGCAACCGTACCTTGACGAAAGTGAACACACCTGCTTGTATCGGTCAAACATTCGTGCCCGACCGCTGAAATTCAACCGTGCCATTCACCCATCCGGAGGAGGAACAATGAGAAAGCTCATCGTGCTGGCGGCCGTTCTTGCCCTGTCTCTCGTCACCGCATCCGCGTTCGGGGCGGACCCCCTGAAGGTCGGCTTCATCTACGTCGGCCCCATCGGCGACCACGGCTGGAGCTACCAGCACGACCAGGGACGCCTCGCCGTCGAGAAGGCCCTGGGCAAGCAGGTGAAGACCCTCTACATCGAGAAGGTTACCGAGGGTCCGGACACGGAGCGCGCCATCACGCGTTTGGCCCGTGAAGGCGCAGGCCTGATCTTCACCACGTCCTTCGGATTCATGGACCCCACCATCAAGGTGGCCAAGCGCTTCCCCAAGGTCATGTTCGAGCACGCCACCGGTTTCAAGCGCGCCAAGAACGTCGCGACCTACTCGTCGCGCTTCTACGAAGGCCGCTACGTCATCGGCCAGATTGCCGCCAGGTTGTCCAAGACGGGCGTCGCCGGCTACATTGCCTCGTTCCCGATCCCCGAGGTGGTGCGCGGCATCAACGCCTTCATGCTCGGCGCCCAGTCCATCAACCCCGACTTCAAGGTCAAGACCGTGTGGGTGAATTCCTGGTTCGATCCCGGCAAGGAGGCCGACGCCGCCAAGGTACTCATCGGCCAGGGAGCGGACATCCTCTCCCAGCACACCGACTCCACCGCACCCATGCAGATTGCCGGCGAAAAAGGCATCCAGGCGTTCGGCCAGGCGTCCGACATGATCAAGTTCGGTCCCAAGACTCAGCTCACCTCGATCATTGACGACTGGCGCCCCTACTACGTCCGGCGCACCAAGGCCGTCCTCGAAGGGACCTGGAAGTCCACCGACACCTGGGGCGGCATGGACACGGGCATGGTCGGCATGGCCCCCTACACCAACATGCCCGCCGACGTCGCAGCCATGGCCAAGGCCACCGAGGAGAAGATCCGCTCCCGCAAGATGCACGTCTTCGCCGGCCCCATCCACAAGCAGGACGGCTCCCTGGCCGTCGCCAAGGGCAAGCACCTCGACGACGGGACACTGCTGGGCATGAACTGGTACGTCAAGGGGATCGACGACAAGCTGCCGAAGTAGGAGGTCGCAGGCAGGGTTGATGCGGGCCGCATGAAACGGCCCGTTCGTTGTCGTCCTCGCCCGGGCCGGTGGTGTATGGCTTGACTTACGGTTTGAGAAAGACTAGTCTGCTATCTAGTCAGTCTAGTATCCTGGCCGCTTGGTGGAGGCATGGACAACACTTGGCAAGTGCAAGACGCAAAGGCGCGTTTCAGCAAAATGCTTGAAACCGCTCTGGTGAATGGGCCGCAAATCGTCACCAAACGTGGCGTGGAGGCCGCTGTATTGGTCCCCATCGAGGAGTGGCGCCGTCTTCAAAGGAACACCCGGCCTAGCCTCAAGGATGTGCTTCTGGCACCGGAGGCTCGTGCGGAGACTCTCACGCCCCCGCGACGGAGAATGCGACGGCGTCCGGCGCCGCGATTCGACTAAGTTGGCCCTTGTATCTCCTCGACACCAACGTCGTCTCCGAACTGCGCCGTGCGCGTCCCCATCCGGCGGTCTTGGATTGGATCCAAGACCTGCCTGCGCATCAACTCCATGTCTCCGCGGTCACTGTAGGTGAGATCCAGGCGGGGATCGAGATTACTCGTGAACAAGACGCCGCCAAGGCCGAGGAACTGGAAGCATGGTTGGACACGCTCCTCACCACCTACAGCGTCTTGCCGGTTGACGCCAACGCTTTCAAGGTGTGGGCGCGGCTCATGCACCGAAAATCCGACACGCTGATACAGGATGCCTTGATCGCATCAGTCGCCATCGTCAACGGGCTGACCGTCGCAACCCGCAACGTCCGCGACTTCCAGCAAATGACCGTGTCCATCCTGAACCCCTTCAACGACCCGCCGACGGTCCACGAGGGAGAAGGGACGTGGAGGGGTTGAATGTACGAGCAGGGGGTAAGAGCTGGCGTGGAGTTGTTCGGAGCGGGACCATTCTTGGTGCGATCAGTTTTGCAGCCCGATGATGCAGAAGCCCCGAGCATTCCATCGTTGTCTATAGGAGTCCCGCTTGTTGCCCACACTTAACCCGGATATTTCACCAAGGCGGGTTTGCGGCGTAGGGAAGAGGGTATCAGCGGGGCAGGAGGCGCCATAGGGGTTCAATTCTGGTCCGCAGAGGGTTTTCGTAGGGCCGGTGATGACCCTGGTGGGGCGAACCGAGCGGTTCTCGCTCCCAATCCGTCCTGCCAGGACACACCACCCCTGGCGGTCATTCCACTGGACCGCAGTCACACCCCCTGCTGTCGGGTCGGCACCGTCCCGCAGCCTTCAAGCGGGCGCGGCCCGCAGCCGGGCGAGACTTTCTGCGAACACTCCCTGCCACGGCCACGCCGACGGGAACGACAGCCACACCCGGCGCACCGTGATGCGCAGGCTCACCGCCACCTTCAACAGCCGCGTCCGCAGCGTCCGGTACTGGGCCTCGGCCAACTCCGTCCCTCTCA
>JAJEAI010000110.1 GCA_022824205.1 Candidatus Binatia bacterium
GAGATCATGGAAGCGGTCCTCGGCAAGCGTGTGCTCAAAGAAGCTGACCGCTTCTTGGCCGAGCACGACGGAACTACCGATAACGCATCCACTTAGGAACGTTAGCGGCTCCGGCGGTGTGCGTCAAATGCATAATCACCGCCCAGCAGGTTGCCGACGAACGGAATGCCGGCGCCCGCATTGTTTCTGAAGAGCCACAACGGCTGTTCGTCCCTATACCTGGTGCTGGCATATACGATCTGTCGGTTGGCACCACGGTACGGCGGTGCTTCCCAAGCGACGCATACTTCCTGGAGCCCGCCGATCTCAAGGACGGGCGGGGGTCCCTCCTCGTATTCGGCGAACAACCGCCACTGTCCGTCGACACTAACCGCGAGGCGACCCTGGCCGACATCCTCCCGCCGGAGACCGTCAGCGTTGCAGGCGGACTGAGCAACGGCCATCGCGGGAACAGATAGTGCTGTGAGCGCCGTGGCTGCGAGAGCAATGATGGTAGTGAAGCGTTCGGCCATAGCCGTGGCAATTATCCTCGTGTGAAACCGGTTGCAAACCGTAGTGGGGATCCAATTCGCGCCGCGCGCAGTCCGAGACGGCACGGCGGCGGCACTCCGGACAGATCGAAGCCTTGCGGCAGAGCGCGCAAGGTGACGGACATGACCGGATACTCCGGGACGTACGGTGGAGGGCCAGGCAGCGGGTGGGTGATGACGAGGCGGCAGGCCTGGTGGCCGAGCGCGCAAGCCAGGTAGGACTTTCCGGACCCGGTCCGCGCAGGCAAGCCGCACGCGTGACGACCCGCCGTTCGCGGACTCGGTGACTTCCTCGACCAGCCAGCGGCGGGTGCGGACGCGCACCATCTCGCCGATGCGGGGGTCTCGTTCGGGCAAGCCGACATGCCCGCCGTCCGGCGGCTTCCGGCTTCTCAGGCGGCGAGTATCGGTCACGGTCGCCGAGGACACGGTGGCACCGGCCTTGGCTTCGAGCGGTGCTGCCAGACGGGACCCAGCGGTTCGGGCGGGGCTGTTGGGGTGGGGTTGAGGTCGCCCACGCCTCGGTCAGGCCAACATGAGGCGCTCGCCCTTCGGCTCCGGCACGGGGCGCCCCAACTCCCGTGCCCTCTCGATCCAGAACCGCATCGCATCCTTGATGTTGCCCAACGCGGTCTCCTGATCGTCTCCGTGCGCCATGCACCCGGGCAACTCGGGTGCCTCGGCGACGAAGGCCTCGTCCTCGTTGCTCCAGTAGAGGATGATCTCGTATTTGTACATCAGTCGTCCGCTCCCAGCTTGTACTTGAGGATCAACCGCCGGACCTGCCTCACCTGATAGGGTTTGGCGTGGCCGCCACGGCTTTGCAGGTTGACGATTTCCACGACGCCTTCCCGGTCGAAGAGGTGGTGGCTCCCGCGCACCCGCTCCTCGAATCCAAGATACCGCATCAGTGCGCACAGATCACGAAAGCGGATGTTCGCGTCCGAACGCCCGCCGAGTATGGTCCGAACCAACCGCTCGTGGCGACCCACGGGTTACGATTCGCCGCCCGGCGGAATCGGAGACCACTCGATCCCTCCGAGGCCTTGATCCGGGACTGTCCGGCCTTCGACCGCCCCGATGCCGCCGTTCGGCGACGCGAAGCGGCGGTTGTTGGAGTGCTTGGACAATCTTCTCACCGCATCTCTCTCTCCATCGGGAATCGGGTCAGCCAATATAACGCGCCCCCTCCTTGGAGAGCTTGTCACCCGTCGTGCCGATGGCGTTCCCCGAAACCGCGCCCTTCCGCATGCGCCACGCCGGGCGGCACCAATGTTTGATTCGGCCAGCCTCGCCGGAGTGAATTCCGCGCTTCGGCGATCACGCAATCCGAACTGAACGGCACGCAGGCGTCGTGTCTCGGGCCGCAGGCGTCCTACAGCCTTCTGGAGACCCAGACGGCGCGCCCAACGACGCGGACCTCCTCGGCGAGGCGTTCGTAGCTGTCGTACGCGGGGTTTAGGGACCCGAGCACGACCTTGGGCGGGTCGGAGTGCGGCACATGCTCGATCCGCTTCGCGACGAGTCCCATGCCGTCCCAGATCACGAAGATCCCCGGCGGCACCGGCACCGTCCGGCTCACGTCGATCAGAATACGGTCACCGCTCGCGAGGACCGGCTCCATCGAGTCCCCGTCCACCGGAATCATCCACAGGTCGCCGGGCTCGGCCCGCAGCTCGTGGCGGATGAGCGGATCGGCGAACAGCCAGGGTTCCTTCGCTTCCTCCAGATCGCCCCTCCAGGCTCCGGCGGCAGCCGCCCTCCGGAGGTCGGCCTCCGGCACGGCACTGTAGCCCTTCGGGGCGGAGTAGGGGCCGGAAGCGGGCGGCGGCTTGGAATGCGCCCCGAGCCGGACTTTCCGGTCGTGCTTGAGCAGGTCGGGCCTGCACCCCAGATGCTCGGCAAGGATCTCGCGGTCATCCTCGCCGAGGACCTTCGGCGTTCCCCGTTTGATGAACTGGTGCAGGTAGGCGGCGTTCCGCCCCATGGCGAGCGAAGCGGTTCGCAGGTTCGAGCCGTTGGCAGCCAGTAGCTGGAGCAGCCGTCTGCGCACCGGGTCCAGAGCCTTGTCGTTCTCTTGTGTCATGGTGTGGGAGTCTACCTGCATTTCCCGCCTGCTACAACCCACGACCCCGGTGCGGTGGTGCACCGGCCGATTCGCCGCCGATTTGGGGGCATGGGGGCGCGATTGGCGACGGCGGCCAACGGGTTGACCCCACCGCTGGAACGCTCAGGAACGCTCTGGAATGTCGGGTTTTTCCTACCAGTTGACCCCCTTGCGAACAGCGTTTCAACGTTTGGGGCATGAAGACGCTGGAAGGGCACTTCAGGTCGCGCTTGGACGCGTTCATCGAAAGCACGGGGATGCCCCTGTCCACGCTCGGCCGCAAGGCGCTGGGCGACCCGAACCTGATGCGTGAGATCGCGCAGGGCCGCTCGCCGACGCTGCGGACGGTCG
>JAJEAI010000156.1 GCA_022824205.1 Candidatus Binatia bacterium
GCCCTGTGTGTTTACCTCCTCGTCGCCTACATCAAGTTCCTCAATCGCTTGTCCCTCTCCTTCTATCAGATCCTCCGCCTCCTCCAACTCAATCTCTTCGAGCGCCGACCACTCCTCGGTCTGCTCCTGCCACAGCCCCCCCCCAGCCCCCCCCCACAAATACCCCACCCAGTCGCTTAAAATTTGTGGGACAGCAGTGGAATCTAGTGCAGATGACAGGTCTCGGAGGTGGAACGAGCCGGGGGTCGGGGGCGATGAGTTTCGGCGACTTCAAACTGGATGGAGCGGCATGGAAACATTGGTCCGCCTGAAATTGAGACCCCTCGGAGTTTGGACCACGCCTTGGCAGGCGGATTCTCTACTCGGCGCCCTCGCGCACGCATGGTCGCATTCTCGAGGGCCGCAGGCGCTCCGCGGAGATTTCCTGGAACCATGGCTGGCACACAAACCTCGGTTTGTCATTTCCGACGCGTTTCCCGGCGATTCGCTGCCCGCACCCGCCAGCTTGCCGTTGTGGTGGGATTGGCCTGAAGATTGCCGTAAGGACGTCAAGAAACGCAGATTGTTGACAACCGCCGACTTTCGCCGGGTTCAGGACGGACAACGACCCTTCCTGGAAAAACCTAGTGCTTCTAGCCATGACTACGTGAGGCTCCGTAACACCATCTCGCGTGCTACCATTACTGCCGGTGAGGGTGGAGAACTTTTCGAGGTCCCTTTTTCGAGCCTCAGCGGAGTCGATGATCACCTGACCATCATTGCGCGGGTCTTTGACGGCGGCATGGATGTTCTGGTCGAAGCTCTAGGGTTGCTTGGCCGAACAGGATACGGAGCGGATGCGTCCGTGGGTCATGGTGGTTTTGAAATCGACGGTCACCCAACACCGTGCCACGAGTTGGATGATGTCTCCGGTGCCGACGGGTTCATATCGCTCTCAACTTTCCAACCGGCGGCTACCGACCCCACGGAGGGTTTCTGGCGATTGTTCGTTAAGTATGGAAAACTCGCCCCTGACTTTCATGCTTCCGCTGTGTTTAAGCGGCCCCAGGTCGTGTTGGCGGCCGGCGCGTGCTTTCATACCGGTCAACACCCCAAGCCGTATTATGGGGGAGCAGTGGGGCCGGACCGTTTATTGAGCACCTACGCTCGCTCTGCGCTGTCTGCTCTGGATGTCCATCCGGTACAGGCCGCTTTCGCGCTCGCCGTCCCCTTGAAATGGAAAAGCCGAAACGGGCATCGTCAAGGACATCTGAGCAAGGCGTCGGAAACGGAGACTCCATGAGCAACTTCATCCTGCTGTGTACGGTCGGAGGCAGTCATCAGCCCGTCCTCGAGGCTATCCGGTCCAACGCGCCGGACTATATCTGTTTCTTCTGCACGGACAAGGATCCCGATACCGGAAAGACGGGTTCCATCTCTCAGGTCATCGGCAACGGAGCCGTGATCAACGCTAAGCCTTCCGACCCCAAGCCGACCTTACCGAACTTGACCATTCTGGCCAAGCTGAACCCAAACACCTACGAGACATGCATCGTTCCAGCGGATGACCTCGATGGCGCCTTTCTCAACATGCGGAACGCTGTCACCCGACTCGCCAAAGAGTTTTCCGAAGTCCGATTCCTCGCGGATTACACTGGCGGGACCAAGACTATGACAGCAGCGCTGGTCTGTGTGGCTTTAGATCGGGACGACATGGAGTTGCAACTCGTTTCGGGTGCTCGCCCGGACCTTGTTCGTGTCGCGGCCGGCACGGAGCAGGCAATGACCGCCAGTGTGGCCCGGTTGCGCCTGGATCGTGCGATGGCACCCTATCGCGAAGCGTGGGTGCGTTACTCCTATCGGGAAGCAGCAGACGGGTTGGACCGCATCCGTATCGACGCGAACGACCCCGATCGAGAACGATGTTCTCTTGCTCTCGCGCTAAGCCGCGCGTTCGCTCGCTGGGACGACTTCGACCATTCCGGCGCGTTGGAGTTGATCGAACCCTTCGCGGGACGTGTCGTGCCGAGCTATCCTTCGATGCTCCCGACGCTTCGTATCTTGACAGACGGGGCTGACAAGAAACATACACCGGCTCATTTGTTCGATCTGTGGCTGAACGCGCAACGAAGGGCGAGCCAAGGTCGGTACGATGACGCCGTGGCGCGAGTGTACCGGCTAATCGAATGGACCGCGCAATGGCTGCTCCGCACCAAACTCGATGTGGACACGGCTGACGTCCCGGCCGATTTGCTGCCAAGGGATGCGGATATGTCGCGCGACACAGACGGCAAAATCAAGCTTGGACTGTGGCGGGCGTGGCAGGTACTGGGTACACATATGGACGGACCGGCACGGGACTTCATGGCCAACCGTGGAGAGGAGTTGCGTGACTGCCTCTCCATCCGCAATCGGTCGATCTTGGCACATGGTTTTGCACCCGTGAGAAAGGAGGATTGGGAGCGGGTTTGCGAATGGACGGGGGAACGATTCCTGCCCGTCCTTAAGCACTACGCGTGCGAGACTGGCTTGAAAACGCCGCCGAATCAAGTTCCAACGTATCTACCGGACGGTGTGCGCGGACCGGTATGACTGGTGACAAAGGCTACGTCGAAGTGTCTGACCTGACCGCAACCGACTTCGCCAACTTCTTCACGTCGTCGTGGGGCCAACAACCCTTCGCATGGCAGCAGACCCTGGCGGAGCGCGTGCTGGAACGTACCGAGTCTCCGTGGCCCGAAGCGATCGCTCTCCCGACGGCTTCCGGCAAGACCGCTTGCATGGACATCGCGGTGTTCGCGTTGGCGGCTCAGGCGTCGCGGATGGAGCGAAGCGAGACCATAACCATGCCTCGCCGCATCTTCTTTGTGGTCGATCGGCGCGTGATCGTGGACGAGGCGTATGAACGCGCCAAGCGATTGGCACAAAAACTGGGGGAAGCGGATGGAGGCATCCTTAAAAGCGTTGCAGACAACCTTCGACTGATAGCCCGTGGCGAACCCACGAACTCCGATCGCGAGCGACCGTTGGCTGCCCACTTGTTGCGAGGCGGCATGTACCGCTCCGAAGCCTGGGCGCGGAATCCGCTGCAGCCTACGGTGGTCGCATCCACCGTTGACCAGATCGGCTCTCGCCTGCTGTTCCGCGCCTATGGGCGCGGCTCCGGCACTTGGCCGGTCCATGCGGGACTCATCGCCAACGACAGCCTTATCCTGCTCGACGAGGCGCACTGCGCTCAACCGTTTCTTCAGACCCTGCAGGCAGTTCGACGTTTTCGGGTCTGGGGGCACGCTCCGCTCAAGCGATTCTTCTCTCCCGTGGTCATGTCCGCCACGCCGCCCCCGGGGATAACGGATGTGTTCGAGGACCGGTCGGATGAACGACTCGATCCGCGCCATCGGCTCGGCCGGCGACAAACCGCGCATAAACCGGCGGTCCTGGAGACAGTCGAGAAAGCCAAGGGAAACCGAGCCACGCTGGTGTTGGCTCAGGCTCTGGCCGATGCAGCAGTCGGATTGGTCAATGAACAACGCCGAGCGATCGTGATATTCGCCAACCGCGTGGCTACGGCGCGGGAGACTCACCGGCTATTGCGGACCGATTACGGAGACCGTGCGATCTTGCTCACCGGGCGTATGCGCCCCGTGGATCGGGACGCCGTCGTTCAACTGCGTTTGACGCCCCTTTACTCCCACCGCTCCGAGCAACGCGTCCTGGAGGAGCCGCTGATCGTCGTGGCTACGCAGACCCTGGAAGTCGGGGCGGACCTCGACTTCGACGGTCTTGTCACCGAATGCGCAAGTCTTGATGCCCTGCGTCAACGTTTCGGTCGCTTGAACCGCATGGGGAGGCACATCGAAGCGCGAGCGAAGATTCTTGTCCGCGGGGATCAGGCCCACGCACCCTCGGACAAACCGGACGCGGCGAAGCGAAAGCCGGGGATGGACGACGACCCGGTTTACGGTGGAGCCTTGGCCCGGACGTGGACGTGGCTCAACATGCACAAGGACAACCTGGGTGCGATCGACTTCGGTATCACACATCTCGAACAGCGATTGCCGGAAGGCGAATCCTTGGCAGCCCTTGACGCCCCAACCCGTGACGCTGCGGTGATGCTTCCCGCCCACCTCGATTGCTTGGCGCAGACGGCCCCGGTTCCATGCCCTTCCCCGGACGTAAGCCTGTTCCTGCACGGTCCGCGCGAAGGGGTGGCTGACGTTCAGGTTTGCTGGCGCGCGGACCTCGATCTGATCGAGGAAAAGGAAGCCGCGCTGGAACTACTGTCCTTGTGCCCACCGAGCAGCAACGAGACGCTGCCCGTGCCTGTCGGCGTGTTCCGGCGATGGCTGGCTTTGGGAGCCGTCGAAGACGACAGTGCCGACGTCGAGGGGACCGGCACGGAGGACGGCGGCGACGGGAGAAGCGGGCCGGTAGTCCGGTGGCGGGGGGCAGACACCGGCGGGGACGATATCACCGACGACCCCAGGGCGATTCGCCCCGGCGACGTGATCGTGATTCCGACGAGCCATCCCGGGCAGGCGCAACAACTCGGCGACGTGCCGCCGGACGCTGTCCTCGACGTGGGTGACGAGGCCTATCGTCGCGCTCGCGCCAAGGTCATCCTTCGGCTGCATCCGGCGCTCGTGGACGCTTGGCCGGACTCCATCACGGCAAAAGCGGACGCCACCGAACTGCTGAAGAGTCTGGCGCAAAAGATCGAGTCCGAGGATGACTCGAATGACGTTGGTGATGCCTTGCGGGAATTGCTGACGGAGTTGGCCGCATCGGAACCGCCCTCGGAACGCTGGGCCTGGTTACCGGAGGCAGCCGAAAAGCTGATGGAGGAGTACCAAGGCGGCGGATTGGAACGCGCCTGCCGTATCGTCGGCAACGAAACCATCGTCCTGTTCGGGCATCGCCGCCTGCGTCACCTCGCCCACGAAGCCGACAACTTCAGCGACGAGGATGACGCAGCAGCGTCCGGCATTTCGCACCGGGACGGGCAACCTGTCCTGCTCGACAAACACCTTCCGGGGGTGGAAACGTTCGCCCGTCGTCATGCCGTGGGTTGCGGGCTGCCGGATGATCTGGCGGACGCCGTGGCGCGGGCAGGACTGTTACACGATCTGGGCAAGGCCGACCGACGGTTTCAGTCCATGTTGCGCGGTGGCGCTCCCTGGTCCGACGGGTTGCTTCTCGCGAAATCTTCACGAATGCCCAAGGCTCGCGCGGCCCGCGGTCGCGCGCACATGGAATCCGGCTATCCAGCACGAGGCCGGCATGAATTGCTCTCCGTGCGCATGGCCGAGACCGCTTCGGCGCTCTTGCCCAAGGACGAGGAACTACGCGATCTGGTTCTGCATCTGGTTGCCAGTCATCACGGTTACTGTCGGCCGTTCGCTCCTGTCGTAGTTGATCCCGAGGGTGTGGCAGTTGAGTATGAACTGAACGGATCGAGGATGCGTTGGTCCGGCCCCACCGGCCTCGAGCGCCTCGATTCCGGCATCGCGGACCGCTACTGGAGATTGGTGCGGCGCTATGGCTGGTGGGGCGTGGCTTGGCTGGAAGCCCTGTTGCGACTGGCAGACTGGCGGAGAAGCGAATGGGAGGAGACGCACGGTGCCGACGAGTGAATTGCCTCCAGGGCTTCTGCTATGCGGGATTGACGGCAGCAACCCGCTCGGGTTTCTTGCCGCCGTCGGGACACTGAGGGTGGCGACTTGTGCGTCCCCCTCATCCAACTGGCACCTTCAGTGGCAGGCGCGTGACGGGACATGGACGCCCCAACTGCTGGGGAACGATCCGTTTTCAGAAGAAGACCTGATCGACCTCTTGATGCCGCTTCTCACGAAAGCAAAGGACCGGCCCGCACTGACGTTCGCCGAGAATCTCAACGTCAGTTGTGAACGGTTCAGAGCTGTAACTGAAAGGGCCCAGGCGGCAGCAACTCTCACCGACCGGGACGAGGCCGACTTTGTGGCGGCGTTCGGCTGCGAGAGCCTGCCCATTTCCGCCAAGGACCCGACCATCCAGGACACCGCGCTGAGAACCATGAGCGGCGCCGGCCATCAACACTTTCTCGGTTCCATGCTGGAACTGATTCGAACGACAGGGCCGGACCATCTACGCGCTTCCCTTTTTCTTCCATGGCAATACTCGGACGACAGACCGAACCTGCGCTGGGACCCCGTGGACGACCGCCGGTATGCCCTGCGGTGGAACGAACCTTCGGGCGACCCGGTGCGGACCATGCGGGGCGCCAACCGTCTGGCGGTCGAAGCCCTCCCCCTATTCCCTACCGCGGCCGGGGAACGGCGACTTCAAACAACGGGCTTCTCGCAACGGCCCGGCCAAGGGGTATTGTTCACATGGCCGATATGGGACGTACCCTTGAACATCGGCACCGTTCGGTCCGTGCTCAGTCTGCCTGAGTTGCAAGAGCCAAGGCCGAACCGTGACGTACTTTCAGCGATGGGCATTGTCGAGGTCTACCGGAGTGAACGAATTACCAGGGACAAGTACCGCAATTTCACCGCGGCAACACCCGCGTGACGAGTGTCTCCGATCGCGCATAGCCTTGAAACTATTCATCGCATGACACCCGACCAGCAACTCACCCTGGCCCTGCCGCCGCCTCCGGCAACCGGCGAAACGCCGCTTGTCCCGGTGCGCATGATCAACGAATGGGTCTACTGCCCGCGCCTCGCCTACCTGGAATGGGTGGAGGGGGAATGGGCCGACAGCCAGGACACCGCGGAGGGAAGGCGCGCTCACGCCCGGGTCGACGAAGGCGGAGGGCGGCTGCCCGCGCCGGAAGAACTCGACGAGGACCTTGCCCGCGCCAGGGCGGTCACCCTGTCCTCGGAACGCCTGGGCATCATCGCGAAGATGGACGTGGTGGAGGCTGACGGGGAATCGGTCACGCCGGTGGACTTCAAGAAGGGCAAGCGACCGCACGTGGCCGCGGGCGCGTATGAGCCCGAGCGGGTCCAAGTCTGCGCCCAGGCGATGATACTGGAGGACAACGGCTACCGGGTGGAACGGGGCGCCCTGTGGTACGCCGGCTCGCGAGAACGGGTGCCGGTGACGCTGGACCCCGAGCTGCGGGCGCGGACCCTGGAAGCCATATCGGGCCTGCGTGCCGCCGCGGCCTCGGCGCGCCGTCCGCCGCCGTTGCAGAACAGCTCCAAGTGCCCGCGCTGCTCCCTCGCGGGCATCTGTCTGCCGGACGAGACCAACCTGTTCCGAAAGGGCTATCCGCCTCGCCAGCTCAACCCTTCGGACAACCCGGCGCTGCCGCTCTACGTGCAGACGCCGGGTGCACGGCTGCGCAAGAGCGGCGAACAGTTGGTCGTCGAGGTGGAAGAAGAGAAGGTGGAGGTGCCGATGATCGACGTGTCGCAGGTCGCGTTGTTCGGCCCGGTTTCCGTGACCACGCCGGCGCTTCACGCCCTGATGCGCGCCGAGGTTCCGGTTTCGTGGTTCTCCACCGGGGGGTGGTTCCTGGGCCACACCGTGGGCACCGGGCACGGCAACGTGGCCGTGCGCGAAGCGCAATACCGGTTCGCCTTCGATGAAGGCCGCAGTCTCGCCTTCTCTCGTGATCTGGTCGCGGCCAAGATACGCAACTCACGGACCCTGTTGCGCCGCAACTGGCGCGACGACCGCGAAACCGGTGACAAGGCGGAGGCGTTGGAACGGCTGAGACGGCTGGCCCAACGTGCGGCCTACACGGAAAATGCTCAACAGCTATTGGGTATGGAGGGTGAGGCCGCGGCCATCTACTTCGCCCGCTTCGAGAACATGCTCGCGCCCAACGCGGATGAGGGCGTGGCGGCCTTCTCCTTCTCGACGCGCAACCGGCGCCCGCCTACGGACCCTGTAAACGCCATGTTGTCGCTGGCCTATGCCCTTCTGACCCGAACCTTGACCACGGCGATCTCGGCAACGGGCCTCGACCCATACATGGGGCTGTACCACCGGCCGCGCCACGGCCGCCCGGCTCTGGCCCTCGACCTCATGGAGCCGTTCCGGCCCATTGTCGCCGATTCGTGTGTGATCCAGGCCGTCAACAACGGCGAGGTCAAACCGGGCGATTTCGTCTTCAACGGGCCAAGTTGTGCGCTCAAACCGGGCGGTCGCAAGGCGTTCATGGCGGCGTTCGAGCGCCGCATGGAACAAGAAACCACGCATCCGGTGTTCGGCTACCGTGTGTCCATGCGGCGGTTGATGGATGTGCAAGCGCGGCTGCTCGCACGGCATTTCCAGGGCGAGATCCAGGCGTATCCGCACTATCTGCCCCGGTGAACTGCATATCTCGGTGAACTGCCATGGCCAATGAGCGTCTCTACATCGTGACTTACGACATCGCCGAGCCGAAGCGCTGGCAGAAGATATTCAAGACCATGAAGGGCTATGGTCACTGGCTCCAACTATCGGTCTTTCAGTGCCGGCTCACGGCCCGCCGGCGCGCCGAGATGGCCATGCGTTTGGAAGACCTGATCCGGCCCTCCGAGGATCACATCCTGATCGTCGACCTCGGTCCCGCCGACAGCGTCGACCCACGCGTCGAGAGTCTGGGCAAGAGCTACGAGGCGCCGGACCGTCGCGCCACGATCGTATAGGGATTTGAGGTGCCGAGCCTCTTTCAAGGGCTCCCGTAAAGCCAGAATGCTGGACAGTGCTCGCAACTAGGTTTTCTTGTTGTAGGATAAGGAGATATCCAGGCTCGTATGGGACTTTCGAGACGGCATCTTGTACTCTATGGCACAAGGACGCTCAGCGCTCGCGTTCAGCGAAAATATGCCAGCCTCCAACGGGAGTTCGGAGGGGGGAGATTCCGAGGCGTGATTGCCTCGGCCTCATTGAAGCGAGCCCAAGGACTGGAGCTATCAGGACCGCAAGCGGGGATTCCGAGGCGTGATTGCCTCGGCCTCATTGAAGCGGTACGTCTTGGAGGATCGAGCGGCGGCGCGTAGCCCGATTCCGAGGCGTGATTGCCTCGGCCTCATTGAAGCGCGACCGAGCAAGGGCAATGCCGGCGGTATCCGCCAGATTCCGAGGCGTGATTGCCTCGGCCTCATTGAAGCACGTGCTGGCTCTCGCTGCCAACAGCTCCAATACCAACGTTGATTCCGAGGCGTGATTGCCTCGGCCTCATTGAAGCCGAGCACGACGCAGTTGACGCGCACACAGGTCGAGGAGATTCCGAGGCGTGATTGCCTCGGCCTCATTGAAGCGGGTTGCGCTGAGCTACCGCACGGGCGGGCTCAATCAGATTCCGAGGCGTGATTGCCTCGGCCTCATTGAAGCTCGTTCTTGGTGACGCGCTCCGCCTACCTGTGCGGCTGATTCCGAGGCGTGATTGCCTCGGCCTCATTGAAGCGGACCCCGGCCACCCGGCACACCCTCGTGTCCCTGTCCAGATTCCGAGGCGTGATTGCCTCGGCCTCATTGAAGCAGCACGACGACCAGCGCACCTATAAGCACGCTGTCAGATTCCGAGGCGTGATTGCCTCGGCCTCATTGAAGCCCGCCAGTTTGCCGGCCCGCGTCTCCGCTGCTTTGAGATTCCGAGGCGTGATTGCCTCGGCCTCATTGAAGCGGGTGGCCATCAACAAGGAGGTCAAGCCATGAAACAAGGATTCCGAGGCGTGATTGCCTCGGCCTCATTGAAGCGTGGGCACGGATGCAGAGTCGCCGGACACCACGCAAAAGGGATTCCGAGGCGTGATTGCCTCGGCCTCATTGAAGCGGTTTCGAGTCGGCGGCGCCCCTCCGGCTGCCGGCGCCTCCGATTCCGAGGCGTGATTGCCTCGGCCTCATTGAAGCACCTGGGGCCAAGGGTGGTGGTCACTCCGGAAG
>JAJEAI010000098.1 GCA_022824205.1 Candidatus Binatia bacterium
TGTTCAAAAAAGCTTGTGATCCGCAGCAAGCCCTACGATCGTCATTCCCGCGAAAGCGGGAATCCAGGGGTGGAGAGGGGCCAACTGGGCGGCCTCCCCGCCCACACGCCGCCTGGATTCCCGCTTTCGCGGGAAGGCCGAGTCGTAATATTCCCGATAAGCCTACTCCTCACCTACAGTGACATTCCCCAACAATACCCCTCCGCCCTTCCAAACCCCATCCCGCTTGTCTCTCGGGCCTCTCCATACTTCCGGCTTCTGCAACATTGAGGCTAAATGCCAATCCGTCATTCCCGCGAAAGCGGGAATCCAGGGGTGGTGGAGCGGGGAAACGCCGCTGCAGCGCTCCGCCACCGCCCCTGGATTCCCGCTTTCGCGGGAATGACGATTCTGGGGATTGTTGCCTCTCTTGAATGGTGTTTTGACACAGCCTGGAAAGCGGGAATCCAGGGGTGGGAGGCGGCCATGGACAGGTACACATCCACCGGCTCGTGTGTTATGCAAGACGCAACGTTTTCGGGCTTATCGCACTTCAATTCCAACAACCCTCCAGAGGTGAGCAATGGCGGAAACACACAGCGTGGGGGTCCCCACACCCCGCATCGACGGTGAATTCAAGGTAAGCGGCAAGGCCAAGTACGCGGTGGACGTGACGTTCCCGGACATGCTCTGGGGCAAGATCCTGCGCAGCCCCATCTCCTACGGGCGCATCAAGAGCATCGACACCAGCAAGGCCATGCAGGTGCCGGGCGTGGTCGGAATCCTCACGGGCGAGGACGTGACCGGGCTGCTGATCGGCCGGCGCGTGGTGGACATGCCCATCGTCGCGGACGGCATGGTGCGCTTCATCGGCGAGAAGGTGGCCGCGGTGTCCGCGGAGACCGAGGACGCGGCCGAGGAAGCCGCCGCGCTCATCGAGGTGGAGTACGAGGAAATGGATCCCGTCCTGGATCCCGTCCAGGCCATGGAGTCCTCGGCGCCGCTGCTGCACCCCGACGTGCACACCTACAAGGGCCTGCCGCAGAAGCTCGACGGCCCCACCAACCGGGTGATCTACGTGAGCTGGGACAAGGGCGACATCGAGAAGGGGTTCGCCGAGGCGGACGTCATCGTCGAGAACACCTTCACGACTCCCAAGGTGCACCAAGCCTACATCGAGCCCCATTCCTGCGTGGCCAAGACCGACCCGGAGACGGGCGCGGCCGAGATCTGGGCGTGCAGCAAGGTGCCCTATGGCATTCGCGGCCAGGTGGCCGCCGCGGTGCAGGTGGACCCCGAGTCCATCGTGGTGCATCCGTGCTACATCGGCGGCGACTTCGGCGGCAAGGGCGACTTCATGGACATCGCCCTGTGCTACTCGCTGTCGAAGAAGAGCGGCGGACGGCCGGTGAAGATCGTCATGGACTACGACGAGGAGTTCATCGCCGGCAACCCGCGCCACGCCTCCATCATCAAGGTCCGCACCGGGGCCAAGAAGGACGGCACCATCACCGCCCATCACATGGACTTCATCTTCGATACCGGCGCCTACTGCGCGTTCAAGCCCAACGGCATCCTGGGCGGCCCGCAGAAGTCCCCGGGCCCGTACAACATGCCCAACACCTTCGTGGAAGAGCACATGGTGTACACCAACCAGGTGCCCTGCGGGCACATGCGCTCGCCGGGCGACCCTCAGGGTTTCTTCGCCAACGAGAGCCAGCTCGACCTGCTGGCCGAGGCGCTGGGCATGAACCCCGCCGACCTGCGCAAGAAGAACCTGCTGGAGGGCGTCCACGATTCGCCCGTCGGCGAGAAGGTCGACTATGTCGGCTCCAACGCGGTGTTCGACAAGGCCCTGGAAGAGACCAACTACTACGAGCCGCGGCCCAAGAACGTGGGCAAGGGCATCGGCCTGGTGCAGTGGTCGGTGAACGGCGGCAAGGGGCTGGTGCGGTTCCGGCTGGACGACACCGGCACCCTGACGGTCTCGTCCGCCATGCTGGACCAGGGCGTGGGCACCTTCACGCTGCTGGAGCAGATGGCGGAGCAGGAGCTCAAGATCCCGGCCGAGAACATCCGGTTCGAGCACTTCGACACCAGCGCCGGCATCCAGGACTCCGGCCTGGGAGGCAGCCGCGGCACCCGGGTCTACGGCAACGCCGGCTACGACGGCATCATGAAGACCCGCGAGGAGTTGCTGGAGGCCGGCGCCAACGCGCTGGACGCCCCCAGGGAGGACCTCGACCTCGCCGACGGGCAGGTGGTGCACAAGAGCGCCGGCCGCGCCGTCAGCTACGCCGACGTGGTCAAGAACAAGGGCTCGGCCATCGAGACCGAGGGACTCTACGACGACACCTCCAAGGTGGCGGACGCCGCCATGTGCGCGCAGATCGCCGAGGTGGAAGTGGACCCGGAGACCGGCAACGTCGAGCTCAAGCGGCTGGTCACGAGCCACAGCACCGGCACCATCCTGAACCCGCTCATGCACCAGGGCCAGATCGAGGGCGCCAGCATGACCGGCATCGGCTACGGCCTGATGGAGCACCTGATGGTGGACGACGGCAAGGTCACCACCGCCAACTTCGGCGACTACAAGATCCCCACGGTCCGGGACGTCCCGGAACTGACCACCCTGGTCACCGAGCACAAGCGCGGCCCCGGCCCCTACAACAGCATGGCCATCGGCGAGACCGCCAACATCCCCACGGCGGGCGCCATCGCCAACGCCGTGGCCGACGCCGTCGGCGTCCGCATCACGTCGCTGCCGATCACGTCCGAGAAGGTGTTCGAGGCGCTGAACCGGAAGAGCTGACCGGGCGTACCGGACAGCACGCCAGAGGAAAGGGGTGGAACGGATCCTCGCGGCAATGAACCGCGAGGGGACGTTCCGCCCCTTTCCTTTCAGCTTTCTCCTGATTCGTTGGCCTTACACGCAGTTCCACCACCTCAACCTCGACCCGCCTCCGGATGTGCTTCGAGTGGCCGCAGGGGTTCCCCGGACCGGCATGTGTGGAGATCGTCGACTATCACTAGGAGAGACTTCATGGGAATCCCCGCGATTCATCCGGGTGAGCATCTGGCTGAGGAGTTGAAGGAGGTCGGCATGAGCGCCGCTGCGCTGGCGCGATTGCTGGAGGTCCCTACCAACCGCATTACCGAGATCCTCAACCGGCGGCGCGCGGTCACGGGAGACACGGCCCTCCGGTTGGGGCATTTCTTCGGCACCAGCGCGGAGTTCTGGTTGAACTTGCAGAAGCTGTACGAGCTGCGGCTGGCGGAGGAGAGAGTAGGCAACGGAATCCGGGCGCTGCCGACGCTCAAGGATCGCCAAGCTGTGGGTGACTGAACTCGTTGATCGACCATTTGGAGAATTCCGCCCAGTTCGCGGTCTTTCCCATACGGTCCGTGCGAATCGCCGGAAGATTTGGGGTTGGGGATCCGGGAAGACGAAACTACGCGGCTAATGCAGCGACTGCGGCTCGCCGAGCAGGAACTCGGCGATCTGGGCGTCGAAGCGGTCGCCGTCGGCTGTGACCATCTGGTAGGTGCCGTGCATGGTGCCGTAGGGGGTGGAGAGGGGGCAGCCGGAGGTGTACTCGAAGGACTGGCCCTCCTCGAGAACCGGGCTCTCGCCCACGACGCCGGGTCCCTTGACTTCCTCCACGTGGCCGGTTGCGTCGGTGATGATCCAGTGGCGGCTTATGAGCTGTACGGTCTCCGAGCCCTCGTTGCTGATCTCCACGGTGTAGAGGTAGAACCACCGATTGTGCTCCGGAAAGGAACGGTTCGGATCGTATTCGGTGGTGACTTCGATCCGGACCCCTCGCGTTACCGCCGTCGAACTGCCCAAGACAACCTCCTTCTCACTCCGATTCCCCGCACACCGACAGGATGGCAAGCGCGTATACCTTTGTCGCGGCTACGAGATCGTCGATCTTCATGGCGCGGTTGCGCGCCTGACTGATTTCTTCCCTCTGCCGGGGCGGTCCGTAGCACACGGCCGGAATCCCCATCTCGTTGAACATGTTCATGTCCCGCCACATGCTGATCTCGGCCGAGGGCGGCGCCGGCGGGTCGGCGCCCATGACGTCGCGATGGGCCTGGTCGATGGAATCGATCAGCACGTCGGCGTTCCGCGCCACGTGGCCCCGGGAATACTGGTAGACCGATACCTCGGAATCGAAGTCCAGGGTCGCCATTACGCCCTCGATTTGCCGCTTGATCTCTTGCGGATCGGTCCTGGGGACGATGCGCACGTCGAAGTAGATGTCGCAGTAGCCCGGGCCGCCCCGGACCGCGGCCACCTGGGCCTTGGGGATCATGGTGCCGCCGGGAAACTCGAAGCGCGCCCTGTGCTCGTAGTCGATGGCCCATTGCTCCAACGCCATGACCGCGTGGGCCATCTTGATGAAGGGGTTGGGGTGGGCCCGCAGCGACTCGCCCCGTTCCAGCCGCGGCGTGTATAGCTCGCGCCCCTTGCAGCGGATCTTGAGCCACACCGCGCCGCATTCCCCCATGATGATGCCGAATCCGGAGGTTTCGCCCACGAGGCAGTAGTCGGCGGTGACGCCGCGGTTGATCAGCCACCAGGCGCCAAAGCCCTCGCCGGGAAAGTTCACGCCCTGGGTGTCGTCCACCGACGGCTCGCCGGTCTCGAAGGCGACGCCGGTGACGTAGAGGTCGCCGCCGAGCACGACGCCAGCTTTCTTGATGGCCCTGGTCGCGATCATGAACGCGCAGAGCTGGGCCTTGTCGTTGATGAGGCCCTTGCCGTACATCAGCTCGCCGTCGACCCACGCCCCCTCCATGCGCACGTCCGCGTCGGAGGCGTCAGCGGGAAGCTCGGGGCCGACGTCCATGTGCGCGTTGAGGATGAGGCTCGACCCGCCGCCCGCGCCGCGGATCACCCCCACCGCGTTGACGCTCTCGTCGGTGATCCACTGAAGCCAGGCCTCGATGCCGTTCCGCTTGAGCCACTCCACCGTGGCCTCGCCGAGGGCCCTCTCCCTGGCATGGGGGCTTGGGATGTTGCCCAACTCCATGCACAACCGGACGAGGTCCTCGCGGTCCTGGTCGATGATTTCCTTGATCCGTTCCGCCGTGTCGCTCATGGGCTCTATTCATACTTGAGGGTTTTTCCGACTTCAAGGAAGGCACGGTGCCGGGCCACGTCTTCGCGGTTTCCCACGGCAACCATTCGCCGGACCGTGCCGTGGTCGCCACGTGCAGGTGTATCTGCTACACGGTCAGGGACATCGAGGGAGGACGGCAATGGCGCAACAACGACCGAATTCACGGATGAAACGGGTGCGGGCGATGCTGGAGATCGCGGCCGGTGTCTATCCGGAACGCATGCTCGAGCTGGGCGTGGGGCTCCACATCAACATCCACTCCAGCAAGGAAGAGGACCACATCTTTCCGCCGCTCCGGTTCGGCGTTCACGGCGAGCTCATGGGCGGCATGAAGGCACCCATCGAGGTGGGCAAGCGCCGGGTGGACGTCTCCCACGTGAACCCCTCGGTCATCGCCACCATGGCCTACCGCGGCAAGGGCTACTACAAGGAAGCGCTGCCCCTGCGCGCCCTCGCATGCTTTCCTTCCTGGGACCGCATCGCCATCGTCGTGTCCAGAGACCTCGGGGTGCGCTCGCTGCGGGAGGTGGTGGACAATAAGATCCCCCTCAAGGTTTCCACCCGCACCTCGGGTATCGACAACTCCACCGCCTACGCCATTACGACGATCATGTCGCTCTACGGGTTGACGTTCCCCAAGATCAAGCGTTGGGGCGGCAAGGTCGACGAGTGCGCCCATCCCTCCTCGCCCAAGCGGATCGAGTCGATCCGCGCCCGGGCCGTGGACGCCGTGTTCGACGAGGGCCTCTCCACCAAGTGGCTGGAGGCCGCCCTGGAAAACGGCTACGAAGTGCTGCACCTTGACGAGGACGTCCTAGCGGGCATGGAAGACCTGGGCTTCAAGCGTTCGGTGATCCCCAAGCGCCGCTTCTCCGGCATGAAGGAAGACGCGCGCACGGTGGACTTCAGCGGCTGGCCTGTCATCACCCACAAGTGGCTCACCGACGACATGGCCTACTCCCTGTGCCAAGCCATCTACCGCCGCCGCCGCGACATCCCGGTGGACGCTCCCCGACTCAACGTCCGGCAGGCCTGCCGCGACACCGACGCCGGGCCGTTGGGCATTCCGCTGCACCCGGGGGCGCAGCGGTTCTACGAGGACATGGGGTTTCTCTGAGGCATCCGAGGCTACGAGATCGCAACGCGTTGGTGATACGAAGGTCCGACCACAGAACCGGCACACGCGGAGCATACGCCATGATCGTAACGCGGAGTTATAATCGGTGTGATTCCACCTAGTCGATCAAGTCGTCAACGAAACGATCAAATATCCCGTTGGCTGCCCCGACAGCTTTCTCGATGCGCGCCATGGACGTCGCCAGCCGCATGCGCCTTTGACGGCCACCACCTCTATATGGAACGTTCTCAACGACACCTGCCTCCGTCAACCGAGGTAGCAGTTCCTTGAAGAAATGATTGGCATTCACGCCTAGGTGAGATCGCACCGTCCCCTCGTTTACGGCGGTCGCGCGCAAGAACAACCGCACGAAACGTTGCGTCAGTCGCAGGTCATCGTCAGCGCCGCCATTCGATAGGTCCTCGTTTGTTGCGGTGTCGGTTTCACCATGTTCAACATCGAAGCCCGTGGCGCGTAATTCGCGAGCGATCCGGTTTGGATCAAAGATCGCCATCTGATCATCGCCCCGCTCCTTGACGATGCTGTCAACACAAACTGGATCGAACGCCGATTCGGTCACTTCACCGATGTCGTTGAGGTCGATCCTCTCGAAATGGCAATCGAGAAACCGACAGTGGTGAAATGTCGCATCTGCAAGGGTGGTTGGCTGAAAGTACGAGCCGGAAATGGTGAGCTTCGTCAACTTGCGGCCATGTAGGGCATCGCGAGGGAAGCTCATGCTTTGCGCCTTGTGGGTTCCATCTGCTCCATCGAGCAGTGCCAGCGTCAAAGCGCCGCAATTCTCCCGAACGAAGGAGGCTGGCAGTTCGCCATTCGCAAGGGTTTGGAGTAATTCCAATGACTGCTGGAAGCTTGGTTCCGATCGACGAACGTAGCTACAGGCCTCGGCCACTGTATCGGCCGGAAGAGCAGCTTTATCGAGAATGATCCTCACGTCACCTACATCATTGGCAACGAGGGCTCTGCCCAGTGCCTGCCCCAGGTAGAAGACATAAAAGTCCTCGTGGTCGAAAGCCATGCGGCCGGGACGTGTCGGGTGAAGAAGCGAATGTTGCCGAATCCGCTCACCAATCTGCCGCTCGACGGCGGGACTCGTACCGTTCTGGCTGGCGAACATTTCGACGAGGAGAGAAACGACGTCCATTCCGAGTTCGTCAGTCGCCCCGATCCACATCTCCTGAGCCAGTAGCGACAACAGTTCGTGGTGCTCGGCGGCGGTCAACAATGAACTCGGCGGCTCTCCTGATTTGTCCAGCCACTTCAGGTTGGCTTCACGTTCGATGATGCAGGCGACGAAGTCATGGAAGTAGTCTTGAGAGTCTTTCCCAAGGCGGTCCAGGAGAGCGGAAATGTCATCCTCCTCGGTCGCGATATCCACAAGTCGCCTGATCAGGACGGCGCGGGTCAACACCGGATGTTCCTGGCCGAGTCGGCTTGAGACTTCGTCGAACAACCGAGACGGATCTGTCACACCTCGTTCTGCCGAATATTGTGTGAAGGCGTCACGCTTCCAGCGGTCCAACGACAAATGAGCGAACGCAACTTGTTCGTCGCCAGCAATCGCATCGAACAGCCGTGTTCGGGATCCGAACCCAGGGTTGTCGAAGAGAGCCCTGCGTGCAGAGACGAGAACGCTCCCGGCTGATCGCAATTGCTTGAGCAGGTTACCGAGCGCGGATATTGCTTCTCCCGATGAACCTTCGATGATCATTTCCTCGAAGCCGTCAAATGCCGGGACCAGCACACCTAACCGGACAAGCTCCAGAAATGCATCGTAATACAGAAGTTGAAAACGCAGCCTGTTCACCAAGGACGAGACCACCACGTCGTCGAATCGGAGAAAGGTGCGACCTCCCAAAGGAATTGGTACAAGCAGCCAGTCCGTGTTCTTGGTCTTGTATGCCTCCGCCTGTTGGACAGCCAAGTAATCGATCAGTGTTGTCTTTCCCTCTCCGGCGTCCGACGTCAGATAGAGGACGGATGTTGTCCCGCCAGGACGTTGGTCCAGATTCTGTATTACCGCCTGCGAGACGTCCGGCACGCTCATCCCATCGGGGGACGCAGTTCGGTCCGGTTGGTCAACGAGCGAGCCGGAGGTTCGGACGAAGTATTCGGGAGGACGCACGTACGAAAGGATTCGGTCCGCCAACAGGGGCAATCTTGCCAAGCGGGTTACAATCCACCGCTCCGCGGAGAACTGATCACCGTTCTCTTCGACCATCAACCCATTGGGTCGATTGGACAGCCTTGCCGTGATGGTTTCATCTCGTATCTGCACGAGCAGTTCACCACCGCTCGTGGTGACGTCATCGACTCTATCGGCAAAACACGTCACCACGCGGTTGAATTCTTCGAACTGCATGATCCGGTCCTTTCACATTACAATTGGCGAATACGTGGGCGTCGCTAGTTTCCGGTATGGATCCAATGGAGATCGTCCATGACGTGGCATAACATGGAGGATGCGGGCTCCCCGGAGCAGCGCGTAGCGGATGCCCGGCCACAGGTCGCCGTCGGCTGAGACGACAGCGATCGGCTCCCTCGTTTGCAGTGCCATGTGGACGAGATCCACGACAAGCATCGAGTCCACGAGCTTCTGTTCCGGTCGCGTGAGGATCGATTCTGGCGCGACGCTGCAACCGTCTACCGGGCACCTGCCTTCACGCATAAACGAAGAGATGCTTGCAATGGGACATCGCGTCGGGACCGCACACTCGGCGAACGGTGCCGTGGCGCACTCGAGACGTGGTGGCAGTGACCGTTGCCGATAGGTATGGGTAACCGTTGCCAGCGGATCGCAAATCAGGGAACGAGCAAGCTCGGCGTGAACGAGCATCGTCCGGTCCTTGCTCCTTCCCCACCCTGCCACCGCCATTCGAATCGGGAACTGCCGTCGAAGGTCCGACGCGATCCGCTGGGCGATCCTTGACATGGTCGTACCCTCGAACCAGCCTCCATAAAGGCGACACTCTACTCGCCGTTCACGACTCAAGTGCTTGGCGCCAAGGATGTCGAGGATGCGTGTGACAACTTCGCGCACACCGCGGCGCCGCGCCATCAAATCCAGATTATCATAGTCTACCAATACAAGCATTGCTCAATAAACGAACATGACGCAAATCCTGTGCCGCGCTGGCCGTTTCCGAGCACCCGGACACGGCGCGCCCAGACATCACACCAGGATCAGGCGCGGATGGTCCCAATAGGATGGAAGACTCCGCTCAAGTCAGCGTTCGGTGACGGTCAGCGTCATACGCTGGCCGCCGACTACCTTCACTTCGCGGCCTGCGGGTATGGTATCCGCCGCTGCCTCGACGCGGGCACGCCACAGTTCGCCGCGCACGTAGACGTATCCGGCGGGGTCCAAGGTGTCCCGCGCCACGCCGTGCAGTCCCACGAGCTGGGCGGCGCCGCCGGCTTCCAGTTGGTAGGCCTTGCGCAGGAACGGGTAGCAGACCACGTCCTTCACCACCACCACGCCCACGATGGTGAGGGCCGCCCACATGGGCAGGCCCAGCCACGCGTGCAACACGGTTACGAACGCACCGGCAAGGATCCAGCCGGGAATCTGGAAGAGGTAGTAGCGGGTGACGGTCCGCACCGGGGGCGTGTCTCGGTGGTCAGGGGGCGTGTCCGAGCGTCAGCGAAGCGACGGCGGGAGTCGCGCGATTCGACGGCCCGGACAGGTGCCCGAAACTACATGGCGCCGGCGAAGAGCCTCAGCGTCTCGCCGCGGTCGGCGTCGCCCACGTTGTAGGGAATGATCGCCACCTGGTTGATGGCGCTTTGCTTCAGCTCAGCGACCTTGGCCTGGCACTCGTCGGGGGTGCCGGCGACGGCGAACTTGTCCACCAGCCAGTCGGGGATCACCCGCGCCTGGGCGGCGAGCGGGTTCATGTGCTGGTAGTAGTTGTAGGCGTTGCGGATGTCGTCCAGGACCTTCTGCTCTTGTTCGTCCAGGTCGAAGGGCAGCGGGTGGGCGATGACCCGGGCGACGTGGGCCTTGACGGCGTCCTTGGCGCCGGGCTGCTCGGAGACCGCGCACGGCACCCACAGCACCAGGTCGATGTCGGAGAGCTTTCGGCCCGCGGTCTCCGCGCCCGCGGCGATGCGCTCCACGGCCCTTTCGATGGCGCCGGAATCCACGCCCACGAGGATGATGACGCCGTCGGCGATGCGTCCCGAAAGCTCGAGCATCTTGGGGCCGCTGGCGGCCGCGTAGAACGGGATCTTCCGGTTCTGGGCGAAGTTGAGGTGGATCTTGCTGCCGCCCTCCAGCTCGGCTTCGCCCCCTTCGATGACGGCGCGCATCTGCGCCACGGCCTCCTCGAACTCCGCGAGCCGCGCCTGTTTGCGGCCCATGGTCTCCAGGGAACTGTCGCCGAGGCCGATGCCCACGGCGAACCGGCCCGGCGCCAGCTCGTCCAGGGTCGCGTAGCCGCTGGCCAGCACCGAAGGGTGCCGGGTCACGGGATTGGTGACGCCGGTGCCGATGATGACCTTCGATGTGTTGAGCGCCACCGCGGCCATGTTCACGAAGGCCTCGCGCCAGATGAGATGCGAGTCGCCGACCCAGATGTGGCTGTAGCCAAGCTCCTCCGCCTGCTTGCTGAGGTGGATGATGCGCGACATGGATTCCGTGGGGAACATGCCCACGCCGTACTGTAATGAGCTCACCGGGCAACCTCCTCGGGCGACGGCCGGTGTCATAACGGCCTCACGCCCTCATTCATCGGGAAAGACTCCGATGCGTTGTCCAGCCGGCCTTCGACCGGGCTACGCGAACCCTGTCCTGAGCTTGCCGAAGGGTCAGGGCGAACGAAATTGATCAGAATATCCCGTTTTTACAACAAGTTGAGATCACACTAGCATGGTCCAAGACCCGACCCCCATCCGCCGGCTCGCTGCTACCCGCTGATCACCACCCCTCGCTCGGGCGGTGGCGTCTGCTGGCTCCGTCCGGCCACGGTCAGTTCGCCGTCGATCATCACTACCGAGATGCCCGGCAAATCGCCCTTGGCGAAGGAATCCAGGGCGTCCTGTGACACGGAGCCGGTGATACGGTCCATGATCACCAGGTCCGCGGGCCTGCCCTCGGCGATGATGCCGAGGTCGAGGCCGTGGGCGCGGCCGGTGTTGCCGGTGGCCATTGCCACGGCGTGTTCCGGTGCCATGCCTCCCAGGGATGCCAGGAAGCACATCTCCCGCAGGATTCCCCGGGGCACGACCCCGGTGCCGCCCGGCGTGTCCGTGCCCACCAGAACCCGGCGCTCCGCGCCGTGCTGCCGGACCGCGTCGGCCAGCACCATGCCCATGCGCAGGTTGCCGGAGGTGCAGATCTCGACGTAGTACTCCGTCTCGGCCACGATGCGGCGCAGGTCTTCCTCCGGCATGGGAATGGGGCCGCCGGTGCTGTGGCCGATGACGTCCGGGTCGATGGCCTTGACGATGTCCACCCCCGCCACTTGGCTCACTCCCGAGCGGGACACGCCGCCGGAGTGGATCTTGACCTTGATGTCGCGCGCCCGCGACCACTTCACGTAGCGTTCGGCCTCGCCGGTGGGCAGCAGGCTGTAGTCGTAGAAGATGAACTTCACCAGCCGGATGCCGGCCTCGGCGATGGTGTCGAAGTCCTTCTCCTCCAGGCCGGGGACCAGGAGAAGCGTGCCGCCGTGCACGCGCGCGCCGGTGGGGCGGAAGTTGTCCCAGCAGCGCTTGGCGACGATGGCGAGCGAAACCGCGCACAGCGGGTCCGGCGGCAGCGGCAGCCCGGGCACGTGCAGCTCGCCGGCGGAGATGATGGAGGTGACGCCGCCGTGCATGTAGTGCGTGATCCAGCCCATGGAGTTCTGCGCGGGCGTGAAGTTGCCGAAGGTGGGATGCGAATGCGAGTCGATGAGCCCGGGGACCACCGTGGTGCCGTTGGCGTCGATGGTGCGGTCCGTGTTGCCGCTCAGGCCGTTGCCGATCTCCTGGATGACGCCGTCGGCCACCAGGACCGAGTCGGCGTCGCGCAGCGGGTCTTCCAGCATCCCCGTGACGAGGGTCCCGATGTTCTTGATCAACGTTGAGGACATGTTCCGCTTGCCCTTTCCACGGCGAAGATTTCAGGACCGTAGCACAGAAACCGGCGAAATTCAGGAGGACCGCCACCGTGTCGAAACGTCGTTCGTGCGGAACAGGCATGTCAAAACCTTGGTCGGAATAGAACGGATACCCACACGTGCCGAATCGTCATTCCTGATGAGGCAGACCCCCCCCGAGTCGTCATTCCCGCGGAAGCGGGAATCCAGGAGGGGTGAGGCGGGGGA
>JAJEAI010000127.1 GCA_022824205.1 Candidatus Binatia bacterium
CGCACCCACCCTGGCATCCACCCCCCATTCAAGTGTACCATCCTCACCCATGCCCACCCCCCGCCGCACCATTCTCGCCTGGTGCCTCTACGACTTCGCCAACTCGGCCTTCACCACCCTGGTGGTGACCTTCATCTACGCCGCGTTCTTCACCAAGGTCATCGCCCCCGACGAGGTCACCGGCACGTGGCTGTGGTCCCGGAGCGTCAGCATCACCGCCATCGCGGTGGCCCTCCTGTCCCCGTTCCTCGGCGTCCTCGCCGACCGGGGCGGCTACCGCAAGCGCTTTCTCGGGTTCTTCACCCTGGTGGCCGTCTTGGGCTCCACCCTCCTCTACACCGCCATGCCCGGCGAGGTGGTCAAGGCGCTGTTCTGGTTCACCGTGGCCAACATCGCCTTCGAGATGGGCGGGGTCTTCTACAACGCCTTCCTGCCGGACATCGCCCCGCCGGACCGCATCGGGCGCGTCTCGGGCTACGGCTGGGCGCTGGGCTACGTCGGCGGCCTGAGCGCGCTGGGACTGGCGCTGGTGGGCTTCGTCGACGCCGAGGCGCCCTGGTTCGGGTTCTCGAAGGAAGGCTACCAGCATATCCGCGCCACGAACTTGCTGGTGGCCGCGTGGTTCGCCGTCTTCAGCCTGCCCCTGTTCCTGTGGGTGCGCGAGCGGCCGGCCCGCGCCGGCAACACGGGCGGGGCGCTCGCGGATTCCGTGCGCCAACTGCTCCGCACCCTGCGCGAGATCCGCCGCTACCCCGACATCTTCCGCCTGCTCCTCGCGCGCCTGTTCTACGCCGACGGCCTGAACACGATCTTCGCCTTCGGCGGAATCTACGCCGCGGGCACCTTCGGCTTCACCTTCGAGGAGTTGTTGTTCTTCGGCCTGGTGCTCAATGTGGCCGCGGGCGCCGGCGCCTTCGGCCTGGGGTTCGTGGACGATTGGTTGGGGGGGAAGCGCACCATCCAGATCAGCCTGCTGGGCTTCATCGCCGCCACCGTGACGGCCCTGCTCACCGGTCGCCGCGCGCTCTTCTGGGGGGCGGGCCTGCTCATCGGCCTGTGCGGCGGCCCCAACCAGGCGGCCAGCCGCTCGCTCATGGGCCGCTTCGTGCCCGAGAACAAGCAGAACGAGTTCTACGGACTCTTCGCCTTCTCGGGCAAAGCCACGGCGTTCATGGGGCCGTTCCTGCTGGGCGAGTTGACGCGCCTCTTCGGCTCTCAGCGCGCCGGCATGGCCGTGGTGCTGGTCTTCTTCGTCATCGGCCTCGCCCTGATCCACCGGGTCGACGAGGCGAGGGGGAAGCGGGCGAAGACGGGGACGGCACGCCCCCCCGCAGGATCGCCAGGGCGGCCTTGACACGGTTGTCCACCTTGAGCTTCGCGAAGATGTTGGTCACGTGGGCCCTGACGGTGCGCTCGCTGATGAAGGTCCGGGCGGCGATCTCGTCGTTGCTGAGTCCTTCGGCCAACAGCGTCAGCACCTCCATCTCCCGCCGGGTCAGGCTCTTGACCGCGTCCGCTTCTTCCCGGGGTGGCTGCGCGTTGGACTGTGCCGCGGCGATGGCGGCGAACTCCGCCGCCCGGGGCAACGTTTCGTCGATCCACACACCGCCGCCATGGACCGTCCGCAGGGCCTCGAAGAGCGTCTCCGGCGCCACGTCCTTCAGCATGTAGCCCCTGGCGCCGGCCTTGGCCGTATCGACGATGGCGTCGGCGTCCGCGTACGCGGTGAGGATCAGGGTCCGGGTGTCGGGATACCGCTCCCTGATTCGCAGCAGCGTCTGGACCCCGTCGCCCCCCGGCATCCTGAGTTCCAGCAGCAGCACGTCGCCCTGTCCCTCTTCCACGGCGTTCTCCACGTCGTCCGCCCGCCCCCCTTCGGCCGTCACCAGCAGGTCCTTTTCCCGTGCCAGAATCCGTTTCAATCCCTCCCGAAACAGTGTATGATTATCGGCTAGAACGACCTTGATGGGCTCCATCGTAAGCATCCCTCCGAGCACTGGGGGCGTGATTGTCAAAATCTTAGCCGATGGACCCCAAAAGTACAACCCAAGTACTAGAAATCCGGCACGTCGAACCCCCCATTCCGGGAAAACAGTACCTGACGCCAATTGTGCAGACACCGTGAAAAACGTAGAAAGCCTAGAGCAGAAAACACGGGTTGCAGTCAATATTCTCGTTACCAAGGAGGAGGTCATGAATAAGGTGTTGAAAAAGGCGCTCGGTTACGCAGGTGCCTTGGTTTTAACGGCAGGTATGGTGCTTGCGGCATCGCCGGTCCAGGCGTCTGATGTGGATACGAGGATCCAAGCCCTGGAACGAGAGTTGGCGCAACTGAAGCAGAACCAGGAGAGTGCGTTGGCGGCCGAAATGAAGGGGCCGTCGTTCAAGTACGCAGCCGGCAAGGGCCTAACCATCGCCGCCGCCGACAACAACTGGGGTATCACTTTCGGGCAGAGGCTGCAGATCTATTCCAGCGTGTATCTGACCAACGACGACCCGGCCAACGGGTACCAGAACGGTATCATGCGGATCCGGCGCTTTCGGCCCAATATCAACGTGACTTCGCAACAGGGCTTCTACGAGGTCAAGTGGACTTTCAGCGGCAAGAGTACGGTGGCCTTCGACGGTGACGGGTACCTCCACTTCGAGAAGATGAACCCTTGGCTGCCCACCGTGGGGTATGGCTACAACCCCTCCTTCAGCGGGAACAGAAACCAGGGCTATGGCCGTACAGAAGATTCGCCATTCATCAACGCGTTGGCAATGGGCGCCGCGCAGGACGGCAGCGTGGTGTTCTCCTGGAAGAAGCTCCCCGCCATGGGCATCAGCAAGATCAACCATCTTGAGTTCGCTTGGGGCCTGGACGAGCAGGACGAATACGGCAGCGCACCGAAACACGGCACTGACGGTCGGAGCATGGCCTTCGCTCTCGGAATTCAGCCCCTCGCAAACGCCAAGGGTATGGGCGGTTTCAGCATGGCCAGCCTGAAGTATGCCTTCGCGTATGAGAAGATGGAGGATCTCCGTGAAGGCCCGGGATCGATTGTTGTCGCGACTATGCAACAGCCCATAGAAATGGTCAACGGCGGCACGGTCATGGGTGACCATACGTACACGTTCCACAACCTTTCCTGGTCGCCTCTGAAGTGGCTCGGCATGGCAGCGCACTTCGCGAGTTACGAGGGGAACGCTGGTGGTGGACCCGCTGAGATCGACGCCTCTGAGGTCCGTATTGCTGCCAATATCTGGCTGTGGGGCCCCAAGAGCGGGATGATGGGCGGAAGCAAGACGGAAGGCGGCATTTCGGTGTCACCCATGTGGTCGAGTACGACTTTCGACACGCAGGACGCCGACGCGACCAACAGCGGTATCGCAGTAGTCTACAACGTGCCTGGCGGCTGGATGCAGATCCACGGCGTGTGGGATAGCATCGGTTGTGAGGGCGCCGACTGTGGGAGCCTGCAGACCGCCGACGATGGTGACGACAGCACCAACGTCTTCACTTTGATCGTGGAATACCGGTTCTAGTAGTCGGATCGAACCAGAAAGCCAACAGGGCCGCTCCGCGATGGGGCGGCCCTGTTTTTTTGTAAGGGTTTCTGTCGCTGGACACCGGGTTTTCGTTCGGTCCGTCGTCCGAAGCGGGTTGACGAAGAGCGCCTCTTGCATTAAACGGACATCGACAGCTCTTTAAGGTCTTCGTTTGAGATGACAAGTTGGCGGTACACCGAGCCGGGAAGCAATAGAGAGGTTTCGGGGGAACAAATGGTGCAATTGGGGCGAACGATGCGCGGTTTTCTTTGTGCGCTGCTGGTGTGCGGTTTCATCGTCGTCGGCCTCTCGGGATGTTGGCGGCCCAGGGGCATCGGGGTCGGCGGCAAGTACAATGATGCCGTACTGGAGTTGGGCAAGGCGCTCAACGGAGCCAACGTACGGCAGGCTATCGGCGACCTCGAGTACGTCGTGCGGCGAAACCCCAAGTACTTGGACAGCCTCACGCAACTTGGGCGCGCGTACTACTACGCCGGCAGATACGGTTCGGCTTACGAGGTGCTGAAGCGCGCGCTGGCGTTGAACCGGGAGGATGAGATCGGGTGGATCGTGCTGGGCTTGACGCAAATGCGAAGGGGCGAGGACGAAGCTGGGCTGGCCAGTTTCAAGGGAGGTTTGACGCTGTTGGCCAGGGCCACACGGGATGGCTACAAGGACTTCACAGAGGAGTTCTGGGATAGCAGGGGAGTTGTGCGCCGAGCCCTGCGACGGAGCATTGCGCTGGTGCGTCGAGGAGTCGACGACAAGGGAAAGATATTATCGGCGGGGGAGATACTGCTCCACCGCATCGACCGCGAGTTGTACGACGCCGAGCAAAATCGGAGCCACAGCGACTACTTGGACACTCGTCGAGACCGGGACGAGGACAGATAGTCCCATCACGATCCCTTCGAAACGACGGCGACATTTCCGCGAAGGCGTGGCCTCGCTTGCAAGGGCGTCACGCATTCGCGCCAGTGTCACGGACACGCGAACTCAAAGAAAATGCGGCGTCAGACTTCCGTCGCGGAGCTTGGCGGCCGTTGAGTGCAACCGCTCCGGGGTGCCCAGATCCTGCCATGCACCGTGGAAGGGAAAGCCGCATAGGCGTTCGGCGCAGGCCAGCATGCGCGGGTAGGTCGTGCGGGTGATGCTGAAGGGCTCCGGACCTCCCATGTAACGGAAGATCCTGGGCTCGACCACGTGGACACCGGTGAACATGTACTGTTCCAGCTCGGCCGAGGGATGTCCAGGAACGTGGTGGTGGAGAAAACGTTGGATGACTCCCTCCGGGTCGATCCAGATGGCTCCATAGGCCTCCGCCTGGGAATCCTTGCGAAGCACCAGGGTGGCGGCTGCCTGCCGTTTCCGGTGATACCGCACCACCTCGTCCAGCCGGAGATCGATCAGCACGTCGCTGTTAATGATCACGAACGTTTCCCGGTCCAGGAAGCTCCTGGCGCCCAACAAGCCGCCGCCGGTGTCCAGCAACACGGGCTCGCGGGAGTAGGTGATGTCCACTCCGAAACGCGCGCCGTCGCCCAGGTAGGCCTCCACTTGGTCGGCGTGGTGGTGGACGTTGACCACGATCTCGCGCACGCCGTAATGACGCAGGAGCAGCAGCGGATAATCGATCATGGGCCGGCCGTTCACCGGCACGAGGCACTTGGGCAGATTGTCGGTCAGGGGCCGGAGGCGCGTGCCCAGCCCCGCGGCGAAGAGCATGGCCTTCACGCGAACTCCTCGAAGTGCTCCGCGAGCACGGGGATCAGGTGCGCCACTCCTGGCGTCCGCGCCAGGTTCCTGGCGATGCGCCGCAAGGTCGCGGGAATGTAGCGTGCGTAGCCGGGCTTGCCTTTCAACAGGTCGAGATACCGGAACCGGCCTACCACCTTCAAATCCCGTTGCAGTGCCGACAGCAGGTAGGTTTCGCAAAACTCGTCCCGGCCGGGGCGGGGCTCGCCCCATTCCTCGACCCGGTCGAGATAGTAGCCCAGGAGTTGTTCTTCCACCGCGGGCGTGACCACCTGATCGGTCTCGCGGTCGTTCAGCAGGGACGCCAAGTCGTACTGCGCCGGCGCGAGCAGGGCGTCCTGGAAATCGATGACCGCCACCGCGCCATCGTGCACCATGAGGTTCCAGCTATGGTAGTCGCGGTGGTTGAGCACGCGCGGCTGGCTCGCGAGCCGTCCGGCAATGTCCTCGAAGGCTTGGTCGAGCACCCGCCGTTCCACGGCCGGCAGGCTCCCGTGGTCGCCCTCCTCCAGCCCGTACTCGATGAAGTGCGTAAACTCCCACAGGTACAGTGTCCGGTCGAACGCCTGTTGGAAGGCGATGCACCGCTCGTCCCGCGCTCTCGTGCCGCCGACTTGCAACACCAGCAGTTCATCGACGGCCTTGCGGTACCACCGTATCACCTCCGTCTCGGGCGCCGACCGTACCCGGTCCCACAGGCTCGTGTCCCCAAGGTCCTCCAGGAACATCAGCCCCTGATCCACCCAATGGCCGTAAACCGCCGGTACCCGAACCCCGGCCCGTTCCAGGAAACGGTGGACGTTCAGGAAAGGAAGCTCCTCCGGCGGCGTGTCGAACACCGCCAGTTCCTCCGAGGACATCGGCAGCCCGGAGTCGTTCCAGCCCATGACAATGACGGAGCGCGGGCCGCCCCGCGCGTCGAGGCGGGCGCGAAAATAGCGGCGGGAAGACGCGTCCCCGGCCAGTGCCTCCAACCCCGTCACCCGCGCCTCCGTGCCGAAAACGTCCGCCACCTTGGCGGCAATCCGAGCCTTCAACTCTTCCATGGGTCATGATTTAGCCAATAGGCTTGCTGAATGCCACAAACCCCCTACCTCTTGATTCCCGCTCCCGATCAGGTCGAGGGCAAGCTTTCGCGGGAATCGCCCATGTCGGCTTTCGGCCGACACCCAGGGGGATGAAAAGGAGACTTCGGCTCCCCAATACGTCATTCCCGCGGAAACGGGAATCCAGGGGTGGTGGTGTGGCGGCCCCCATTGCCCAGGCCCCGCCCCGCATGGATTCCCGCTTCCGCGGGAATGACGTATTGAAGAGCCGGGAATGACGTATTGAAGGGTCGGGAATGACGAAGACGGACGTCTGTAACTACCTGAATTCATCGGACGCGATTTTGTTTCATATCAATGACGACTCAAGGGATTCGGTGACATGGTGTTCTCGGCGCCGCTCGCTTCCTCCCCTCGTCGAAATGTGCTAGCCCCCTCCTTCATGTCGTTCCGTGTCGGCATGGCTCAGATCAACCCCAGGTTGGGTGACGTGGGGGCCAACATGACCCTCTACGAGGCACGGGTGCGCGAGGCGGCGTCCGCGGGCGTGGACCTGCTCGTGTTCCCGGAGCTGAGCCTCACGGGCTACTTCCTGCGCGACATGGTGCCGGACGTGGCCATCGGCCTGGAGAGCGCGGAGATGGAGCGGCTCCGGGCGCTCAGCCGGGAAGTCTCGCTGGTGGCCGGACTGGTGCTGGAGAGCCCGGATCACCGCTATTTCAACGCCGCGGTCTACATGGAGGACGGCGAGGTCCGTCACGTCCATCGGAAGGTGTATCTGCCCACCTATGGCATGTTCGACGAGCAGCGCTACTTTGCCCGGGGCGATCGGGTGCGGTCCTTCGACACACGTCACGGACGTCTCGCGCTGCTCATCTGCGAGGACCTCTGGCATCCGTCCACCGTCTACCTGGCGGCGCTGGACGGGGCGTTCTCCATCGTTTGTCCGTCGTCGAGTCCCTTGCGCGGGGTCACCGACGGGGCCGACCAGGACGACAACGCGCGCTATTGGGAGCTCATCACCCAAAGCTACGCCGAGACCTACGGCCTCTTCGTCGTGCACGCCAACCGTGTGGGTTTCGAGGACGGCGTGGGTTTCTGGGGTGGCTCCGGCATCCTCGACCCCTTCGGCCGCACGGTGTGCAAGGCCGGCTACTACGACGAGGCGTTCGTGGCCGGAGAGGTGTCCCACGAGGCCGTGCGGCGCAAGCGCACACGCGCGCCGCTCATGCGCGACGAGGACGTGGACCTCACCATCCGGGAGTTGGAGCGCATCCGCCGCTAGTGTAGGTATAGGATTCGGCTAAAATACCCACGCCCCAAACCGACATTCCGGCCCCCCAATACGTCATTGATATGAAAATAAAATCTTGTTCAATGATATCTGTTGGTTACGGAATCTCGCTAGACTCCAACGAGTCATTCCCGCGGAAGCGGGAATCCAGGTGGGGTGGGGCCGGGCAATGGGGCCGCCCCACCACCACCCCTGGATTCCCGCTTTCGCGGGAATGACGTATTGGAGGGCCGAAGCCTCCTTTTCATCCCCCTTCGTGTCGGCTGAAAGCCGATGTGGGCGATTCCCGCGGAAGCGGGAATCCAGGGGTGGAGAGGGGCAGTCAGGACCGCAGAGAACCCCATGATCCCCACCAACGTCTCCCTCATGCGCCGCATCCTGGTGGCGTTCATCCGGAACGAGGTTCGCAAGGTCGGCCTCGAACGGGTGGTGGTGGGCCTTTCCGGCGGGGTCGATTCGAGCCTGAGCGCCATGCTGGCGGCGGAGGCCCTGGGCCCCGACCAGGTGTTGGGCATCATGATGCCCTACCGTGCCTCCAGCGCCGAGAGCCTGGAGCACGCCCGCCTGGTGGTGGAGGCGAGCGGCATCCACTCCGCCACGGTGGAGATCACGCCGCAGATCGACGCCTACTTCGCCGCCTTTCCGGACGCCGACCCCAAGCGCCGGGGCAACAAGATGGCGCGCGAGCGCATGACCATCCTCTACGACCACTCGGCGCGTTGGGACGCCCTGGTGGCGGGCACCAGCAACAAGACCGAGCTGCTGCTGGGTTACGGCACGCTGCACGGCGACATGGCGTCGGCGCTGAATCCCCTGGGGGACCTCTACAAGACCCAGGTGTGGGCGCTGAGCGAGGCCGTGGGCGTCCCCGACGTCATCATCACCAAGCAGCCGTCCGCGGACCTGTGGACCGGACAGACCGACGAGGCCGAGCTGGGTTTCAGCTACCGCGCGGTGGACGAGCTGCTCTACCTCATGGTGGACCAGCGCTACGGCCGCCCGGAGCTCATCGGCGCCGGCTTCGCTCCCGAGTTCATCGACGACATCGCCGGCCGCATCCAGTCCTCCCAGTTCAAGCGCCGCCTCCCCGTCATCGCCAAGGTCTCCCACCGCACCATCGACCGCGACTTCCGCTATTCCCGCGACTGGGGCAAGTAACCCGTGCCAGTGCACCCCGGCGGAGGAGGGGAACGGTGGTAGCGGTCCTTACACGTTCGCCACGAGCCCTTCGACAAGCTCAGGACGGGCTTCGCGAAGCGAAATCAAAGGGTGCCGTTGCGCCGTCCCTTCAGCGCGGGGATTCAATGGCGCGAGGAGCGCGGCTAAGGTTCCACGAAGAGGTGCCGAATACCCTGGAAGGAGGAGGCTACGAGTCTTCGTCACCCGCCTCCTTGTCCGGAAGGGTATTCTCATGGCCGGCGAACTCGATCACCCCCACGACAGGCTGTTCCGCGCGGTCTTCACGGACGCCAGGGAGGCCGCCGGTCTGTTGCGGGGAGTCCTGTCCGGGGAACTCCGCGAGAAGGTCCGCTGGGACAGCCTCAGGCTGCTGGACGGGACATTCCTTGACGAAACCCTGCGCGAGAGTGAATCCGACTTGCTGTTCGAGGCGGGGTATGGGGATGAGGAGGAACAGCTCCGGTTGTACCTCCTGTTCGAGCATCAATCGACTCCCGATCCGTGGATGCGGTTCCGGCTGCTCAAGTACTGTTGCC
>JAJEAI010000131.1 GCA_022824205.1 Candidatus Binatia bacterium
GTGGCGCCGTCCGAGGGCCTGGACATGGAGGGACTCGAGGGCGGGCTCGCGGGCGAGGAGGCGTCTCGTGCGGGCTAGACTCTTCGGTATCGGGTGGGTCTACCTGCTCGCCATTTCCGGCTTGGTGCTGGTGTGCGTCACGGTTTTCGGCAATATACTCACCAGCTTTGCCGACCAGGACGTCGAGGGAAAGTACACGCTCGCCAACTACGTCGAGTTGCTTACCCAGAAGCACCTCGTGAGCGTCACCGGCAGGACCGCTCTCCTCGGCGTCGGCACCGTCTTCTGGATGTTCGTATTCGCCTTTCCCTTCACATGGCTCCTGGCGCGCACGGACTTCCGCTACCGCACCGGCCTGTTCACGCTGCTGACGGCCAAGCTTGCGATCCCCGGTTTCATCACCGCCATGTCCTACGTGTGGCTGTTCAATCCCACCTCCGGGCTCGTCAACGCACTCTTCGGGATGACCAAGTTCACCGGCGGCGCCCTGTTCGACGTCTACCAGGTCTCCTGGATCTGCTTCCTGCAGGGCATCGTGCTGGTCCCCGGCGGCGTCTTCATGATGCTGCCGGCCTTCCGGAACCTCGATGCGTCGCTGGAGGAGGCGGCCTGGGTCAGCGGGGTGTCCAAGACCTACACCGTATCCCGCATCGTTCTGCCTCTGTTGGGTCCCAGCATGGTCGCGGTGTGCATCTTCTACTTCGTGCTGGGCGTCGAGATGTTCGACTTCGTCGCCATCATCGGCATGCCCGGCGACGTGCTGGTGCTGTGGATCTACGACGCCATCGCGGAGTCGGACGGTCCGCCCAACCTGGGTTTCGCGGGCGCGGCCGGGGTGGTGCTGTTCGTCATCTGCGGCGTCGCCATCCTGTTCTACGCGCGATTCCTGAAGCAGGCACGAAAATACGCGGTGGTGGGCGGCAAGGTGCGGGCCTCGGCGCCGCAACCCTTGGGGCGCTGGCGCTGGGCCGCCTATTGCTGGGTGGGCGTCTGGGTGATGCTGAGCATCGGGATCCCGGTGATCACCATCGTCTGGGTGGCGCTGGTGCCCTTCTTTCAACCCCCCTCCATCGCCGCCCTGGATACGATCAGTCTCGACAGCTTCCGCGACGCGCTGGAGTGGATCGGCGAGCCGCTGCGCCATACGCTGATCCTGATGGCGGGGGCCATCGTCGTGGCCGCGTCGCTGGCCACGAGCGTCACCTGGGTGGTCACGCGCAGCCGCAACCGCGCGGCCCGCTGGGCCGACAACATCGTGTTCCTGGCGCCGGCGGTGCCCACCATCGTCACGGGGGTCGCGTTCCAGTTCATCGGCATCGAGATGTATCACTGGTTGCCGCTGTTCGGGACCATCTGGCTCGTGGCCATCGCCATGGGCACCCGCATGCTCGCCTACTGCACCCGGACCATGAACGCGGCTTCCCTGCAGATCCACTTCGAGCTCGACGAGGCCGCCTACGTCTCCGGCGTCTCCATGCTCGAAACGTTCCGGCGCATCTTCCTTCCCTTGATGGCGCCGGCGATCTTCTATTCCGCGCTGATGGTGGGCATGCTCTCCGCGCGCGACCTCACCCTGCCGCTGGTGATGAACACCGGGAACTCGGAGGTGGTCGCCACCCTGATCTTCAATCTCCAGACCAATGGCGAACAGAACGCCGCGGCGGCGGTGGCCTTCTACATGATCTTCATCCTCGCCATCCTGGCGCTGTTCGCACGGCGCATGACCGGGATGCAGGAGATCCGCGGCCACGACGTCGCGCGGCGCGATGGTCTGCTGAGCCGGCTGTCCGGATGGATGGGCGAACTGGCGAGAGCGACCCGCAAGCGAAGGCTCGAGTACGGCAGTTGAACCAATTCCCGTGGGACGACCGGAGATACCCCGGTCCACCAGGAAAGGAGCGATTGAAATGAAAAGGATGCTCGCGACTTGGGTAGGGCTGCTCGCCGCGGCGGCCGTGTTGTTCGGCGTACCGGCGATGGTTGCCGGGGCGGATCTGCCGGATGCGGTGAAGAAGCTCCTCAAACCGGCGCAGGCCGAAGGCGAGGCCACCGTCTTCGGCACCACCATGAACCCGCGCCAGGTCCAGATGATGAACAAGGGGTTCAACTCGTTCTACGGCACCAACATCAAGCTCAACCAGATCGGCGGCCGCCATACGCGCAAGCGGGTGGAAGTCATCCGGGCGCTGAAGAACAACGTGCCCACCGGACTCGACGTGTTCTGGACGTCGAGCCCGCGCGCGCTGATCGAGGGCGACGCCATCGTCAAGTTCGACTGGTCGGGCGAGTTCGGCCTGCCCAAGAGCCTGATGGAGGGCGAGTACGGCATCAAGACGCATGACGGCTATCTCACCCTGATGACCATCAACACCAACCTGGTGAAGGCCGCCGACGAGCCCAAGAGCTACAACGACCTGCTCGACCCCAAGTGGAAGGGGCGGATCGCCATGCCGCGGTCGCCGGCCCCCTGGGTGCACTACACCTACGCCTGGGGCGAGGAGAACGCGAAGAAGTACCTGGAAGCCCTCCTGCGGCAACAGGAGGTCAAGATGCTGGCCCGGTATCCGGACGTACGCTCACGGATCATCGGCGGGGAATTCGCCATCGGTCTCGGCACCGATGCCTGGGCCGAGATCGCCAAGGGCGCTCCGGTGAAGCATCCGGACGTGGACACCATCATTTTCGGCTCACGGGGCGCCTATATCGTGAAGGACGCCAAGGCGCCCAACATCGCAAAGCTGTGGGGCTACTGGGTGGTGTCGCCCGCCGGCCAGAAGACCATACACGACGTCCGCGGCTATTCGCTGGTCAGCTCGAAGAGCGGCTACATGTACGACTACATACAGGGGAAGAAGGTCGTCGACGTGCCCTTCGACTGGCGCATGGAGAACGAAGCGCGTTTGTCGAAGACGTTCCGCGATGCCCTGCGCGAGAAGTAGCAGGCCGGTGGCGACGGCCGGACCGGAGAGACGATCATGATGAGGACCTCGGAGCCCGCCGGCGGGCCGTTTCAGAAACACACCGCGGATCTCTCATCCGGTCCGGTGACCTACCACATCGCCGGCGAGGGGCCGCCCGTGCTGTACCTGCACAGCGCGGGCGGCATCCGCTTCACCTACGCGCTCGACGAGCTGTCGCGCGACCACCGGATTCACATGATGGTGGCCCCGGGTTTTGACGGGACTCCACCCCACGAGGGCGTCGACACCATGCCGGCGCTTGCCGACTTGGCCGGCGAGTTCGTGGAGTCGGTGATCGGAGGGCCCTGCGACTTGATCGGCCAGTCCTTCGGCGGTTTCCTGTCGGCGTGGGTCACGGTACGTCACCCCGAGAAAATAAGCTCCGCCGTCCTCCAGTGTCCGTCTGGTTTCCGCCCGCCTCACATCCCGCAGAAACCGGCGGGCAGTCCGGAGGAGATGCGAAGCAGGATGTTCGCCCACCCGGAACGGATTCCGCCGGGAGAAAAGACTCCGCAAGAGCTGGCCGAAAGCCGGGGATGGGCCAACTACTACCACGACTCCATCGGACTCGATGAGGCGCTCGTCGCCCTGTTGCCAGGGATAGAGCAACAGACGCTTGTCTTGCATGGCACCAAGGACGGCATGATGCCGCCCGAGAGCGGCCAACTCCTGGCGCGCGAGATACCCCACGCCAAGCTGGTCTACGTCTACGACGCCGGCCACAACATCGAAGTGGACCAGCCCGAGCGGTTCGTCGCCCTGGTTCGCGACTTCTTCTCGCGTGGGGAGGCGTTCATCGTGAATCCGGGCGACGAACGAGCCGGCGTGACCGCGGTGTCACGGCAACCGACGGTGTAACCCTTCCGTTCGCGAAGGTCGGGAACGGGCACTCCAGCGCCGACTACTTCCGCCGCAACCCCGTATCCGCGAGCGTGGTGTCCTGTCCCGGCGGGGTCTCGTCCAGCGCCTCTTCGAGCGAAGGTCTCGGCGCCCATTCCTCGGGCGGCCGCGCCTCGCCGTCCCATTCCACCTGGTCGAGCCCCCAGAATATCTCCAGGCTGTGGCCGTCCGGGTCGCGGAACTCCACCGACACCTGGCATCCGGCGCGCCTGCGGCCGTGGAAGTCGATGGGCACGTGGTGCTTCTCCAGGTGCTCCCGGGCGCGGAAGACGTCGTCGAGGCTGGGCACCTCGAAGGCCAGGTGGTGCAGTTCCCGGCCCGGGGAAATCTCGCTGCCCTGACCGATGAGGCCGAGGCCGTGATGGTCCTCGTTGAAGCGCATGAACACCATCCGGCCCGGCACCATGCTCTCCGGGTAGACGTCGGAGACCTTGAAGCCGAGCACCTGGGTGTAGAACCGGACCGACGCGTCGATGTCCCGGACCACCAGCACCGCGTGCCCCATGTTGCCGATGCGGAAGGGCATGTCGGCCGGCGGCTGGATGCCCTTCATCGCCCGGACATCGGGACCGCGCAGCCCCTCCAGGTCCACCTTGCCTCGTTGGGTCATGTTCTTGGCCATGTGGTTTTCCTTCCGTGACGGCAACCGCGTTCCGCGCCGCGCCTTGAGGTTGCTTTGAGAGTGATTTGCGCTGTACGGTATAGCGCAATCAGCGTGTCGCGGGCGAGCGCGTGGTGCGCCCGGCTCACCGGTACCCGGCCTGTCGTGGGTGTATGTCCGGCCGCGATTTGGAAACATGGGAGGCTGACATGAACGCAATTCCCCGTACGAGATTCATGGCGTTGGCCGCGGCCCTGGCGGTGTCGCTGGCGGCGGGCGCCGCGTCGGCGCAGACCGTCAAGGTGGCGGTTCCGACGTTCCTTACCGGCGGCGGCGCGCCGACCTACGGCGTCCCGGCCAAGAACGGCGTGGAGCTGGTGGTGCGCGCCATCAACGAAGGTACGCTGCCGGCGCCTTACGACAGTGTCGGGATGGCCGGGCGCAAGGTGGACCTGGTGGTGTACGACGAGAGCGGCGGCGGCACCAAGCAGGTCACGGAGCTGCGCAACAAGGTGCAGAAGGAGGGCGTGGACGTCGTGGCCGGCTACATCTCGTCGGGGAGCTGCGCGGCCATCGCCCGGGTGGCCGAAGAGCTTCAGGTCCTCACCCTGCTGTCGATATGCGGCACGCCGCGCATCTTCGAGGAGCTGGTGAAGGAGCCCAAGTACCTCTTCCGCATCATCAACCACAGCACCGGCGGCAACGTGGGCGCCGCCCACTACGTCGTCAGGAAGCTCCGGGGCAACGTCAAGGACGGCTACATCGGCATCAACCAGAACTACGCGTGGGGCCAGGATGCCTGGCGCGATTTCAACCTAGCCATGCAGACCCTGTCACCGGAGTTCAAGCCGGCCAGGAAGCAGCAGTTTCCCAAGCTCTTCTCCGGCCAGTACGGCACCGAGATCTCGGTGCTGCTCAGGGCCAAGGAGAAGCTGGTGCACTCGAGCTTCTGGGGCGGCGACCTCGAGGCATTCATCGCCCAGGGCACGGCCAGGGGACTGTTCGAGCGCAAGACGTTCGTCTGGCCGGTGGGCGAGATAACGGCCCACCGGTTGGGCAAGAAGTTCCCGAATGGCCAGCTCGCGCGCGGTCCCTACGGATTGTACGCGGAGGGGATCGACACGCCCCTCAACAAGTGGTTCCGGAGCGAATTCCGCAAGGCCTACAAGCAGTCGCCCTCGTCGCCGGCCTACCACTACGCCGACAGCATCCTGGCGGCCAAGTACGCTTACGACACGGCCATGAAGGCCAACGGCGGCAAGTTCCCGTCCACGGACCAGGTGATCAAGGCGCTGGAGCACGCCACCTTCGACATCCTCGCCGCCAAGGTCAAGATGTCCCTGGGCAAGGGGCATCAGGCGGTCACCTCGGACCGCTGGGGCTACGCCGAGTGGGACGACGCCAAGGGCGAGATCGTGGTCAGGGACGTGGTGGAGTTCAAGGCCGAGTGCGTGAACCCGCCGGAAGGGGTCAACGCGGCGGAGTGGGTCAAGGGCGGCATGAAGGGCGCCAAGTGCGACTGAGTGGCGCTTCGTTCTAGTGTTCTTTACAACCCGGGCGCCGCAGTGCCGGCGCCCGGGTCCGGTGGCCTGTCGCATCCATTCCCGCGCACGGGGGAACCGTTGGATCCCGAGCTCCTACTCATTATCCTCGTCGACGGACTCGTCTACGGTTCGTACCTGTTCATGGTGGCGGTGGGCCTGACCGTCATCTGCGGCGTCCAGAAGCTCCTCAACGTCACCCACGGAGCGCTCTACGCCTTCGGCGCCTATCTCGCGGCCACGCTGCTGATCCTCTATTTCCGGCTGGATTGGCCCCAGTTCGGCGCCTTCGCGGTCATGCTGCTGTCGGCGCTGTTCCTCGGCGTGGTCTTCGGCCTGATCATCGAGCGCGGCCTCCTGCGCCATCTCTATCACGAGGACGAGCACATCATCGTGCTGGCGACCTTCGCGGCGTTCCTGGTGCTCGAGGACGTGCTGTTGCTGATCTGGGGCACCGACCCCTATCTCGCCCCGGAGCCCCTGGGCCTGCTGGGGGCGACGGAGATCGCCGGGCTTCCCTTCGACAACTACAGCCTGTCCATGGTGCTGTTGTCGGCCGTGGTGGCGGCGGTGCTCTGGTACGGGCTCAACCGGACCCAGTTCGGCAAGCTTCTCCTGGCGGTGATTTATGACCGGGAGCTGGCCCAGGCCATGGGGATCAACGTCAACCGGATCTTTCTGCTGACCTTTATGCTGGGCTCGTTCCTGGGCGCGCTGGGCGGGGCGTATCAGGCGCCGGCCATTTCCGTGCAGCCCGGCATCGGGGTGGAGGTGATCGTGCTGGCCTTCGCCGTGGTGGTCATCGGCGGCATGGGCAGCATTCCCGGCGCGCTCATCGGGTCGGTGATCGTGGGCGTGGCGCGGGCCTTCGCGGTGCACCAGGAGCCGGCCCTGGAGCTGTTCGTCATCTACATGATCATGGCCGCCGTGCTCATCGTCCGGCCGCAAGGGCTTTTCGCTCCGGCCAAGCCGAGAACCATATGACCTGGCGCCGGGACAAGACGCTCTGGGGCCTCACCCTCGGCCTCGCCGCGCTGCTGCTGCTCAACTTCGTGGTGCCCGACTGGTTCACCAACATCCTGACGCTTTCGCTGGCCCGGGGTTCGGTGGCGTTGGGTCTGCTGGTGCTATGGCGCTGCGGGCTGATCTCCTTCGGCCACGCGCTTTACTTCGGCTTCGGCGCCTACACCGTGGGGCTCATGAGCCGGTACCTGGGCATCACCGACGCCTTCCTGACCATCGCCTGCGGGGTGGTGACCGCGGGCGTTCTGGCGTACGGCCTGGGGTTCCTGCTGCGGCAGTACCGGGGCATCTTCTTCGCGCTGTTGAACATGGCGTTCTCCATGATCCTCTACGGCGTGCTGGCCAAGCTCGAGGAGCTGGGGTCCACCGACGGCATCAGCCTGGAGGCCACGACCTACCTCTGGTACGCGCCCCTGGGGGCGGAGAACAAGACCGCGCTGTTCGTGTTCGCGGCCATCCTGACCTGGGGGGTGGCGGTGCTGGTGCACCTCTACCTGCGCTCCACCCTGGGCCACATGACCACGGCGGTGCGGGAGAACGAGATCCGGCTGGGTTACCTGGGCTACTCCGGGGAGCGGGCGGTCCATGCAAAATACGTCATCTCCGGACTGCTTGGCGGGTTCGGCGGCGCCGTCGCCGCTCTCACCATCGGCCACGTGGACCCGGACTCCATGGTGTACTGGCCTGTGTCCGGTGATTTCGTCTTCATCGCCATCCTGAGTGGCACCGGCAACGTCGTCGCCCCCTTCATCGGCGCGTTGATGTACGAGCTGATCCGCACCTATGCCTTCGACCAGTTCCCGGGAATCTGGCAGTTGATCATGGGCGGAACGCTGCTGGCCATCATCATGTTCCTGCCCAACGGACTGTGGTCGCTGGTGGAACGGCGGCGGAGCAGGGGAGGGCCGGGGTCCGCCGACCGGCTCCAAGCGCGAGAGGAAGAGGCATAGCCGCCGTGTCCGCCGTCCTGGAAGTCCACGATCTCGAGAAGTCCTTCGGCGCCGTGGTAGCCGCCCACGACATCAACGTTGTGGTGGAGGAAGGCGAGACCATCGGCGTCATCGGCGCCAATGGCGCGGGCAAGACCACCTTCGTCAACCTGGTCACCGGCCATCTCCCGCCCGGCGGCGGCACCGTGGAGTTCATGGGCCGGAGCATCCTCGGGCTCTCGGTACGGGCCATCACGCGCCTGGGCCTCTGCCGCTCCTTTCAGGTGCCCCAGGTATTCCTGTCGGAGACCGTCTTCGACAACCTGATGATGGCCTTCGGCGTCGCTGAAGAGGACGGCGCGGGCCTGTTGACGCCGCTCATGGAGGAAGAGCGGGCGGCCCGGGTGGAAGCCCACCTGGCGCGCTACCAGATCGCGGACTACCGGGACGTCATCGGCTCCGCGCTGCCCCAGGGCATCCGCAAGCTCCTGGACATCGCCATGGCCACGGTGCGCAAGCCCAAACTGCTCATGCTCGACGAGCCCACCAGCGGCATCAGCGCGGAAGAGAAGTTCGCCATTATGGACATCCTGATGCAGGCCTTGAAGGAGGAGCGCACCACCGTGTTGTTCATCGAGCACGACATGGAGATCGTCGAACGCTACGTGGACCGGGTGCTCGCCTTCTACCAGGGCGAGATCATCTGCGACGCCCCCACGGCGCAGGCGATGCGGGACGACGGCGTGCGGGAGTACGTGCTCGGCCGGGGGCATGACGCGGGCGCGGAAACACGGGCGGCGGCATCGGGGCGTTCCTCATCCGGCGAGGAGACCCTCGCGGTCAGCGACCTCGACGTGAGCATCGGCGCCACGCCGATCCTGCGCGGGGTCCACTTGAGCGTCCCGTCGGGATCCATGTGCGGCCTCATCGGCCGCAACGGCGCGGGCAAGACCACGTTCATGCGCGCGGTGATGGGTGCGCTTTCCGTCCAGCGGGGCACGGTACGGCTCGGCGACGTCGACCTTGCCGCGACCCCGGCCCATCGCCGCGCCCACCTGGGCATCGGCTTCATGCCCGAGGACCGCCGGCTGGTGCCCGAGCTGACCGCCGAAGAGAACGTCCTGCTGCCGGTCTGGGCCACCCGCGCGGACAACGCGCTGGAGCGTCTCCGGTGGATCTACGGTCTCATGCCCGAGGTCGAGGAGTTCCGCCACCGCGGCGCCACCAGCCTGTCCGGCGGCCAGCAGAAGTTCGTCGCCTTCGCCCGCGCGCTGATGTGCGGCACCCGGCTGCTCTTGCTGGACGAGCCCGGCGAAGGCATCGCGCCGATCTTCGCCCAGCGCATGGTGGAGATACTCGACGACCTCAAGAAGGAGGGCGCCTCGGTGCTGGTGGCCGAGTCCAACGACGTCCACATCGCCCGCCTGCTGGACCGGACCTTCGTGATCGAGCGTGGCAGCATCGTGGATGATAGGTAGGGGAAGGGACGACGACATGGGCCGCCTGGGTTGACGTGATCCGTGCAGGAGACTGGTTGGGTACAAGAGAAAGGTAGAGGAAGTTTGAATGCCAGGACGAACGCTTAATCTTTTGAACGTGACGCTGTTTGCCGGTGTCACGGCCGGTGCGATCATCGGGTTGCCGGCGCACGCGTATTTTTATGGTTATTCTCTGGTCGATTGGGTCATGTTCGTCATGCTCTATATCGTCACGGGACTGGGTATCACCGTGGGGTACCACCGTTTGCTCGCTCATCGCAGTTTTACTTGCACCAACTGGGTGAAGGGCCTTCTCTTGATCGCGGGAGGATGGGCTCTGCAAAACTCGGGCCTCAGATGGACCGCGGACCATATCCGCCATCATGCCCGGTGCGACCAGGACGAAGATCCCTACAATGCCAAGCGGGGGTTCTGGCATAGCCATTGTGGTTGGTTGTTCTGGAGCGATCCCTATAAAGACGACAAGTTTGCCCGCAAGCTGCAACAGGACGCCGTCGTGATGTGGCAACATCGTTACTACATCCCCATTGTCCTTTCCGGCCTGACGCTTCCCTTCGTGGTGGGCTTCTTGTACGACGGCTGGTTCGGGGGGCTGGGATGTTTCTTGCTCGCCGGAGTCGGGCGGACCTTCTTTGTTCTGAACTCCACGTTTTGCATCAATTCCATTTGCCACCTGTGGGGTGCCCAACCTCACGGAGCATCCGACTCGAGTCGCGACAGTTGGTGGGTTTCGCTCGTCACTTTCGGCGAGGGATACCACAACTATCACCACAGGTATCAAAGCGACTATAGGAACGGCCCTCAGTGGTACAACTTCGATCCGTCCAAGTGGCTCATCTACAGTCTTTCCGTCGTAGGGCTCGCCAGCTCCCTGCGGCGATATTCCTGATCGGGACGCGGGGCTAGTCCCCGCCGGCCCGGTCGCCGGGCAGGTCGCGGGGCTTTAGGGCGCGGATGGCCAGCGGCCCCACGAGCAGCACGATGGCGATGTGGCCGAAGGCGATGCCCCAGTTGAGCACGCTTTCGCCGCCGAGCACGTGCAGGATCAGCCCCAAGGCCAGCGGTCCGACGAACCCGCCGCCGTAGCCCAGCATCGCGTGCACGGCCAAGGCGGCGCCGCGCCGCTCGGGGTCGGCGTTGCCGACGGTGCCGGCGGTGAGTGAGGAGGAGTCCGCGTAGATCGCGGCGTTGTAGAGGAGACAGGCGGCGGCGGCCGTGCCGTAGCCCGCCCCCGCCGTGAAGCCCACCACCAGCGCCAAGGCCATGGATATCGTGAAGACGAGCAGGATCCAGCGCTTGCGGCCCAGGCGCCGTGCCATCTCGTTGCCGGCAACGCTGGAGGCCGTGCCGAGCAGGCTCGCCAGGGTCGCCACCATGGTCGGAACCAGGAGACTCGGCGCACCGCCCCCCTGGGCCGCCGCAAAGGTCAGGAAGGTCACCATCCAGGAACGGACGACGAACATCTCCCAGGTGTGCACGCAGTAGCCCAGCGCATAGGCCATGACCGAGGCGTTGCGCAGCACCGGCTTGAAGTCGAGTATCCGCGGCGCGGAGACCGGCCGTTCTTTCCTCGGACATGCCGGGAACAGGGTCAGGGCCACCAGCAACGCCCCGAAGGCCCCGCCGGCCCCGACCATGAACGCGGCCTGCCAGCCGAAGTGCGCCGTCACCGCGCCGGCGATAACGAAGGAGAACGAGCTGCTGATGCCCGTGCTGGCGCCGTGCACGGCCACCGCGCGCGATTGCGCCGGCCCTTCCACCTGGTCGGACAACGCCTTGAGCCCCACCATGTAGGTGCCGGCCCAGCCGATGCCGTTGAGCGCGCGAAAGACGAGGCCGGTCCAGAACCCGTCCGCGAGGAAGGCCATGCCGAGATGGGACAGCATGGTGGTGGATACCGCGCACACGTAGACCCGGCGCGCGTCGGTATGGTCCGTCAGGGGCAGCAGGAGCGGCACCGCGGCGGCGTAGGCGCCGAACATGATGCCGGAAAGCCAGCCCGCCTCCGCGTGGCTGAGGGACCATTCCGCGAAGAAGGCCGGCAGCAGCGCCGCGAACGCCATGGCGCCGATCTGGGCCAGGGATTGCGCCAGGCAGAAAACGGCGATGATGTAAATTTCCCGCGTGCCGCTGCCCATGCGTCGTATGATAGGATAGCCGTCGGTGTATAGAAACACGACGAATCAAGGAGGTCCGCCATGCCCAAACCAGAGCTTGAGTTCTTTCCGGTAGACGACCTGCCCTGGGAGCCGGTGGAGGGTGCGCCCCCGGGTCACTACCAGAAGATCCTGACCGAGGACCCGGAGATCGGGTTCGTTACCCGGCTACTCAAGGTGGACCCCGGCGGCGCGAGCACGGAGACCTTTGTCCACGATTTCTGGGAGGAGGTGTACATCGTGGAGGGAAGCCAGTGGGATGGGGACCGGCTGCTCAAGAAGGGGATGTATGCATGCCGTCCCCCGGGGATGAAGCATGGTCCTTACCGCACCGAGGAGGGCTGCACCACGCTGGAGTTTCGCTACGTGCGGAGGGTGTGAACGGGACCGCCGTGACCCGGGACGCATGTGGCGGCGCTGCGCGGTCAAATCGTTGAGCCGGCGGTTGGATCAGGCCGGCGCGAGCACGAAGTCGAAGCGCCCGAGCCAGCCTTGCGGGGTGCGGCTCAGGTCCATCAGGAGGTCGTCGTGATAGATCCAGTCACGGGCGTTCTCGCCGGCCATGTCGGGGAAGTAGAGCTGGGTGGTGAGCAGAGGCGTGGACGGGCCTTGAACCTTGACGTGAATGTGCGGCGTGCGTCCTCGATAGCGGATGGGCCGGATGGTCTCGAAGCGAAACGCCCCGGCGGCGTCGGTGTACTGATGGCCGCGGTACCGGAACCCCGAATTGTCGTAGCGGCCGTTCTCGTCGGCGTGCCAGACGTCCACCACGGCCCCGGCGATGGGACGGCAGTCCGGCGCAAGCACCAAGCCCTGCACTACAAGCGGTCGCCCGCTCGTGTCCGGTTCACGCAGGTTCGTCCGAAGCGGCGTCCCCGGGGTGTAGAACGGGCCCTCGGTCAGCTCGGGGATGGCACGCGTGCAGGCAAGCGGCGGCGCCAGTCCAAGCGAGCGGTCGGCCGCGGGGCCGGGAAACGGATAGTCCAGGAGCGTCGCCCGCGAACGGGCCAGCCACGACAGGCCCGTGACACCCGCGGCTGCCGCGGCGATCAAGGCGCCGCGGCGGGAGTACTTACGCTTCCACATGCAAAAATCATAGGCTGACCCGGAACGGCGGTCAACCCGCGACCACTGGGCCTTGCGCGAATATAGTGAATCCACTATATTCTTGTATGGCCGGTGCGACGCTGAAGCCTGTCGAATGGGTTGGCTCAAGCAAGGAAGACATCAAGGAGTTTCCAGATCCGGCCAAGGATCGCATCGGCTTTGCGTTGTACCAAGCGCAACTCGGCTTCAAGCACCGCGACGCCAAGCCACTGACGGGCTTGGGTTCTGGTGTTCTGGAGGTGGTGTCGCGGTATGATGGCGACACCTACAGGGCAGTCTATACGGTCCGCTTCAGGTTGGCCGTGTATGTACTCCACGCGTTTCAGAAGAAATCCAAGCGGGGTGCCAAGACGCCCAAACCGGAAATCGATTTGATCAAACGCAGGTTGAAGGCGGCGGAACAACACTATAGCCAGACCTACGATGGCGCAGGATAGAGCAATGGATAGGAAAGAGACCAGGATTGAACGGAGTGGCGGCAACGTGTTCAGTGACCTCGGGCACCCCGAGGCGGACGCGCATTTCTTGAAGGCGGAACTCGTCAGTCGCATCGAAGAGATTATTCGCCGACGTGGACTTAAACAGGTCGAGGCGGCGAGATTGATGGGTTTGGCCCAACCCGATGTTTCACGGCTTCTGCGAGGAGATTTTCGAGAGTATTCCATGGAGCGCCTTCTTCGTTTGTTGACGGCCCTGGGGCGTGATGTGGAGATCGTCATTCGCCGGACAACTCGCAAGCGGGCCGGCAGGGTCAGCGTTGCGCTCGATGAGCCAGAAACGGGCCGCCAGGTCGCATTGGCCGATGAGATTATGCACGAGGACCGTCAAATTCTGCGGGCGTTGTCGAAATGAGCAAATTCAAACAGAGTTCGTGGTGCCAACATGGTCTCGATATTGCGGTGGGAGGTGGGGCTGTAAGGAGAATGAGTGACTGCGTCAAACTCCGTGGGTGAAGAGCCTGTCGTAAAATTCTCACAGAACGACTTCCTGCTCTACGACGGCGAATGCGTCTACTGCCGGACGTATGCGCGGAGGTCCCGCTTCCGGACCCCGAATGGGAGGCGGCTGCGGTTCATCGACGGCAGGAACGCCCCCGACCTGGTGGATGAGCTGCGGCGGGATGGCTGCGACCTCGAGGACGGCATGATCCTCGTGTTGCATGGCCGGCGTTATCAGGGAGCCGAGGCCATGGAGCGGCTGGGCACCATGGCCGCCGAATCCGGTTGGGTCAACATGCTGACGCGATGGGTGGGGTCCAGTTCCGGACGGGCGCGTTTTTTCTACCCGTGGTTCCGGCGGCTGCGCCAGGTGGGTCTGTGGATGGCCGGCAAGTCCGGTTTCCATAAGTGACGGCGCGGCGGCATTTCCCCGCCGCCAGGGAAGCCCTATACTGGACGCTCCATGGCACATGCGTTGGACCGGCGCAGCGACAGGGAGCTGGTGGAGCTATGCAACCGCGGCGACCGCGATGAGGCGGTCCAGGCCTTCGAAACGCTGTACCGGCGGCACCGCGAATACGTCACGCGGGTGGCCCTGCGGTTCGGCGCCGACCGGGACGCGGCCGTGGACGTGCTGCAGGAGACGTTCCTCTACCTGCTGAAGAAGTTTCCCCCCACCGGCGAAGGGCTGGTGCTGACCGCGCAGCTCCGGTCGTTGCTCTATCCGGTCGCCAAGAACCTGACCCTTTCTCTCCAGCGCCAACGCGCGCGCCTGGACGACTCCGAGGAGTTCGATCCGGACCGGCTGCCGGCGCCGGACACGGCCGACCCGCTGGAGCGTGACCCGGCGCGGTTGTCGTCGGCACTGGCCCGTCTGTCCCCGGAGCGCCGCGAGGTGCTGCTGCTGCGCTTCGTCGACGACATGTCCCTGCAAGACATCGCCGACACCCTCTCCATACCCCTGGGCACGGTCAAGTCCCGGCTCCATCTCGCCGTCAGGGAACTGCGGGACAGTCCCGAGATCAAGGAATTCGGCGAGCCGTGAACCTTTGCCGGTCTCGCGCGCTTAACGGGGTGGAACGATGGAACGCGATGACGACAGAACGACCCGGCCCGTGGGGCCGCCGCACGGCGTGCGGCCGGCCGAAGAAGAGATCGACCTGCCCGAGGAGTTGATCCAGGGACTGTCTCGCATCGACAAGGCCGTGGCGGTCATGCCTCCGGAGGCGGACCGGCGCATCGTCGAGGCGGCGAGGGAGCACTTCAGGGATCGGCCACGGCGCAGGCGTCCGGCCGGACTGCGGTGGGCCATGGCCGGAAGCCTCGCCGCGAGTCTCCTGGTGGGTGTCCTTCTCTGGCGAACGCAGGCCCCGATGGGACCCGCCGACCTCCAGGTCGCGACGGTTGCCGGCATGCCGGACGACATCGACGGCTCCGGCACCGTGGATATTCTCGACGCGTTCGCCCTGGCCCGGACGGCTCGCGGCGAACAGGCGCCGGCCGCTCGGACGAGGATTGACGCTCTGGCCATGAGCGTCGTGGCGTTGGACCGACCCGAGGAGAAGCTGTGAACGCTTGGCGCTGGACGCTCCTGCTTTGCTTCGTCCTGTGGGGTACGGCCGCGCCGGTCTGGTCGTACGCGGAAGAGACGAAGGTCCGTTTCGTGGCGCTGGACGTCCACCTGGAATCCGCCGAGCCCGTGGCGGCGTGGCAGTTCGAGCTGTCCGAGGCCGGCGGCCGGATGCGCGTGGTGGGCGTCGAGAACGGCGACAGTCCGGCATTCGCCAGGGCACCTTACTATGACCGCAAGGCGGTCAGCGACGGCCGCGCCGACCGGATCATCGTCGCCGATTTCACGTTGCGGCCCGGTAGCGAACTCCCGGTGGGCCGGGTCCGGATCGCGACCGTTCACGTTCGGCTCACCGGTGCCGGCGAACCCGATTACGTTCTGAGACTGGTCACGGCAGGCAACGCCGAGGGCGAACCCGTGTCCGCCGCCATACATCTCGACATCCAGCCAGGGAGATCGCGCAAATGAGAAAGCAAGGAATCCAGCAGGGAATCGCCACCAGATGGACGACCGTGGCCGCCCTGTGCATGCTCCTTACGGTGGGGGCATGCGCGCCCGAGGCGCCGCACTCCGGGCCGGGTAGCTCCCCCTCGGGACCGGCCTCGCTCGAGGGCGCCACCGGACAGGTCTCCGGTGTCCCGTCTCCGCCGGCCGCCGGGGCCGCTCTCGAACGCGGGCCCGGCAGCCCCGTCGCATCGCCCATGCCGCGCTCCTTGAGGCGTCGGGCCTTCGAGAAGATGGGAGGGCGCGGTGGAAGGGGATTGCTACCGCTGATGGCACAATCGCCTACCGCCGACCTCGCGACAGCGCCGGTGCGGTCTACGGACCCGGGTGAAGAGCTTTGGATCATCGTGCCGCACCGGCCGGTCGATGCGGCGCAAGCCCGTGCGGAGCCGGAACAGCCGGGCTCGGGGGCGCTGGTGGCCACCCGTCCCTCCGCCGGGGAGGACAAAAAGGAGATTCCGCTTCCCCTCAAGCACACCGAGGTCCACGCGGCCATCACCGGGTATGTCGGCACGGTGGACGTCACCCAGCAGTTTGCGAACCCCTTCGACGAGAAGATCGAGGCCGTCTACATGTTCCCGCTACCCGAGAAGGCGGCCGTGAGCGAGTTCGTCATGACCATCGGCGAGCGCCGCATCCGCGGCATCCTGAGGGAGAAGGAGGAGGCCGAGGCCATCTACCGGGAGGCGCGCGCGCAGGGCTACCAGGCGAGCCTGCTGACCCAGCACCGCCCCAACATCTTCGAGCAGAAGGTCGCCAACATCGAGCCCGGCAAGCGCATCGACGTGAACATCCGCTACTTCCACTCCCTGGCCTACCGCGACGGCTGGTACACGTTCGTGCTGCCCACCGTGGTGGGGCCGCGCTACAACCCGCCCGGTTCCAAGGACCCCGTGCACGCGCTGCCGCGCTCACGCGTTCAGCCGGTATCCACCGGCACGGGCGTGCGGTATCTGCGGCCCGAGGAACGACCGGGGCACGACATCGGCATCACGGTGAAGCTGGACGCCGGCGTCGCCATCGAGGCCATCGAGCCGAGTCATCGTATCGACCAGACGCGCACGAGTCCCGAGGCCGCCACCATCAGGCTCGCGGATCAGGCGACGATCCCCAACCGGGACTTCGTCCTCAAGTTCAAGGTGGCGGGCGGGCGCGTCAAGACGAACCTCCTTACCCACGTGGACCGCAAGAAGGGGTATGGGTACTTCACCATGGTGCTGTATCCGCCCGAACACCTGGACGCCGCGCCGCGGCATCCGATGGAGATGGTGTTCGTGCTGGACTGCTCCGGCTCCATGCATGGCGAGCCCATCGTCCAGGCCAAGGCGGCGATTCTCGCGGCCCTGGACCTGCTCAAGCCCGGAGACACCTTCCAGGTCATCCGTTTCTCCAACAACGCCAGCCGGTTCGGGCCGGAGCCCGTTTCGGCCACGCCGGAGAACATCGCCCGGGCGAAACGGTACGTCCGGCAACTCGAGGGCAGCGGCGGCACGGAGATGATCGAGGGCATCCGCGCCGCCCTGAACTTCCCCCACGACCCCCGGCGCCTGCGCTTCGTGACCTTCCTGACCGACGGCTACATCGGCAACGAGGTCGAGATACTGGACGCCATCCACAAGTCCATCGGGGAGTCGAGGATCTTCAGCTTCGGCGTTGGCGACTCGGTCAACCGCTATCTCCTGAACCGCATGGCCAAGGTGGGCCGCGGCGCCGCCGCCTACCTGGCGCTGGACGACTCCGGCGCGGAGGTGATGCGCTACTTCTTCAACCGCATCAGCCGCCCCGTGCTCTCGGATGTCGAGATCGACTGGGGAACGATGAAGGTGACCGACACCTACCCGAAGCGGTTGCCCGACCTCTTCGTCGGCCGCGCCGTGGTGGTCACCGGCAAGTTCACGGGTGAGCCGGGCAAGCCCGTGGTGCGGGGCCGCGCCGGCGGAAAGCGCGTCGAATACGCCGTGCCGCAGTCCGACAATGAAGCGGCCCACGCCTTCATCCCCAACATCTGGGCGCGCCTCCGCATCGCGGACCTGGCCGACCGCCAGGCCTGGACTCACGACCCCCACGACGAACTGGCCGGCGCCATCAAGGCGACCGCGCTGCAATACGGCCTCATGTCCGACTACACGGCCTTCGTGGCGGTGGACGCGAGCCGGCGCACCGAAGGCAAGCACGGCACCACCGTGCATCAGGCGGTACCGGTGCCGAGGGGGGTGCGTTATACTACAACGGTCAAGGAGGAACGTACGGTGAAGGAGGAGCGCTGACCATGGATCGTCTCGCAACCCAGCCCAAGGCCCGTCCCCGCTACTCCCTTGAAGAGCTTCTGGCGGAGTGCGACGAAAACGAGACCCTGGGGGCCGAGGATCGTGCCTGGATTGACGCCAAGCCGGTCGGCAAGGAGTTGCTGTAGCGGCGTTCGTCGTCAGGCGGTCCTCGTCCCCGCCGCCTCCGCCGTCCCCGTCACCGCCGCGGGCCTCTCCTGCCGCCGCCGTATCTTCAAGAACCACACCATCACCACCAACCCCAGGTACATGATCCCGATCATGATGAAGAGCTGGTGGTAGGCCAGGGTCACGCCCTCCGTCAACAGGCTGAACCCCAACAGGGACTCGGCGCGTTGGTCCAGGCCGATGCCGAACTGGCCGGCGTGCTGGAGCAGGGCGCGGATCTGGAGCATGACGTCGGCGTGAAGGCCCTCGCCGAGGCGGGAGCCCACGCCCATGGTCATGGCCTCGACCTTGTAGAAGATGTGCCGTTCCAGGAGGAAGCTCAGGGTGGCGATGCCGAAGGCTTCGCCGAGGCCGCGGGCTAAGCCCAGGATGCCGCTTCCCATGCGCGACTCGCCTTCGGGCAGTGCGCCCAGGGCGATGGAGTTGAGAGGCGCGTTGATGGTGGACTGGCCGATGCTCTTGAGGATCACCAGGAAGTAGATCACGCCCGCGCCGGTCCAGATGGTGACGCTGGACAGGGAGAACAGGGTGACGGTGAGCAGCACGAGCCCGGCCACCAGCAGGATCTTGGGCCCGAACCGGTCGGACAGCATGCCGGCGAAGGGCGATACGATGCCCACGGCCACGGCGGCGGGAAGCATGAAGATGCCGGCCTGCAGGGGCGGGTAGAAGAGCGCCTTCTGCAGGAACAGGTTCAGGATGAAACTGGTGCCGCGAAAGCCCATGACCCGGACCAAGACGATGATGCTGGAGATGCTGAAGTTGAGGTTCTTGAAGTAGCGGATCTGGACGTAGGGGTGCTCGGCCCTGAGTTCGGCGATGATGAAGGCCGCGATGAGCAGGGCGGCGGTCCCGAACAGCGACAGTATCCGGGGGCTGGTCCAGCCCTCCGTCTGACCCTGGGTGAGGCCCAGGAGCATCGCCACCAGTCCGCCGGTGAGGGTGAGGAAGCCCAGGAGATCAAAGGCGGAGGGCTTGTGGGACGAGGACCGCTGGGGGAGGATCAGCAGGGCCGCCATGACCGCAACGATCAGGGTCGGCAGCGGCAGGTAGAAGATGGTCCGCCAGCTAATGTACTGGGCGAGGTAGCCGCCCGCCGGGGGTCCGAAGAACGGCCCCAGCGACCAGCCGGTCATGAACAGGCCCATGGCCAGTCCGCGCTCGTTGCGGGGGAAGGCCTCGTACATAATGGACATGGACACGCCGATGAGCGGACCTACTCCCATGCCCTGGATGATGCGGAAGAAGATCAGCGAGTTGACGTCCCAGGCGATGGAGCACAGGAACGAGCCCGCGCCGAAGACGGCGGCGCTCAGGATGAACAGGTTGCGGTCGCCGATGCGCTGCCCCAGCCAGCCCACGCAGGGAATCAGCACCGTGCGGGTTATCATGAACGCGATCAGCACCCACTGGATCCGGTGGAGCGAGGTGCCCAGGGACGACATCATCGCCGGGATGGCGGTGTCGACCCCGGTGATGCCCAGCCCGACGCTGATCATCCCCAGCGAGAGGGTGATGGTGATGGGCCACTTCCTGGCGGGATCGTAGACCTGAGCGGGCGGCGCGGCGGAGCTCATGGCATGGCGGACCGGCCGTTACCGGCTTGCACCACCGGCGTGCAGTCCGTCCTGCCGGCCTTCGGGCTTCTCGATCCGCACCACCGCGAGCATGCCGACGCGGAGGATGCCGCCGGTGTCCTTTACCGCGATCTTCACGGGCAGCTTCTGCGTGGACTTGATGAACACGCCGGTGAGCTTCTGCGGCGAGAACAGCGAGAACTCCGAAGTGGTGGCGCCGCCCACGTCCGTAACGGCGCCGTCGAACTCGACGCCGGGGTACGAGTCCAGCCGCACCGCCGCCTTGCCGCCCGGCTGGACGAAGCGGATCTGCGTCTCGTCCACGTTGGCTTCCACCCAGTAGCGGCTGGAGTCCACCACCATGAACACGGGCTGGCCCGGCTGCACGAACTCGCCCCGGTGGGCGTTCTTCTTCACTACCAGGCCTTGCACCGGACTGCGCAGCGTCATCAGCCCCAGCCGGAACTCGAGCTCCCGCAAGGCCGCCTCGGCCTCCCGCACCCGCGCCTTGCCGGCGAGCACCTCGACTTCCCGTATCCCGCGCCGTTGCGCCTCGCCCGTGTGGCCCAGCTCCCGCTCCGCCTGCAACAACTGGCTGTGCGCGTAGTCCACCGCCGCCTTGTGCTGCTCGATGCGGATGCGGATCTCGCGCGTGTCGAGCTCCACCATGACCTCGCCGGGTTTGACCGCGTCGCCCTCGTCCTTGTGCAGCGCGCCGATCCGGCCGGGTACCTCAGTGCTGATGGTGACGATGTCCGCCTTGACACGGGCGTCGTCGGTGGTGATGTAGCCCAGCGACGACCACACCCACGCACCCACCCCGGCCGCGATGAGCAACATCGCGATCGCGGTCCACGCGAGCCATCTCTTTTTGCTCGATTCGGTTGCAGCCATGTGTCTGGCGCTTATGCCACGTATCTGCGGGACGCGACACCAGTCAGTGCCCGTGTGTCGAAGACGAGGGCGCGGTCTGTGCCCTCGATACGTTGTCCGGGTCGGAGAGGTTACGTGGCAGGGTGTTGGTGCTGTCGGTCCGAAGCACTTACGTGACCCTCAAACAGGCCTTCCAAGCGGGCCATACGCTCGCGCAAGTCGCCAATGTCGCGGCGCATCTCGCGTTGTCCAGCGATAATGAGTCCTGCCAACGCCACCCCCACGAACAACAACGAGATGGTTTCCTGCGTCAACTCCATGCTCCCATGCTATCCTTGCCGATGACTTCGCGCAAGCCTCCAGTTCAGGCCTCGTCCGGGACCTCGGGTCGCCCGGTCTTCCGGCTGTCCATCGGCCGCCGAATTCTATATGCTGCCCCGCATGAAGGACATCCACTTCGTCGACACTACCCTGCGTGACGGTCCGTCGAGCCTGTGGGCCATGGGCATCCGCACCGACATGATGCTGCCCGTGGCGGCGCAAATGGACGAGGCCGGTTTCCTGGCCATGGAGATCATCGCCTCGGCCTTCTTCAAAAAATGTGTGCGCGAATTGAAGGACGACCCTTGGGCGCGCGTGCGGCGGGTGAAGGCGCAGGTGCCCAAGACTCCGCTGCGGCTCATCCGCAACCGCTACATGGCCGCGTTCCAGCACACCCCGCCGGCCGTGCAGCAGCTCTGGCTGGAACGGCTGGCCGCCAACGGCATCAGCGAGGCGCGCACCTCGGACCCGTCCAACACCCCGGCGGTGTGGGCCGAGCAGGTGCGCACCGCAACCGCCGCCGGCCTCGACACCATCGTCAACCTGATCTTTTCCATCTCGCCCAAGCATACGGACGAGTACTACGCGGAGCGCACCCGCGCGGCCGTGAAGCTCCCGGTCAAGCGCATCTGCCTCAAGGACCCGGGCGGCCTGCTCACACCGGACCGCACGCGCTCGCTGGCGCCGGTGGTGCTGGAGAACGCCGGCGACGTCCCCGTGGAGTTCCACACCCACTGCAACAGCGGCCTCGGCCCCCTGTGCACCCTGGACGCCATCGAGGCGGGCATTCCCATCATCAACGCGGCGCTGCCGCCGCTGTCGGACGGCTCGTCCAACCCGTCGCTCTTCAACATCGTGCGCAACGCCCGCGCCCTCGGCTATAACCCGGTCATCGACGAAGTGGGGCTCCGGCCGGTGTCGGAGCATTTCACCCGGGTGGCGAAGGAAGAGGGCTTCCCCATCGGCGAGCCGCTTCACTACGACGCCTATCACTTCCAGCACCAGGTGCCCGGCGGCATGATCTCCAACCTGCGGCACCAGCTCGCCAACATCGGCATGGGCGACCGGCTCGGCGAGGTTCTGGAAGAGGCCTGCCGGGTGCGGGAGGAGTTCGGCTATCCCATCATGGTGACGCCGTACTCCCAGTTCGTCGGCAGCCAGTGCGCCATCAACGTGATCCTGGGCAAGCGTTACGAGCAGGTCACGGACGAGGTGATCCAGTACGCCATGGGCCTGTGGGGCGAGGAGGAGTGTTCGTCCATGGAGCCGGACGTGCGCGACCGGATCCTCGACCGGCCGCGGGCCAAGGAACTGCGGGACTGGCAGCCGCCCGACACCTCGGTGCAGGAGCTGCGGGAGAAGATCGGCGGCCCCGGCGTGTCCGATGACGAGTTGCTGCTGCGCTACTTCACCTCGGAGGACGACGTGCGCGCCATGCAGCAGGCGCCGCCCCGGTCACGGAACGGCGGCGGGCTCGTGGGGCTGATCCGGTCGCTGACGGAGCGCTCCGAGGCGAAGCATATCTACATCCGCAGGCCCGACCTGTCGGTGCGGCTGGGCTGAGCATCCCGCACGCCCCACCCTTGGATTCCCGCTTTTCAGGGGGTGTCGAGACTCATGAGGCAGAGACCCCACGAGACGTCATTCCCGCGAAACAGGCTGTGTCAACACTCCACTCAACTCAAGAAGACGCAACAAACCCCCGAATCGTCATTCCCGCGGAAGCGGGAATCCATGGGCGGTGAGGCGGGGCACTACGCCGTTTGGCCCCCTCCACCCCGGGATTCCCGCTTCCGCGGGAATGACGATTCGGGGCGTCGCTGCTTCAGGAGTTACACAGCCC
>JAJEAI010000187.1 GCA_022824205.1 Candidatus Binatia bacterium
CCCCCCAATGAGTCATTCCCGCGGAAGCGGGAATCCAGGGGTGGTGGGTGTGGCGGCCTCATCGCCCGGCTCCACCCCGCCTGGATTCCCGCTTCCGCGGGAATGACTCATTGGGGGGCAGCGGGATTCCATAACTACACGAAATCATTGAGCAATTGTTTATTTTCATATCAATGACGATTCGAGGGAACTCTTCCTCATGAGTATTGACACGCCCTGTTCCGCGGGAATGACGTATGGGGGCCGGAAATGACGAAGACGGACGACTGTAACTAGGTGAATTCATTGGACCACATTCTATTTCCATATCGGTAACGGTTCGAGTGGACTCTGCCTCATGAGTTGACAAGGCCTAGCGCCGACCGCTACCGTCCCGTCGTGTGGACCCGGGCGATGAAATCATAGCGATCGTGGACGAGGACAACCGTGTCGTGGGGTCGGCGCCGCGGCGGGAGATGCGCGCGCGGCGCCTGCCGCACCGGAGCACCTACGTTCTCGTCTTCAACTCTTGCGGCGAAGTCTACGTGCAGAAGCGCACGCGGACCAAGGACGTGTTCCCCGGATACTACGATCCCGCGGCGGGCGGCGTGGTGCTGGCGGGCGAGAACTATCTCGATGGCGCGAAACGCGAACTCGAGGAAGAAATGGGCATCCGCGACGTCCCGCTGGAGAGCCTGTTCGAGTTCTACCATGCCGACGACCACAGCCGCGTCTGGGGCGCGGCCTACCGCTGCGTCTACGACGGCCCGGTGACCCTCCAGGAGGAAGAGGTGGAGAGCGGCGAGTTCATGCCGGTGGACGCGGTTTTCGAGGTCGCGGCGACCCAGCCCTTCACGCCGGACGGCCTGTACGTGCTACGGCGCTACGCGGAGTCGGCTCGCGGCTAGCATTTGAAGTGCGTCATACCGCCGCTCCGACGAACAGCGGCGCCCACGACCCGAATCGTCATTGATATGAAAATAAAATCTTGTTCAATGATTTCTGGTAGTTACGGAATCCCGCTACACCCCAATGAGTCACTCCCGCGGAAGCGGGAATCCAGGCGGGGTGGGGCCGGGCAATGAGGTCGCCACACCCCCCACCCCTGGATTCCCGCTTCCGCGGGAATGACTCATTGGGGGGCGACGCCCCATTTTCATTCCCCTTTGTGTCGGCTGCAAGCCGACATCGGTGATTCCGGCGGAAGCTTGCCCTCGACCCCGATCGGGGGCGGGAATCCAGGGGTGGAGGGGGTCAGATGGGTGTGGTTCTCCGCCCTCGCGCCCCTGTTCGCCGCGGTTGGGAAGCCGTTCCGTTCTCGTGTAATATTCCTCTCATGCGGGGGTGCTCCCCCGATCATGGAATGCTGCGTTTTTTGACCATCGAGGGCGGTGACGGATCGGGGAAAAGCTATCAAATCCGGCTGCTCGACGAGTATCTGGACGCGCGGCAAGTGCCGCGGCTGCTGACCCGGGAGCCGGGCGACACGCCGCTGGGCAAGGAGTTGCGGAGGCTCCTGTTGGAGCGGGGTTCGCAGTCCCTCTGCCAAGAGGCCGAGCTGTTCATGATTTTGGCGGACCGGGCGCAGCACGTCCGGGAAGTGGTCCGGCCCGCCCTCGAACAGGGCAAGCTGGTGGTGTCCGACCGTTTCGCCGATTCCACCCTGACCTACCAGGGTTACGGGCGCGGCATGGATCTGGATTTGCTGCGACGCTTGAACCACGAGGCCACGGGCGGGACGATGCCCGATCTGACGATTGTCCTGGACTGCCCCGTGGAGGTGGCGCTGGCGCGGGCGGCTGAGCGGCCGGACCCGCGGTCGGCGCGCGAGGACCGGTTCGAAGCCGAGGGCGTGGCCTTCCAGCGCCGGGTACGGGACGGGTTCCTCAAGCTGGCCGAGGCCGACCCGGAGCGCTATCGGGTGGTGGATTCGGAAGGCCCGGTGGAGGCAACCCAGGAACAGGTGCGGCGCATACTCGACGAACGGCTTGGCGGATATTCGGCGCCCGGCGGGTGACTTCCGCGGACGGTATGGCGGGATCGTGGGGTCAGGCTCGCGACGCGAGACAATGCCGTCGGGATCAAACGTAATCCAGTGACGGCGCTCCGGTATTCGACGCTCGGATAATGCTCCTCGGCTTCCAGGAAATCGTCGGCCACGAAGGCCAAATCGCGTTGCTGCGGCGCGCCGTCGAACGCGACCGGCTGCACCATGCCTACCTGTTCGTCGGTCCGGAAGGGACGGGGAAGCGCACTGTCGCCACGGCCTTGACGGCGGCGGTTCAGTGTTCCACCGGCGCCGGCGAGGCCTGCGGCGCGTGCGCGGGTTGCCGGGCGGTCGAGCACGACAACCACCCGGACGTGCACTGGCTGGAGCCGCTCAAGGGCAAGCGCGACATCGCCATCGAGCAGGTGCGGCACCTGCAGCAACGGTTGGCGCTGCACCGCTTCAACGGGAAGAAGAAGGTCGCCGTCGTCGATCCGTTGACGCTCATGAACCTGCACGCCCAGAACGCGCTGCTCAAGACGCTGGAGGAGCCGCCGGACCATTCGCTGCTGATCCTCATCGCCGAGAGCACCGGCGGGGTGCTGCCCACGGTGCTGTCGCGCTGCCTGCGGCTGTCCTTCTTCCCCCTGACGGTGGAGCAGGTGGCCGCCATCGTGGCGCGCGGGGAAGGTATTTCCGAGGACCGGGCGATGTTGCTGGCCAGTCTCAGCTACGGGAGCCTCGGCAAGGCTCTGGCGGGCGAGGACGAGGCGCTCCTGGAACAGCGCCGGGAGTGCTTCCGCCGGCTGGCGGCGTTGTCGCCGGACGACGCGCGCGGCATCTCGGAGCTGGCCGAGGAGATGGGCAAGGACCGGGAGCAGGCATTGCGGTTCCTGGAGTGGATACGCGGGTGGCTGCGGGACATCATGGTGCTGCAGGTCACGGGCTCGGCCGCGACGGTGTGCAACCGGGACCTGCTGGAACCGCTCCGGCAGGCGGCCGCCACCCGGCGCGTGCAGGAATCCACCGCCGCCCTGGCCGAGATCGACAACGTGACCCGGTCCATCAACCGGAACTTCAACCGGCGCATGGTGCTGGAGGGCTTCATCCCCGGTATCGTGGGGCAACGATAGTTACGGATACACGCGGGCATCAGGTTGCCGATCCCCGTTCGCCCTGAGCGTAGCGCCGCCTCAGCGGCGCGAAGTCGAAGGGCGCCATCCCAAGCTGGAAGGGACCGCAAGACCGCCATGGACCGGATATACTTCACCACGCCGATCTACTACGTGAACGCCCAGCCGCACCTCGGGCACACCTACACGACCATCATCGCGGACACGCTGAAACGCTACCACCGCATGCGCGGCCGGGACGTCTTCTTCCTCACCGGCACCGACGAACACGGCGACAAGATCGCCCAGGCGGCGGCCGCGGACGACGTCGACCCCAAGGCCTACGCGGACCGCATCAGCGGGCTGTTCCGCTCCACCTGGGACACCTGCGGGATCACCTACGACTACTTCATCCGCACCACCGACGACTACCACAAGGCCACGGTGAGCCGTATCCTCCAGCACATCTACGACGCCGGCGACATCTACTTCGGGGAGTACGGCGGGTTCTACTGCTACGGCTGCGAGCGCTTCTTCACCGAGAAGGAGCTGCAGGGCGGCAAGTGTCCGGACCACCAGACCAGGGCCGCCTACATCAACGAGAAGAACTACTTCTTCCGCATGAGCAAGTACCAGGACCGGCTCCTCGAAATCCTCAACGAGAACCCCGAATTCGTCACCCCGCAACGGTATCGCACGGAGGTGCTGGCGCTCCTGCGCGAGCCCCTGGAAGACCTGTGCATCTCCCGGCCCAGGAGCCGACTGCAATGGGGCATCCCGCTGCCTTTCGATCAGGACTACGTGACCTACGTGTGGTTCGACGCCCTGATCAACTACGTGAGCGCGCTGGAGCACCACGGCGAGGATACCTTCAACGCCTACTGGCCCCGTTGCAACCACATCATCGCCAAGGACATCGTCAAGCCCCACGCCATTTTCTGGCCCACCATGCTCATGGCCGCGGGGCTGCCGCTCTTCCACCGGCTCAACGTCCACGGCTACTGGATCATGGACAAGGGCAAGATGTCCAAGAGCCTGGGCAACGTCATACGCCCCCTCGACATGAAGGAGCGCTACGGCATGGACGCATTCCGCTACTACCTGCTGCGGGAGATGGTGTTCGGCCAGGACGCGACCTTCTCCATGGAGGCGTTCGTGAACCGGATCAACGCCGACCTGGCCAACAACTTCGGCAACCTGGTGAGCCGCGTCCTCGCCATGCAGAAACGGTACTTCGGGGGCGTGGTGCAGCCCATGGGCAACGGCGACCGGCCCGAGGACCGCGAACTCAAGCAGGCCTTCCAGGAGGCGGCGAACGGGGTGGACCGGTACATGGAGGACATGCACTTCCACCGCGCGCTGGAAGCGATCTTCGCCGCCCTGGACCGGGCCAACCAGTACATCGTGCAAACCGCCCCCTTCACGCTCGTCAAGGACCCCGACCAGAAGCCGCGGGTGGGCGAGATCCTGCACCAACTGCTGGAGAGCGTGCGCATCACCGGCGAGCTGCTGAGCCCGTTCCTGCCCGAGACCGGGGCGGCGGTGCGGGAGCTCCTGGGACTGCCCGCCACCGACGGCCTGCGCGCCGAGTGGGGCGGCTCCTTCCCCGAGGGGCACGAGGTGCGGCCGCCGCGGATACTGTTCCCGAGGATCGAGGAGACGGAGGACGCCGGAGAGTGATTGCCGTCCACCGTCTTGTCCGCCCACCGTCATTCCCGCGAAAGCGGGAATCCAGGGGTGGTGGAGGGGCGTCATGAACGCCGGCCTCCCACACCTCATCGACACTCACTGCCACATCCAGACCGAGGAGTTCGACGAGGACCGTGACGAGGTGCTGGAGCGGGCCGCGGAGGCGGGTGTCGACACCCTGATCGTGGTGGGGGGCGCCGGGGACCTCTCCACCAACGACGCGGCGGTGCGGCTGGCAGACGAGCACCCAGGCGTCTACGCCACCGTCGGCATGCACCCGCACGACGCCAAGGACGTGGACGAGGAGGACATAGACCGGCTGCGCGGCCTGTCCGCCCACCCCAAGGTCGTGGCCATCGGCGAGACCGGCCTGGACTTCCACTACGAGCACTCGCCCCGCCGAGTCCAAAGGGAAATGTTCGAGCGCTTCGTCGGTCTGGCCGTGGAGACACGGCTGCCTGTCGTGGTGCACAACCGGGAGTCGGACCGCGAGGCGGCGGAGACGCTTCGCGGCGGCGGCGGTCGGCTGGAGGGAGTGATTCACTGCTTCACCAGCGACGCGGCGGCCGCGCGGACCTTCCTCGACCTCGGCTTCTACCTGTCGTTCTCGGGCATCATCACCTTCAAGAACGCCGAGGCGCTTCGCGACATCGCCCGTTGGGTGCCGCTGGAACGGCTGCTCATCGAGACTGACGCGCCGTTCCTGGCGCCGGTGCCCAAGCGCGGGCGGCGCAACGAACCGGCGTACGTGGCATTCGTGGCCGAGACCCTGGCCCGGGTCCGGGGGGTCGAGGTCGAAGAAATCGCCGGCGCCGCCAGCCGCAACGCCCGTGCGCTGTTCAGGCTGGCGCCAGAGGAGGTCTCGTCATGAGCCGCGGCCTCCGAAGAAGTGGTGCGCCGCTACGGGGCCAGCAACGAGCCTTCGCTTCTCGGAAGTGTCGCATTGGCCATTTCCAACAAAGGACACGCTCTCACCGCGCTGAACCGGCCGGAAGAGGCATCCGTTCACCAGTCGATACGGGCATTGGAACCATGATCGACGGAACCACGAAGCTGCTGGGCGTGCTGGGATGGCCCGTGGAACATTCCATGTCGCCGGTGATGCACAACGCCGCCATACAGGCCGCCGGTCTGAACGCGTGCTACATCCCGTTCCCGTGTCCGCCCGAGGCCCTCGGCGATGTCATCGCAGGCCTGCGCGGCCTGGGGTTTCTGGGCGCCAACCTGACCATCCCGCACAAGCAGGCGGTCATCCCGCACCTCGACGGGCTGAGCGAGGAGTCCCGCTTCACCGGGAGCGTCAACACGCTCTACTGGGAAGGCGACCGGCTGATGGGGACCACCACCGACGCCCCGGGCGCCGTGTTGAACCTCCGTGAGGCCGGTATCGGACTGGACGGCGGGCGTGTCGTCATCCTGGGCACCGGGGGGGCGGCGCGGGCGCTGGCCTTCGTGCTGGCGCGCGGCAGTTGCGCGGGAACCGGCGGGGTCGACGAGACGTTCCGGCTGCCGGAGCTCACGCTGCTGGGCCGGGACCCGAAAAAGGCCGGTGCGCTGGCGCAAGACGTCGCGGCGGCCGGCGCGGCGGGCACGGCCGTCCGTTCGGGCCTGCTGGCGGATTTCGCCGCTCTCGGTGGAGAAGCGGACCTCATCATCAACTGCACTTCGGTGGGCATGGTCCCGGACGTTCAGGCGTGCCCCATCGACCCCGCCCTTCTGAAACCGCGCCACGCCGTCTACGATATCGTCTACCAGCCCCGCGAGACCGTGCTCCTCCGGGAGGCCAGACGCACGGGATGTCGGACGGTGGAGGGCGTCGGCATGCTCGTGCACCAGGGGGCGGCGTCCTTCCGCACATGGTTCGGCCGAGAGCCGGACACCGAGGTGATGTTCAACGCCCTCGGTCCCTTCGGCTACGGCTGATCACGCGACCGGGAGCATCGCGACGAATGCGTCGGTGATGTCTTCCTGCTGGGTGCGAAGGCGTGGAAACCGGGAAAGGAAGAGCGAAGGAAACATGTAAAAGGTCTTTATACTTCCTCGAAACATGTAAAGAAAATGGTATAGTCTTTACATGTCACGTAGAAAGCGCCAAAAAAACGGCGTTTCCTTTACCTGAAGGCACCCATGCCGGCATCGCCGGTCCTGCTTCCCCTTCTGCCCCCCTCCACCGATCTGGAAACGGTGCCCGTACTCAAGGCCCTGGCTCTGGCCAACCGGGCACTGGCCGAACTCAAGGGACGCGCCGCCACCATTCCCAACCCCGCAATTCTGATCGACACCCTCTCCCTGCAGGAAGCCATGGCCAGCTCCGAGATCGAGAACATCGTCACCACGCAGGACGAGTTGTTCCGGGCGGCCCTGTTTCCGGAGTCTCCGGGGTCAGCAGCGGCCAAGGAGGTCGCGCGCTACAGCGCCACGCTGAAACTCGGTCATGAACGACTGCACCAAATGAAAGGCATCATCAGCAACAACACGCTGATCGAGATGTTCCGCCTGCTCAAGGGCGTCGACGAGGGCTTCCGCGTCACGCCGGGCACGGTGCTAAGGAACGAGACGACCGGCGAGACCGTGTACGTCCCGCCCCAGGATGGGCGCGAAATCGCCGAGCACATGTCCGCCCTTGAACGATTCGTCAACGACGACGAGGCATGCGGGCTCGACCCCTTGATCAAGAGCGGCACGATGACCGCGCGGGATTGGACCTTGGACGGACGTCCACGACCGAGAGCGTGCCGGTGACAATCGAGCCCGCATCATGATCGACGGCACCACGAAGCTGCTGGGCGTGCTGGGCTGGCCTGTCGAGAATTCCAAGTCCCCGGTGATGCACAACGCCGCCATCCGGGCGGCGGGCTTGAACGCCTGCTATGTTCCCCTTCCCTGCCCGGCCGAGGCCCTGGGCGACGTCATCGCCGGCCTGCGCGGCCTGGGATTTCTCGGAGCCAACCTGACCATCCCGCACAAGCAGGCGGTCATCCCTCACCTCGACGGCTTGAGCGAGGAATCCCGGTTCACCGGAAGCGTCAACACACTCTACTGGGAAGGCGACCGGCTGATGGGAACCACTACCGACGCCCCGGGCGCGGTGTTGAACCTCCGCGAGGCCGGTGTCGAGCTGGACGGCAGACGTGTCGTGATCTTGGGCAATGGCGGCGCGGCGCGGGCGCTGGCCTTCGTGCTGGCCCGCGGCACGTGCGCGGGAACCGACGGGATCGACGAGACGTTCCGGCTGCCACAACTCACTGTACTGGGTCGTAGCGAGGAGAAGGCCGGCGCACTGGCGCAAGACATTGCGACCGCCAGCGCGGCGGGCACCGCTGTCCGCTCGGGCCTGCTGACGGGTTTCGCCGCCCTCATCATCAACTGCACTTCGGTAGGCATGGCCCCGGACATCCAAGGGTGCCCCATCGACCCCGCGCTACTCGAACCGCGCCACACTGTCTACGACATCGTCTACCAGCCGCGGGAGACCGTGCTCCTCCGCGAAGGCAGACGCAAGGGATGCCGGACTGCAGAGGGCATAGGCATGCTGGTGCACCAAGGCACCATGTCCTTCCGCACCTGGTTCGGGCGCGACCCGGACACCGACACCATGTTTGCGGCCATCAAGGGCCTTGGTGATGGCAACTCGCGCTCACGCCACTGACTCAACACTAAACTAAACTAGGAACGGTAGTGCTCGGCAATGACGTTAAAAACACATCAGCGCCCAAGAGCCGCCAAGTTCGTGACGACTCGAAGGCTCTCTCGAAGCTGTCCTACAGCGCGACGTTCATGAAAGACTGGGACGGGCATGAGGCGATTCCCTGCCGGCGATCAGGCCGCTTCGGCTCCAGGCCAAAACGACCGACTTAGTCAAGACTCTCCCAAACGCCCGATCTCGGTCCGCAATCTGGCCAACTCTTTCAGGACATCGTTTCTCCTCCGAACGGGTCGTTCATATTCCTGCCATCGTTCAAACTGCCTGAGCAAGGCGTCAATCTGTCCTGAGTTTTCCTTCAGAACCTTGCTGATGGTCGTTGCCCTTGCCCCGTTCCGAAAAGCGTTCAAGCAGCAGATCGCCAGCATGCGGTCGTTTCCGCCCAGATACCCGAGATCCCGAGCGAGGACTTCGCCATAATCGTCGGCGACGGCTACCGACTCAGGTCCCTTGTGTCCCTCGAACTCGCCGAAAACCCTCGGATGCCTCGTGAACAGGCGGCCGATGTGGGCCTCGATTCGTTCAACGAGATGCACCAGGGAAATCGTCAACCAACACTCCCGTCCGCTGTCAAAGACTTCACGCCACAATCTTCCTGCCTTGTCGCGACAGTTGTGGTTGGTCAGCCAGTCAACACCCGCTGTTCCGGCAGCGAGGAGAAACAGAGAAGGCGCCAGTGCATCACCGTCCTGTGTTTCTCGCCAGTGCTGGACCCGCCTCCTTTGCTCGGTGAGCAACTCCCAGGATTTCCGCCATCGTAGAGCGGGGTCCTCCGTACTCGCGAACAGGAATCCACTACTATTTGCCGGCAGGCCACTAGCCGTCGGACTGAGAGCGGCTTCCTTCTCGAAGTCTGGATCGCGATACCCCAGCAACGTGTCCAGCCGAGCAAGCTGTTTACTTGGATCGATGCCGGACCCCTCGTCGATCATGTGATCCAAGACCGTGATCATTGACAGGCCGCCGAGGCGGACGGTGGGTTGCCGGACATCAATCAAGGCGTGCGGCAACGGGGAAACCTTGCGGGTACTCGATCTGTCCGGGAAATCAATCTGGGCAGCGAGGTGTTTCCCGGATAATCCAGCCCCGGAAAGGCCGACCGCGATCCATTCGATCAGATCGTCCTGACGGAGGCAGTCTTGGTACCGTGCTCCCGCTGTGGCGCTCTGCGCGCGGTGCATGCGCTCATCGTGAGCCTTCAACAGCAGCCATTGGGAGCCGAGAAATTCACCATCGCCGCGTGCCATGACCACCCGTGCAAGCTCTTCAACCCACGACGATAGAACCGCCGTCGTATCTTCCATGGTCGCCAAGGGCGTCCCGGCCCGGCCGTCCCTCCGGCGCGCGATCTGCCAATGATCGTGGCAGTGGCGTTCGGCCGCCTCCAGAATCAGCAGGGCTGTCAGTCGATGGTTCCAGGAGCACTCGTCATCGCTGCTGATCGGTGCTGCACCGAGAGCGGCGGCGATCTCGTCGCGGTCGTGGAGGAACGTGTGGTGCTGCAGGATCTGCCGTATGGGATGCGGAAAGTCAAAGCTGTCGACGAGTTCGAGAACCTGGACTCCGTCAACCGGCAGCAGCAACGGCACGAGGTTCAAGAGATCGTAATGGACAGGGAACCATGGATATCGTGCCAGCCAATTCTTCAGAAGAGACTTCTCCGACCGCAACGTGGCTACGAAAGCGTTGAACGCTTCACGTTCACCTGAGTACGTTCCGAGCCCGGGATCTTCATTGATATCTTTGAATCGGTTCTTCAGATCCCGCAGGATGGCTTGGAAAGCCAATGGTGACTGACGCAACAGTTCCGGCAACGCCTCGCCAAATGCCACGCTCATCAGGACGTTCGAACTCACCAATTCCCAGACGCCAGATAGCGCACGCCCTGCCGAGCCGTCCGCTACCACAAATTCCTTTGTGATCGCGTTAGCCAGACCTGCTCCAAGCAACCACGCGGCGACGTTTTTCCGATGGTCGGCCCGGTTCTCGAGCAGAGCCGCGAAGCCGATTTGCAAGGATCGCCGCCTTTTTTCATTGCGAATGAACTCAAGGCTCAGCGACGTGGACCCGGGAAGTGCCAATAGATCAGACAAATCGTGACCGTCAGGCCGAGGATCGAGAACGCCCGAGCCGAACAGTGTTCGCCTGCACCACTCTGCCAGCCCCACGACGAGATCTTCGGCCTCGACCAACTGTCGCGCCTCAGATCGAGCGGTGGCAGCCGCCCTTTGTGTTGCTGCGAGAGAAGGATCGTCATGCTCGAACAATGGATCACGCATTGCAAGCGCTCCAACATTCTTCAAAGAAAAGCCGCGCCCGAGTCTCGGCTTCGGGCCAGGGTCCGCTAGCTGCGGTCACTCCGGGATGTCCACCTCCAGCCGTCGCGCCGAAGTGCCATAGCGCCCCGTCAACGATGGCAAACCGGTCGTGCAGGAACGGGAACCGATGCCGGTCCAGTGTACTGCTCCAGCGCACCTCCGCCAAGCGGGAACCGGACTGGTTCATGTTGCGGAATTCAGTAAGAGTATCCTTGAGTTCAACTATTCCCTGCTCTCCCGTTGCACTGCCGCCGGTAAGCACCCGGATATCTCCGGCTTGGCTCGATGCGAGCGGGAAGGCCACTGCGTTGACGCCCAATTCGTCGAAGTGAGGGTCCAGGATCAGAATGTGATCCAGCGATTGGCTGATGGCCGCTTGAAACATCTTGAGTGCCAGATTTTTGAGGACAGTTCCCTTGTGATGTCGCTCGACGACCTGCTGCCGATCAGGGAATCGAGGCAGATCGCGATTGTCGATCCCTCGCGCGTACTCTATCGACGGCCACAAGATCTGTGGGCGGCCCAATTTCGCGGAAGGATGATACGCCGGTGACTCGCGAACGTCTCCGGGTCTTCCGGGCAGGAGCCGACTCATCGGTGGTGAATAGGCATTCGCTAGGTGCCGAGCGATTGGCCCATGCGTGGCGTCAATCTCTCGCCATCGCAATGCCCCGCTTTGACAGCCAGTCTGTCAAACCCTGTGCGTCACGCCAGAACGCTTCAAGCCGCTCGATGACTGGCTCTGGATCCGGTAAGCGGACGATCACTCCCGCACGCTCGCCCAAATCGCTTAGCGAGTTCCCCGAGAACCAAACGTCTCCGTCGACGACCAGGAAGCGATCATGTATGTCAGGTACCTTGCCACGAAGCACACGAACCTCCGGTCCTGTCGATGGTGTATCGAAGGTTTCTTCCATCGCTCGCTGGAATTGAAATCCATGATCCTTGTCCGCCGAATCGTCGAGTCCTTCCTTCAGGTGACGGGCTGACGTCAAGATATGCAGACTCACGCCCAGCCGTCGCTTCGCGTGGCCAAACTCCAGTAGTCCGCGGGCATCGAAGTATGGATCGACGATTAGGATCTTGTCACGCGCACGCCCGATCAGACCACGCAAATAATGTGCCGCATCAGCCGGTGCATGGTGGAACCACTGTTGGTCATGCTCCCGCGCCGCCTCACGGCGTGCCCTACGCGCTTCGATAGCCGTGAGGCGAGAGACGAGGTCCTGGTCTGTCAGCGGTTCCCCTATGACCATCTCCCCCGCATCCTCCAGCTCATCCACCCGGTAGCTGTAACCGGGATGCTTGCGGCCACCGGCCGGAGCGTACACGTCCTTCTGCCGACGGGGCAGCTCCATCCTGACATGCATGGTCCTCAATACCGGCAGAGGCTCGTGCGAACTCAACAATCCATGGTGAGGGTGCATGATCGACTCCCCCTCGCTGTACACTTCAGCCGGGGAATCAAAGACTACGATCGGATCCTTCCGGAATTCATGGACCATCGGCGCCATGTGCCCCCGTGGGCGTTCGTTGACGACTTCCAATCGCAAACCGTCAACACATTGACCTTGGCGAGCAACGACCTTGTACGCAATGGATTCAGCCGCGTTTGAGCGGGCGTCTTCGAGATGGGATTTTTCGATGGTGCGAAACACCGGGTTTGGGGCAACCAGGCAGATTGCCCCCAAGTACTCACGGTACGTGTGGACAACGTCGAAATTGAGCCATTCTGTCAACTTTCCACGGACCTTGTCGCCATCAATGATGCGATCCACCTTGGCGGGAAGAACGTTTGCCGGGAACAGGAAATGTGCCCGCGAACCATGCATCCAGTCGGGCGCGAAAACCAAGTCGTTCGACGTTACGAGATGGGGCCAAGATGGCTCCTGAACAAAAAGACCACCTTGAAGCCGTGTATTCGGGACGGCCTCGTGTTCGTCGGGGAACGCGAGAACATCCCGCATCGCGTTCCGATACCACGCGATGGCATCGTCAACCGAGGACGTGAAGCGTCTGTAGTAGACGTACTTGCGCCCCTTATTCCCGGAACGGAGGGTCTTCGTCGAACAACCCGGATCACGTGGGAACTCGTCGGGACGCAATTCGACCATCCCAAACAGCAAGTGGCAGGTGTCATCGTCACGCAACCACGCAAGGTGGATAACCGATTGGCCATATCCGTCCACTTCCATCTTCATCACCGAGCCCGTTATTGATTTTACAATCCAGAATGACAAACCACAAGGGGGAAAGGACTCGCGTCCTTCCCCCCTTGGTTTATCATTCTCGGCCCGCAACCGGGCCGTTGCCTCCCTAGTAGTCTTCCGGCATGGCCGGGGCAGCGGGCTGCTTCTTCTCCGGCTTGTCGGTGATCATGGCCTCGGTGGTGATGAGCAGGCCGGCCACGGAGGCGGCGTTCTGCAGCGCGGAGCGGACCACCTTGGTGGGGTCGAGGATACCGGCCTGGATGAGGTCTTCGAACTCGCCGGTGGCGGCGTTGTAGCCGTGGGGACCCTCGCCCTTCTTGATGGCATCCACCACGACGGAGGCGTCGGCGCCGGCGTTCTGGGCGATCCAGCGGGCGGGCTCTTCGGCGGCGCGCTGAATGATGCGGACGCCGAAAGCCTCGTTCTCGTCCACATCGAGGTCCTTGAGCGCGGCCGCGGCGCGGATCAGCGCGACGCCGCCGCCCGGCACGATGCCCTCCTCGACCGCGGCGCGGGTGGAGTGCAGCGCGTCCTCGACGCGGGCCTTCTTCTCCTTCATCTCGATCTCGGTGGCGGCTCCCACCTGGACCACGGCCACGCCGCCGGCCAGCTTGGCCAGCCGCTCCTGCAGCTTCTCGCGGTCGTAGTCGGAGGTGGTCTCCTCGATCTGCGCGCGGATCTGCTTGATGCGGCCCTCGATGTCGGCCTTGCCGCCGGCGCCTTCCACGACCGTGGTGTTTTCCTTGTCGACGATGATCTTCTTGCAGGTGCCGAGGTCGTTCAGGGTGACGTTCTCGAGCTTGATGCCCAGCTCCTCGGCGATCATGCGGCCGTTGGTGAGAATCGCGATGTCCTCGAGCATGGCCTTGCGCCGGTCGCCGAAGCCCGGGGCCTTGACGGCGATGCACTTGAAGGTGCCGCGGATCTTGTTGACCACCAGGGTCGCCAGGGCCTCGCCCTCCACGTCCTCGGCGATGATCAGCAGCGGCTTGCCGCTCTTGGCGATGTTCTCCAGCACCGGCAGCAGATCCTTCATGCTGGAGATCTTCTTCTCGTGGATCAGGATGTAGGGTTCGTCGAGGATCCCCTCCATGCGCTCGGGATCGGTGACGAAGTAGGGGGAGAGGTAGCCGCGGTCGAAGCGCATGCCTTCCACCAGCTCCAAGGTGGTCTCCAGGCCCTTGGCCTCCTCGACGGTGATGACGCCTTCCTTGCCGACCTTGTCCATGGCATCGGCGAGGATGTCACCGATGGTCTTGTCGTTGTTGGCGGAGATGGAGCCAACCTGGGCGATCTCCGAGCGGTCGCGCGTGGACTTGGACAGCCCCTGCAGCTCGGACACGACCTTTTCCACCGCCTTGTCGATGCCGCGCTTCACCGCCATGGGGTCATGGCCGGCCGCGACAATCTTGAGGCCCTCGCTGAAGATGGCGCGGGAGAGAACGGTGGCCGTGGTGGTGCCGTCGCCGGCCACGTCCGAGGTCTTGCTGGCGACCTCCTTGACCATCTGCGCGCCCATGTTCTCGAACTTGTCCTCGAGCTCGATTTCCTTGGCGACGGTGACGCCGTCCTTGGTGACGTTGGGGGCGCCCCAGGATTTTTCCAGTACCACGTTGCGGCCCTTGGGACCCAGGGTACAGGTGACGGTGTCCGCGAGGATCTTGACCCCTTTCAGGACCTTCGCCCTCGCCTCCTCACTGAATTTTACGTCCTTTGCAGCCATTTTCGCCGTACCTCCTTATTCGACGATCCCGAGGATGTCGTCTTCCCTCATGATGAGGTGCTCGTCGCCGTCCAACTGGATCTCGGTGCCGGAATACTTCCCGAACAGGACCTTGTCGCCTTCCTTGACGTCCAGGGCCACCACCTTGCCGTCCTCGCGCCTGCCGGAGCCCACCGCCACCACCATGCCCTCCTGGGGCTTTTCCTTGGCCGTGTCCGGAATGATGATGCCGCCGGCCGTCGTCTCCTCCTCGTCCAGCCTCTTGACGATGATCCTGTCGTGCAAAGGCTTTACTTTCGCCGCCATAGTTCGAACCTCCCTTGAGAGTGAGATGATGAGATTTGAGCGCGAATTTAAGCACGATTTTCTCGCAGTCAAGTGGGTGTGTGGACCCTTTCACCGGTTTCGTAGTAGATTTTTGCGGTGCTCCGGCGGGTTTGTCCCTTGGCGACGCTCCGGCCGGGCCGAATTTTTCCTTGGAGGTGCCTCAAGTGTTGAAAATACTGGGAAGAAAGACTTCGTCCAACGTGCAGAAGGTCCTGTGGTGCTGCGGCGAGCTGGACATCCCCTTCGAGCGCGAGGACATCGGCGGGCCGTTCGGCAAGAACCGGGAGCGCCCCTACCTCGACCTGAACCCCAACGGCGTGGTCCCCACCATACAGGACGGCGACTTCGTCCTGTGGGAATCCAACAGCATCGTCAGATACCTGATCCATAAGTACAACGGGGGCCGGCTCCTGCCCGACACGCCAGAAGGTCGCGGCAACGCGAACCGCTGGATGGACTGGCAGTTGTCCACGGTGAACGGGTTCATGGTGCCGATCTTCTTCGGGCTCGTCCGCACCCCCGAGGCGGAACGCGACCCCGCCGCCATCGAGAAGGCGGTGACCGCCGCCGGCTCCATGTGGGGGATCGTCGAGCGCTATCTCGAAGGCCAGGACTACCTCGCCGGCGATTCCTTCAGCATCGGCGACATCCCGGTGGGCATCTGGGCCTACCGCTGGTTCGCCATGGACATCCAGCGGCCCTCCATGCCCAACGTGGAGGCGTGGTACGCGCGCCTGTGCGAACGCCCGGCCTACCAGGAGCACGTCATGATCCCGCTCTCGTGAGCGGGACCATGGGGCTGGCAAAGATTCCGACCGCGCCCCGGCATAGACCGAGCCTGAAATGACTCGGAAATGAGAGTTTCCGCACGTCTACTGTTCAGTAGTCAAAACAGCGGGTTACGTGCCGCGAAATCGGAAATGAGCGCGAAACGGGCGGCTTCCGTCAGGCCTTCAGGCGGCGACTTGCCGTGATGTTGAGGTCGTCCGCGCCTCCCGGCGCAGACAGCGAACCTTGGCCCAGGAATGCCTTGCGGTGGTCGAGCGCCGGCAGCTGCCGCCGGACATCCTCCAGGTAGTCGAGGTCGATTTCGGCGAGGATCAGGCCCGGCTCGGTGCCGGCCCGGGCGATGACCTTGCCCCAGGGGTCGACGATCGTGGAGTGGCCGTAGGCGTCCATGCTGGCGGGGTGGCGGCCGGTCTGGTCGGGGGCGATGATGTAGACTTGGTTCTCGATGGCGCGGGCGCGCAGCAGCGGCTCCCAGTGCGCCCGGCCGGTGGGGACCGTGAACACCGACGGCACGAAGACGACCTTGGCGCCGGCGGCGGTGAGGCGGCGATAGAGCTCGGGGAACCGCAGGTCGTAGCAGACCGAGAGGCCCATGGGGCACAGGGGAGTATCCGCCACCACGACGTCCTCACCCGGGCGGCGGAACTCGGACTCGCGGATGGGCGCTTCGCCCTCGATGTCGACGTCGAACAGGTGGATTTTCCGGTACTTGGCGATGATCCCCGCGTCCGGCCCCATGAGCACGCTGGTGTTGTAGGCGCGCCCCTCCGGGCCGGCGGCCTCGAGCATCGAGCCGGCCAGGAGATGCAGCCCGCACTCGGCCGCTAGCGCGCGCATCCGTTCCGTCGTTGGACCGGGCACCGGCTCGGCGTGGGCCGCGGTGTCCTTGCCGCGCCCGCGCCAGTTGAACACCTCCGGCAGGACCACGAGATGCGCGCCCTCGGCGTGAGCCCGGCGGATCCACCCTTCGGCCTCCCTCAGATTGGCCTCCTTGTCGGAGGTGGCCAACATCTGGACCGCTGCCGCGAGGAACTTCATGGATGGGCTCCAACGATGCGCACGAGAAACAGGGAAACGGGTTACCTCCAGGTTCCGTTTGAGACGCTTGACCAGACGATAGCAGCACATCGGAGTTTTTCAACCATTCGAGCCGCATCGCCGGCGCGGGGCGTGACAAAACCCTTGAATGGCTGGTAATATTGCCGATATGGTAAGAAAGGCCTCAGGGAAAGACAACTTTCAGGAGCGGCTGTTCCAGGAACTTCGCGGTTTCGCGGAACAGTGCGGCATCGAGGTGCGGTGCGAGAAGCTGTCGCGCGACCTGGGCTACCGGGTGCGCAGCGGCGGCTGTACGGTCAGGGGAAGGAAGTGGGTGATCGTTGAACGGACGCTGCCGGCACGCGACCGGCTGGACCTGCTGGCGGACCAGATCAGGGAGTCGGTCAACGACAAAATGCCGATACCCGCCAATCTCCAACCCTTTCTATAGGAGTTGGTCGCCGCCCTCTATTCTTCTCTCGGGGGTACACAACAAGACCGTCCGGGACACTATCGTCCAGAGCATCGATGCGTTGGTTGAAACGGAGAGGAAGTTCCGATGAAGACCCTTTTGACCGCGGTTGCTGTGTTCGCCGTTCTGGCGGCGAGCGTGGTCCAGGCCGGCTCCCTGGCGCCCGCGCCGCGCGTCGTCGGCACATTGACGCGGGACGTTATTGAGCGTTCCGGCGCCCAGACGCTTGAGGAATACCTGGAAACAGGCATCGCCCGTTACTTCCTCACCGGAGGGCAGGCTTTGCTCGTCCTGGTGAATGGCAGGCCTTACTCCTCCACCTCCGGCGATCTGGATACCCTGCCGCTCTCCGCCATCGAACGCATCGAGCTTCTGAGCGGCGACAGCCTGGGCACTCTTGGCGGCAGCGCCGTGCGCGGCGCGGTCAACGTCGTCCTCAGGAAGGATCTGGACGGCGTCGAGATGCGGGCGCTCGCGCGGATGCCGGGCGCGGACGGCGGCGACGGCTGGCAGGGCAGCGCGGTCTGGGGCGGCGCGGTCGGCAAGGGGCGCATGACCGTCGGCGTGGACGCCGTCAGGCGTGACGAAATTCCCGCGCGGAGCCGGGATTACAGCCGCTCCATCTGGCAGGAGGGTGGCTCGTTCAGGGAAACAAAGAACGTCAGCGCCGGCGGCAACACCGTGTGGGTCGTCCAACTGGATGAGGACGGGGAACGAATTGGAAGGAGCGGAAGATCGGTGGCGCTGGGCGATTGCGACCCGGCGAGGGGCTATACCGGCCCGCTCACGAATCCGCCCGGTATCCGCTCCGGCGACGAGGGCTGCGGTTTCGCTTACGGCGAAATCGCGTGGAATACCGACAAGTTCGACCAGAAGAGCGCGGTGGTGAACCTGGACTACCCCCTCGGCGAAAAGGCCGATCTCCATCTGGACGCGAACTTCGCGCGGCAGGATACGGCGTTCCGCTACGCCCCGTCGGTGGGCTGGTTTGGCTTTGAGCCGAATACGGACTTGCTGCAAGCCATCAACGAGAAGGCCGGCTCGGCCTTCTCGGCTGACGGAAACGACCGATTCGTGGTGGCGCACCGCTTCGTCCGCCACGGCAACCGGGACTGGCTGACGGACTCCGAGGAATACGACGTCTCCATGGGCGTCGAGGGCCGTATCACGGAGAGGCTCGGCTACGATGTGCGCATTGAAGCCTACCGGCTGGACGCTTTCCTGGGCGGCGACACCTTCGTGCATGAAGCCACGATAGCGGAGGCCATCCGGGAGGGACACTACGACCTTGCAAACCCGTTCTCCGACGACACCGATCATTTGGATGCCATCCAGAAGAGCAGCTTGGTGCTGGAGAACGACTTCGGCAGCGAGCGTCTGGGAACCCGCTTGGCACTGGAGGGCTCCGGATTCGCCATCGGCGCCCGCAACGTAGCATGGACCGCGGGGTTCGAGCTGGACAGAGTCGATGCGCGGGACATCACGGTCTATCGCGACGCGGACGGCGAGAAACGTCGGATATACGAAGTGCTCGGCACCGGCGGAGCCAACTATCGCGGCAAGCGCAAGGCCTGGGCGACGTTCGCGGAAATGTCTCTGCCTCTGGCCGAGAGGCTGGACCTCAGGGGGGGCGGGCGCATGGACGACTACGACGACGTGGGGGGAGTCGCATCCTGGCGCCTCGGGGCCGAGTACCGCCCGAGCGACATCATCACGCTACGCGGCTCCTGGAGCGCGGGAGAGCGAGCGCCATCCCTGTTCCATCTCCACGCGTTCGATTTGCAGGACCATCCCTACATCGAGTGCGACCCGGGGGGCGGGGATCCGCCCCGCTCGCCCTGTACAGTGACCAATCCCCGGCAGGTGGAGCGCCACACCACGGGCAACCCCAAGCTCGATCCTTCAACTACCGACAGGTTCGCCCTCAGCGCCAGGGCGGCCAGAGGGCCGCTCTTCCTGAACGTCGAATGGTATCGCCTTTCGCGCTCCGGTCGGCCGGGGCGGAACAGCGCGGATTGGGCCATGCGATACCTGGATGAATGCGCGGGCACGGACCAGACGGACTGCATCCACCGCGACGGCGGCGACATCACGATTCGCGACAGCTATGCAAACGTCGTTGACGACGGGGTCTCGGGCATCAATATCCGGACCGGCACCGGCTTCAGGACCGGATGGGGCGTGGTCGGCCTGCGAGGAGCCTGGCGGCACGTCGCCGACGCCGACCTGGAAATCGCCGGCGAAAAGGACCGGCTGGCCATCCCCAAGAACGCCGCCCGCCTGGTCCTTCTGGCCAGGCGCCGCAACGTGACCGCCACCTGGACCACGTATTATCGCTCCAGCTACAAGAACCGGACAGGCAGCGGGACCTTCGACTCGTGGGTGGGCCACGACCTGGCGCTGGATTGGAGCGATCCGTTGGGACTGAAGGGCGCGCGGGTCACGGGCGGCGTCTTCAACGTCACCGACGCCGGTCTTTCGATAAACACCGCCAACCCCCAAAGCGTGGACGGACCCACGGAGGCCGGCTGGGGGCGGACCTTCTTCCTCGCTCTCAAGATGGAGTTCTGAGAGGGGATAGCGCCGGCCCCGGCGCACAGGTGGAATCCATACGGGTGGGCTGTGTCAGAACTCTGCTCGGATACGAAGTGGCACCACGCCCCGAACCGTCATTCCCGCGGAAGCGGGAATCCAGGGGCGGAGAGGGGCAAACGGGCGTATTCCCCGCCACACCACCCCTGGATTCCCGCTTCCGCGGGAATGACGTATCTACTTGGTAAGCGGGGACCACGAATTCGTCACGTCTCTGCGTGGCGAATTTTGAGAAAAGCCATGCGGGCGGGCGCACACCGACCCGCATCGCACCCGCCTATTGCATGAAGAAGCCCAACGAGCCGGTGGTGTAGTCGAGCAGCGGCGCCCAGTACACTCCCAACACGAGGGTCAGCACGGCGAGGGCGCCGAGCAGCGGCACGGCGCTGGCGGTGGCGGCCACGGGGCCGTCCTCGGGAGCGGGCTCGTCCAGGAACATGGTCTTGACGATGCGCCAGTAATAGTAGAGCGAGATGACCGTGTTGATCATGGCCACCACGGCCAGGAGGTAGAACTGCCCCTCGATGATGGCGGCCACCAGCAGGAACTTGCCGATGAAGCCCGCCAGGGGCGGCAACCCCGTGAGGGAGGCCAGGAACACCATCATGCACACGGCCGGAAAGGCCGCGCCGCGCCAGGCCAAGCCGCGGTAGGCGTCCATGTCCTCGCGTCCGGTGGCGTTGGCCACGATCATGACCACCAGGAACGCGCCCAGGTTCATGATCAGGTAGACCACGACGTAGAACAGCATGGCGTTCAGGCCGTCGTTGTTCAGCACCACCAGCCCCATCATGATGTAGCCGGCGTGGGCGATGCCGGAATAGGCCAGCAGGCGCTTGACGTTGCGCTGGTTCAAGGCGGAGAGGTTGCCCCAGGTCATGGTGATGATGCTGAGGGCCACCAGCAGGTCGGTCCACTGGAGCGCGGGGAACGCCTGGAACGCCCACGAGCCCTCCTGCCCCAGGGTGGACACCGCGGGGTAGAAGAAGCGGATCAGGATGGCCACGCCGGCGGCGTTGGAGGCCACCGAGAGGAAGCCGGTGAAGGGCGTGGGCGCCCCCTGGTACACGTCCGGCGACCACATGTGGAAGGGCGCGAAGGCCATCTTGTAGCCGAACCCGGCCAGGATGAAGACGAAGGCCATGAAGAGCGCGACCTGGTTGCCGCCGGCCTCGCCCATGGCCGCGTTGATGGCGGCGTAGTCGAGGCTCCCGGCCATGCCGAACACCCAGCTCATGCCGTAGATCATGGTGCCGGAGGCAACGCCGCCGTAGATCAGGTACTTGAGCGCGGCTTCCGCCGAGCGCCGGTTGTGCGGCAGCATGCCGGTGAGGATGTAGGAGGTCAGGCTCACCAGTTCCAGGCCGAGATAGGCCATCAGCAGGTTGTTGGCCGAGGCCATGAAAAACATGCCGAAGCCACATGTCAGCAGCACGATGTAGTACTCGCCCAGGTGCACCTGGCGCACCTCGCCCGACCCGATGGACATCCAGATGGCGCCCACCAGCGCCGCCAGAGTGACCACCTTGAAGAACAGGCTGAAGTTGTCCAGCGCCACCATGCGGTGGAACAGGAGCGTGGACTCCGTGCCATAGAGATCCACCGTGGCAACCAGGGCGACCAGGCACCCGGCCAGGCCCAGGTACGCCATGGCGCGCTTGTTGGCCACCACCAGGTCCAGGATCGTCAACAGGATGATGGTCCCCGCGAGGACGATCTCCGGATAGAACAGGCTCAGGCTTGCGACGTTACCAAGATCCATGGCGCTACGACAGGTGCGAGATCACCATCTGGTTGATGTTGTTGAGAGACGCCTGGAGCAGGTCCAGCACCACCCGGGGATAGACCCCGACGACGACCACGATGACGCCCAGCGGGAACAGCGTGAAGATCTCGCGGCCGTTGATTTCGGGCAAGTCCCGGTACTTCTCGTTGGGCGGACCGAGATAGACCCGCTGCATCATCCACAGCATGTAGCCCGCGGTGATGACGATGCCCAGGGCCGCGATGATGGTGAGCGCATGGTACTTGGGCCAGGCGCCCAGCAGTACCAGCACCTCCGAGACGAAGCCCGAAAGCCCCGGCAAGCCCATGGAGGCGAAGAACGCCAGCGCGGTGAAGCCCGCATACACCGGCATGATGCCGGCCAGGCCGCCGAAGCCGTCGATGTCCCGGTGATGGGCGCGATCGTAAATGACGCCCACGAGCAGGAAGAGCATGGCGGTGATGGTGCCGTGGTTGAACATCTGCAGCACCGCGCCGTTGATGCCCTGGGTGTTGAAGGCCGCCATCCCCAGCATGACGTAGCCCATGTGGCTTACGCTGGAGTAGGCCACCAGCTTCTTCATGTCGGTCTGAGCCATGGCGCACAGGCCGCCGTAGACGATGTTCCAGGCGCCGAGCGCGGCCAGGAACCAGAACGCCAGGTCCGCGGTGGCCTCCGGCAGCATCGGGTAGTTGATGCGCAGGATGCCGTAGGTGCCCATCTTGAGGAGGATGCCCGCCAGGATCACGGAAATGGCGGTGGGCGCCTCCACGTGGGCGTCGGGGAGCCAGGTGTGGAACGGGAAGGCCGGGATCTTGATGGCGAAGCCGATGAACAGCGCCATCCACACCACGTGCTGGAAGCCCCAGCCCCACACGTTGAAGGGCCACATGCCCAGCGGCTCGGTGCTGTAGAGGTTGCTCCGATCCATGAGCTTGGTCATGTCGAAGGTGTTGGGCTCGGAGTAGAAGTAGAGCGCCAGGATGGCCACCAGCATGAGCACGCTGCCCAGCAGCGTGTAGAGGAAGAACTTGATGGCCGCGTATTCCTTGCGCGGGCCGCCCCAGATGCCGATGAGGAAGTACATGGGAAGCAGCATGACTTCCCAGAAAACGTAGAAGAGCACGAAGTCCAGCGCCACGAACACGCCGGTCATGCCGGTGTCCAGCAGCAGGAACAGCGCGAAGTAACCCTTGACCCCCTTGTCGATGTTCCAGGACGCGAAGATGCAGAGGAAGGACAGCAGCGCGGTGAGCAGCACCATGGAGACGCTGAGGCCGTCCACGCCCACGTAGTACTCGATGTTGAACGCCGGGATCCACGCGGCCCGCTGCACGAACTGCATGCCGGTGGTGGTGGTGTCGAAGTTGACGTACAGCCCGATCCCCAGGAGGAGCGGCGGCACCGTGGCCGCGGCCGAAACCCAGCGAATGAGATCATGGCGATCCCTGGGCAGGCACAGCACGATCAACATCCCGGCCAGGGGGAAGAAGACCATGTAGCTCAGCACATGTTCGGTCATTTCGCGTCTCTCCTTCTGAATCAACTCCGGCGGCGCCGCGCGTCACTCAGTTCCAGTAGCGCAGCTTGACGATCAGGGCGACCACCACGGCTCCCACCACGACGTAGAGGTAGCTGTTGATGTTCCCGGTCTGGACCCGGCGGAAGTTGTTGCCCACCGCGAAGGTCACGTTGGCCACGGCGTTGACCAGCATGTCGACGACGTACTTGTCGAACAGGCCGTTGAACCAGGAGACGATGGTGGTGACCTTGGCCGATCCGTCCACGATGGTGTCGATGATGTAACGATCGAAGGCCGCCCCGATGCGCGCCAGCAGCAGCGTGCCGCCCACGAAGACGAACTGGTAGACCTCGTCCACGTAGTACTTGTTGTAAAGCACGCGGTACGCGACGCCCTTGGCTTCCGGGGAATCGTCCCGGGACGGGGTGCGCAGGTAGTAGAGGAACCAGGCGATGGCCACGCCCGCGACGGCCGCCGCGATGGACACGCTCATGACGCCCACCTCTTCCGCCACCGAGTGGTGTTCGCCGTGCGGCAAGTGGATCACCGGGTCGAGCCAGCCGTCCAGCAGGTTCGCCCCCATGAAGGGCGGCAGCCCGATATAGCCCACGACGACGGAGCCGGCGGCCAGGATCCACAGCGGCCAGGTCATGATCTTCGGGGACTCGTGCAGGTGGTCGCGCACGTGGTGGTCGGCCCGGCATTCACCGAAGAACACCATGAAGAACTGGCGGAACATGTAGAAGGCCGTCAGGCCCGCCACGAAAACCGCCACACCCCACAGTACCTCGTTGTGGCTCGCCCAGGCCTGCCACAGGATCGCGTCCTTGGAGAAGAAGCCGGCCAGGAACGGCGTCCCGGCGATGGCCAGGACGCCGATGGTAAAGGTCCAGAAGGTCGCCGGCATGGCCTTGCGCAGGCCGCCCATTTGGCGCATGTCCTGCTCGCCCTGCATGGCGTGGATGATGCTGCCCGAGCCCAGGAAGAGGCACGCCTTGAAGAACGCGTGGGTCAGCAGGTGGAACACGCCGGCCGTGTAGGCGGCCACGCCCATGGCCAGGAACATGTAGCCGAGCTGGCTGATGGTGGAGTAGGCCAGCACCCGCTTGATGTCGTTCTGGGTCACCGCGATGGTGGCGGCGAACAACGCGGTGGCCGCGCCGATGACGGCGATGAGCCCCAGGGTCGCGGGCGCGGCGGAGAACAGCTCGTTGAGGCGCGCGATCATGTAGACGCCGGCCGTCACCATTGTGGCGGCGTGGATCAGCGCGCTCACCGGGGTGGGTCCCTGCATGGCGTCGGGCAGCCAGACGTAGAGCGGGATCTGCGCCGACTTGCCGGTGGCGCCGATGAACAGCAAGAACGTCACCAGCGTCGCCACGCCGATGCCCCAGAGCTGGATGTCGGCCAACAGGCCCACGTGCTCCTGGATCTCGCGGAACGCCAGGGTGCCGTGGCCCTGCCCGGCCAGGGTCCAGTAGAGCAGGAAGATGCCGAGCACGAAGCCGAAGTCGCCGATGCGGTTGACGATGAATGCCTTGTTGCCGGCCCGCGTGTTGGTGTGGTCGTGGTACCAGAAGCCGATGAGCGCCCAGGAGCACAGCCCCACGCCTTCCCAACCCACGAACATGAGCAGCAGGTTGTCGCCCGTCACCAGCAGCAGCATGGAGAAGGTGAACAGGTTCAGGTAGGCGAAGTAGCGCCACAGGGAGCGGTCCCCGTGCATGTAGCCGATGGAGTAGAAGTGGATCAGGCCGCCGATGCCGCTCACCACCAGGATCATGATGGCCGACAGCGGGTCCACCCAGAAGGCTACGTCCACGCTGAACGAGCCCATGGGTATCCAGGTGTAGAACGCGTCGATGAGGAAGCGCTCCTTGGCCGGGAGCGCGAGCAGGCGGCCGAAGGCCCACAGCGAGAACAGGAAGGACAGGGACACCGGGGCGCAGGCAACCAACGCCACCGCGCGTTCCCCCCAGCGATCCTGAATGCGGGCGCCCAGCAGGCCGTTCACCGCCGCGCCCAGCAGCGGGAACAGCACGATCCAACGCAGAAAATCGGTTTGAACGGGGTGATCCATGGCGCGGCTGACTCGCTTCTGCTTCTAGTCCTTGAGGGTCTCGGTGGCCTCGACGTCGATGGTGGCGAAGAGCTGGTAGATGGCGAGGACGATGGCGAGGCCGATGGCGGCTTCGGAGGCGGCAAGCATGATGATGAACACCGTGTAGATCTGCCCGTCCACCTGCCCGGTGCTGAAATGCGAGAACGCCACGTAGTTCAACCCGGCTGAGTTGAGGATGAGCTCGACCCCCAGCAGGATGCTGATGGCGTTGCGCCGCGTGAGAACGATGTAGATGCCCAGCGCAAACAGGATGCCGGACACCACCAGGTAGTGCTTCAGTCCGACGTCCGCCAGCAATGCAACGTATTCAGCCATCTCGCGAGACTCTATTCCTTGATTTCCTTGCGCGACAGCGTGATGGCGCCGATGAGGGCCACCAGCAGCACCACCGCGGCGATCTGGAACGGCAGCAGGTAGTCCCCCAGGAAGAGGTTGCCGATGACCGCCGTCGTGGGTTCGAAGGCCACTTCCTTGGCCTTCGCCCAGTCGGTCCCGGCGATGGCGTAGACGAGGATGCCCAGGAAGACCGCGCCCGCCGCCAGTCCGGGAATGCGTCCCACGGTCCGGTTGGTGATCTGGATGTCGCTGATCCGGTGGGTCAGCATCACCGCGAACAGGATCAGCACGAGAATACCGCCCACGTAGATCAACACCTGCACCGCCGCCACGAAGTCCGCGCCCAGGAACACGTAGAGCGCGGCTACCCCGCCGAAGGTGCCCAGCAGCGAGAACGCCGAGTGCACGATGTTGCGCGAGAACGCCACGATGCACGCGGACCCCACCACCACCAGGGCAACGAGGTAAAACACGAGGACGTTAATGGGAATCTCCATGATCGAATCAGCCTTTTGATGGGAGTCTATCGGCCCGCGTCAGACGAATAGGGCCGGTAGTATGGTGCACCGCGGCGGCGGGAACGGCAGCCTTTCGGCGATCAAGCCTCGCGGATCCGGCTTCGTGGCCGTCAGCTTTCCGGTTCGGCTATCTCGTCCATGTACCTCTTTCCGATATCCACCTTCTGAATCATCCGGGTTTCCGTCTCGCCGCCCTTCTTCGGCTTGTACAGAGGCACATTCTCGGTCACGAAATGGCGCACCAGACCGGCGGGATTGTTGCAGGCGCCCTCGAACTCTTGCGTGTGGCGAATGGATCCCGTGGGGCAGGCCTCCATGCACAGCCCACAATACATGCACTTGCATATGTCGATGTCAAACAGGGTGAAGTCGCGCTGGTTCGTCTCGGCGTTCCGTTCGATGCCGATGGCGATGCAGTTGATCGGGCACACCCGCTCGCACGCCAGGCACCCGGTGCAGATGTCCATGTCGACCTCGAGGATGCCGCGGTAGCGCAAGGGCAGCGTGTCCTGCACCTGCTGCGCGATGCGGTCGGGATACTGAACCGTCGAGGGCTTGCGCACGAAGTGCGAGAAGGTGATGGACATGCCCTCGAAGATGCTGCTCACCGTGTCCTTGATGTTCTGGAAGTATGTGATGACTTCGCTCATGACGTTTCCCCGCGTTGGTCCCTTATACGTAGGGCTTGAGGTAAAGCTCGGGGCGCGAGTGCATGATCTGGTAGACCACACGCCACATGAAATAAACGAGGACCAGCGTCGTGAAGCCCAGGGTCGCCAGGCTCAGCGCGGGATTCCCGTCGGGCCAGATCACCAGCAGCACGATGGTGCCGAACAGGCACACGAACGCGATGGGCACCATGTATTTCCAGCACATGGCCATGAGCTGGTCCACGCGCACCCGCGGCAGGGTGCCGCGGATCCACATGGCCACGAGGACCCACAGGTACGACTTGACGAAGAAGACCGTGAACTCCAGCACCCCCTTGGCCAGCGGGTGCTCGGCCATGGTCACGCCGAAAATGGTCGCCGGAATCTGCCACCCGCCGAGGAACAGTGTCGTGGTGATGGCGCCGATGACGTACAGGTTGCCCCATTCCGCGAAGAAGAAGAACAGGAAGCGCATGCCGCTGTACTCGGTCACGTAGCCGGCCACCAGCTCCGACTCGGCCTCGGGGATGTCGAAGGGCGTGCGGTTGCCCTCGGCCAGCGCGGAGGTGAAGAACATGAAGAAGGCCACCAGGGTGAAGGGATTGTAGAAGATGAACCAGTCCTGAGGCGCCCATCCCTGGGCCTGGATGATCCCCTGCATGCTCAGGGTGCCGGACAGGAAGATCACCGTCAGCACCGACAGCCCGGCCGGGATCTCGTAGCTCACTATCTGCGCGGCCGAGCGCATGCCGCCCAAGAGCGACCACTTGTTGTTGGACGACCAGCCCGCCATCAGGATGCCCACCACCGCGAGCGAGGTGATGGCCAGCAGGTAGAGGATGCCAATGTTCAAGTCGGCGGGGATCAGCCAGCTTCCGAACGGGATGACCACGAAGGCGCCGATGAAACCGGCGAAGACGATGTACGGCGCCAGCAGGAAGAGCTTCCTGTCGGCCGACGCCGGGATGATGTCCTCTTTCTGGATGTTCTTGACGCCGTCGGCGAGCCACTGGAGAATGCCCTGCGGCCCGACCCGGTTGGGACCGACGCGGGACTGCATGCGCGCCCACACGCGCCGCTCGAGCCAGCTCGTCACGCCGGCCAGCGGCGCCACGAAGGCCGACAGCACGGCGAAGGCCACCAGGATCGCGGCCAGCGGATAGCCCACGGGCGCCGGGATGGCCCCCGGCAGCAACGCCTGAATCAGGTCTTGAACGGTGAATTCCATCTCGGCGGCCTCAGCGTCCTGTCTATCGGTCGATCTCGGGGGCGTCCACGTCGAGGCTCGCGATCAGCGCGATCAGATCCGCCACCATGATCCCCGGACTGATCTTGTCGATGATGCTCATGGCGGTGAAGGAGCCGGTGCGGATGCGCACCCGGTAGGGGTACTCGCTGCCGTCACTGACCACGTAGTAGCCCATGTCCCCGCGCGGCGCCTCGATGCGCACGTAGGTCTCGCCCGCGGGCGGCTTGAACTTGCGCGCGACCTTGGCGACGGCCGGGCCTTCGGGCATCTTGTCGAGGCACTGGCGCAGGATCCTGCAGCTCTCCAGCAGCTCCCGGATGCGCACGTAGTAGCGGTCGTAGGAGTCGCCCTGGGTGCCGCGCTCGCCCCGGCCCACCGGCACCTCGAAGTCCAGCTCGGGATAGACCGAGTAGGGGATGTCCCGGCGGATGTCCCACTGCACCCCGGATGCCCGCAGGTTGGGCCCCACCAGGTTGTACTGGAGCGCGTCCTCCTTCGAGATCACCGCGACGTCGGCCAGCCGCTCGATGAAGATCTTGTTGTTGGACAGGAGCCGGTTGTACTCGTCGACGATGGGCTCGAAGTGGTCCAGGAACGCGGCGATGCGGGCGCAGGTCTCGGGCTTGATGTCGTAGCCGACGCCGCCGATGCGCAGGTAGTTGTAGGTCAGGCGCGCGCCGCAGATCTCCTCCATCAGGTCGTTGATGGACTCGCGCTCGCGCAGCGCGTGCAGGAACGGGGTGATGGCGCCGATGTCCTGGCCGAAGGTGCCCACCGCGATCAGGTGGCTGGCGACGCGGTTGAGCTCGCAGGCGATGACGCGGCAGTACTCGCCGCGCGGCGGCACCTCGACGCCGCCCAGCCGTTCCGCGGCCATGCAGAAGCCCTGGTTGGCGAACATGGCGGCGAGATAGTCGGCCCGGTCGGTGTAGGGCACGTAGCCGTGCCACGTGCACTTCTCGCCGATCTTCTCGATGGAGCGGTGCAGGTAGCCCACGTCCGGGATGGCCTCGTTGATGACCTCGCCGTCGGTCTTGACCACGAACCGGAGCACCCCGTGGGTGCTCGGATGCTGCGGCCCCACGTTCAGGGTCATGTCTTCGGTGTGCAGGCCCGTGCTGCCGGCGGCTTCACTCATGATGGCCTTTTCTCCGTTCGTCCCGAGCCCTTCGTCAAGCTCAGGACAGGCGTAGCGACGCGAAGCGTCGCGAAGTCGAAGGACCCTACCGCAGGTTCTCCGGCACCAGCGGCGCGCGCTCGGTGCTGATGCCGTCGTACTCTTCCTGCTCGACGAAATCCTTGCGCAGGGGATAACCCACCCAATCCTCGGGCAGCAGGATCCTGCGCAGGTCCGAGTGCCCATCGAAGAGGACTCCGAACAGGTCGAACACCTCCCGCTCGAACCAGTTGGCGACCTTCCAGATGTCCTCCACCGTGGCGATCCGCGCCGCGTCCCGGTCGACGTCGGCCTTGAGCACGATCTGCTGCTTCGAGTCGTATGAATACAGGTGGTAGACCACCTGTATGACGTTCTCTTTCGGGAGGTCCACGGCCGTGAGATCCGAGAGCACGTGGAACTTGAGAGCGTCGTCGTCGCGCAAGGTCCGGCAGACCTCCAGGACGCGCGCCGGCTCGACCTTGAAGAACGGCTCCGGGACCTCCTCGTCGAACCCGCCGACGCCGTCCGGGCACAGTTCCCGGACGCGCTCGTATATCTCTTTTTCCGTCATGTCGTCGCTACCCGCCGGAGACAAGGGTCAGTTCTTCACCCACTCCAGGTCGCCCTTGCACCAGTCGTAGATGAGCCCCAGGAACACGATGAGGGTGAAGACGGCGATGGCCGCGAACGCGAAGAGTCCCGCGTCGTTCTGGAGCCACTCGCGGAACACCACCGCCACCGGGAAGATGAAGGCGATCTCCACCTCGAAGATGATGAAGATGAGGGCGATGAAGTAGAACCGTACGTTGAAATTGACCCAGGCGCTCCCGGACGCGGGCTCGCCGCACTCGTAGGTCATGAGCTTGCGGAGCTGCGGATTGGAAGGCCTCAGCAGGCGGCCGATCAACAGGTTGACCCAGACGAAGGCCGCCCCCAACAACGTGAAGCAAAGGACGCTGGCAAAGTCGAAAAGCATTTTTCCCTTGGGTAAGCTAAAGAAATCAATGACCTTTTTCAGACGGCCACTATATACACAAATGCCGCTTCCGGTCAAACTAAGCGGTGCGAAGGCGACCTCGGCGCGCTTACACTGCCGTACCATTCCTGTTAGGCTACCCGCAGCCGAACGCTGGGTCATCGCCGGCGGGCGTCGGGTTCGGCGAAAACCCTCCGACGCAGGGAAAGAGAGCACACACCATGGCAAGAGTCCGCATCACCGTCGCCTGTTGGGACTATGACCGCACCCGCCCCCTGCAGGAGGGGCGCGTGCCGGTGGAGGGGGTGGACCTGACCTATCTGCCGTTCCGCGTCGAGGAGACCTTCTGGCGCATGCTGCGCTACCAGGACTTCGACGCCGCCGAGATGTCCATGGGCTCGTACATGATGTCCAAGGACAAGGGCACGCCGCGCTTCGTGGCGATTCCCGTGTTTCCCTCCCGCGCCTTCCGCCACTCCGGCATCTACATCCACACCGGCTCGGGCATCAAGGAACCCGGCGACCTCACGGGCAAGCGCATCGGCGTCCCCGAGTACCAGATGACCGCGGCCATCTGGCAGCGCGGCCTCTTGCAGCACGAATACGGCGTGGAACTCGAGAAAGTCCACTGGTTCACCGGCGGGGAAGAGACCCCCGGCCGGGAGGAGAAGCTCCGACCGGATCTCCCTGAAACCCTCTCCATTACCCCCATCGGCCCGGAGCAGACGCTCTCGTCCATGCTTGAGAACGGCGACATCGACGCGCTGATCTCCGCGCACATGCCGTCGCCCTTCGTGCGCCGCTCCCCCGGGGTGGCGCGCATGTTCCCGGACTTCCGCGCGGTGGAGGAGGCGTATTTCCGCAAGACCGGCATCTTCCCCATCATGCACACCGTGGTCTTCCGGGAGGACGTGTACGAGCGCCATCCCTGGGTGGCCCAGAACCTCTACAAGGCCTTCTGCGAGTCCAAGCGGATGTGCGCCGAGGCCATGTACGAGTACTCCGCGCTCAAGTACATGATGGCCTGGTCCATCGAGCAGATGGAGAAGGAGAGGGAAGTCCTGGGCCCGGATCCCTGGGCCTACGGACTGGAGCCCAACCGCCACGTCCTGGAGACGCTGGTGGGCTACGCCCACGAGCAGGGACTCATCAAGCAGCCGCTGGACGTGGACAGCCTGTTCGCACCGAGCACGCTGAACGAGTTCAAGGTATAGGCATCGTACAGGTACAGTCCCTTGGCCGACCCCGAGAAACCGGGCGCCGACGCCCCCCCGCCGCAAGAACCCGTGACACCGGAGCCGTCAGCAAGCGGCCCCGACCCCACCATCCAGGAAACCAAGTGGTGGATCGACACCGGCGTCCGGCGGGAACAGGAGCCCGCCGAGCGTGAACCCAAGGGCGTGATCGAGCGCTGGGCCTTCGAGCTGCTGAAGGACTACCGGCAGGAACGCGCGCTCCAGAACATCGTCGACATCAACGGCCAGGTCCTGCGCGCACTTGGCAACAACGACGACCGCTGGGTCCACGTGTCCCTGGGCGTCGGCGAGTTCCCTACCAAGCGCCTCAACCACATCAAGGACGCCCTGCGCATCCCGCGCTACGCCCGCGCCCTCGCCATCGACGCCGGCTACTCCGTCCGCATCCTCGTCACCGGCGACCCCCCGGGCGAGAAGCTCCTGGACATCAACTTCACCGAGTCCCCGTCCCTGGACTACTGGATCAACGGCGAACTGGTCGAGGAGCAGATGTTCCGCTCCATCGACGACGCCCTCAAGCGCCTGCGGAACTCCGTGCACCGGTATTTGCGGAAGGATTCCGGCGAGGCGCCGGCGTAGCGCGCGAGTAGGGAAGCCGAGGCCGGAGTGGACCGAACAGCGCTGCGATGCAGCGCCCGGGTGCACGATGACGAACAACAAGGCACCGGCCGACGGGGAAGCAGGGCCTCTTGCCGTTGAGCGAACCGACCAAGCAGCGCGGGAAGCCCGTGTCCTTCAACTGGCAGAGAGAACGTTGCCAACCCGCAGAAGGCTCAACCGTGGCTCTACAAGCCTCTCGTTTCGCTTGATGGCCGTTGCCCCTTCGATCTGATCTCGACGACATCGGGCACCCGTCTGGTGGAAGACATCCTGGCCACGATAGCTTGAGGCACAGATGGAAGCATGGAGAGGCCCGGGAGGCGAGCGGGACGGGGCTTGGAAGGGCGGAGGGGGGATTGGGTCCGCTCGGACACAAAAAGGTACCAACCCCCCGAATCGTCATTCCCGCGGAAGCGGGAATCCAGGGGCGGTGGCGTGGGGAGTACGGCCGGCCG
>JAJEAI010000114.1 GCA_022824205.1 Candidatus Binatia bacterium
ACCCCCAACCCCGGGGCACGCATGCCCACCCTCGCCTTGTGTCCGTTTCTGTTTCACGGCAAAGGGGACATTTACAGTTGTCCGCTACACCGATGAGCCGACGATCCTGATCCCGGCAGCGGCGATGTGCGGATACACGCCGTTGAAACAGTCAGTGGGGTTCTCGCCCGCCGTCTCGTAGGCGAGCAGGGAATCCAACGTGAACTGTTCGGGTAGAGTAGCAAGAAACCGCCGTCCAATCTATCATCGTGCCGCCCGGTCGGCGCATACGGCTGCCTGGCAGCCCGCCCCCGCGAAACTCGCCGGCGTTGCGAAAGCTCCTGGTCTCGAAGGTCGAGCGCAAAACACATCTTGGCGCGCCAGTAACGGCACTCTTGCACACTAACTGCATCGCTGTTATCATGCGTTGTGATGTTAGAGAAATGGCACGTCACGACTGAAAGGTCGATCACCGATGGGTTGGAGCGGTATCTCGAAGACACGCTTCACGAGCGCGCCCGGACATACCCGTTTGAACAAGCGCCGGGGCTCCCTTCCTTTCTGTCCCGCATGTACAGCCTTCACGAGGGCCAAATAGCACGAAGACGCCTCATGTTTCTGGCCGCCAAGGACAACACCGCCACGCCAAGCAATATTGCAAAGCACGTTGCCTTGGTTCGCCACTCCGTTGACGCAATCGTCGTCTTCGTCGCTCCGTCGCTGAGCGCATACAACCGCTCGCGCCTCATTAAACGTGGCGTCCCGTTTGTCGTGCCGGGCAGGCAGCTCTATATCCCCGACCTCGCCATGGACTTGCGCGAACAATTCCACACGTACAAGGAGCCGCGACCCAATGCCCTCTCACCGGCCGCTCAGGCTGTATTATTCCTTCACCTCCTGCGACCCGACCAAGCGGCGACATCCCCTTCTCTCATAGCCACACAACTGCGCTACTCGGCCATGTCGATCGGCCGCGCGTTCGATTATCTGGTCGATACCGGCCTCGCACACGCTGGACGGCACGGCAAGGAACGGCATATCCGGTTCAAGACCGAAGGGCGCCAACTATTCGATGCCGCAAACGACCTGCTGCGCAGCCCGGTACGCACCAGAAAGTACGTCCTAAACGATCACGTCGCCACACCGCTGAAACACGCGGGTGAGAGCGCGCTTTCGGACCTGACGGATTTGTCCCCGCCGCCACGAGATACTTTCGCCGTCGCGGCCAGCGATTGGAAGGCGCTCACGCAGACCTACGAGCTCGTCGAGACCGATCCGGAACAGGCCGCCCACATCGTCGAGACGTGGGCCTATGACCCTGCCGACCTGTCCGACGGACGCACCGTGGACCCACTATCGCTCTACACGCAGTTCCGGAACCATCGTGATGAGCGTTTCTCCATGGCTGCGGAACGATTGTTGGAGAGAATCGAGTGGTAGTTGGAATAGAGAAGTTCCGCGAGTATTTCGCAGCTCACGAGGATCAATACGCGATCATCGGCGGCGCTGCCTGCGACCTGCTGTTCAACGCGGCCGGTCTCGATTTCAGGGCGACCAAGGACATCGACATGGTGCTCTGCGTCGAGGTGGTCGACGCAGCGTTCGGAACCGCCTTCGGCGCGTTTCTCGACGCAGGCGGATACCAGGCCCGGGAGAGAAGCGACGGGACGAAGGAGTTCTACCGCTTCCGCCTACCGACCGATCGGAGCTTCCCTTTCATGATCGAGCTTTTTTCGCGACCTCCTGAAGGTCTGGACTTACCCGACGACACGGTGCTGACGCGGGTACCGGTAGATGACAACGTAATCAGCCTTTCGGCCATCCTTTTGGACGACGCCTACTACTCAGCGCTCCAGGAAGCCAAGAAGAGTGTCGACGGGGTCACGATCATCGACGAGCGGCTACTCATTCCGTTCAAGGCGCGCGCATTCCTGGACCTGACGGAGCGTTTGGAGGCGGGCGGAAGCGCTCGGTCGAGAGGAAGAGGCAAAGGTGGCCTTCGAGGCCGCTCTAGACGATCCGGCCTTCGCGAAGGCGCCGGTTTTGGCTGCGCAATGCTACAAGAATCTCGGAACGAGCTTCGAAAGGCTTGGAGACGAAAACAAAGCAGCCAAACTTTATCGAAAAGCACTGAGCCTCAATCCGGAACTTCCCGAGGCGCACAATGCCCTGGACAACTACCATCACCGCCATGGCCGATATGAAGAAGCGCTGGCCCATTATGACCGGGGCGTATTCACCGAGCGCGAGCTCGGTAGGCCGTCGAGTGTCGCAGGCTGGCGGGTCAATATCCATTTCAATCTTGGAGATGGGCAGGCTGCATTCCGGGAAATCAACAGCCTCATCGGCAGTGCCGGTACCGAACCTTGGGTTTGGCCCTGGTGCGCGCGCCAGGTGGCTGGCTTCGGACGAACGTCGGTGCACAACGCGCGCCCGGCCGTCGTCTTCTGGCGACGCTATCTGCGTGCCCATCCTGAGGATGCCGCGGCTACGCGGGAGCTACTGCTTACCAATTTCTACCTACGCTCGGAGGGAGAGGATATCGGGAAACCCTATGCGGAGTTCCGCGCGGAGTTCGACTCGCAGATCAATTATCTAGACGCCGATGACGCTGCGCTGGCTTAGGATCGGCTGGGCCATTGGGCGCAGGATGAGGGGAATTGGACGGAGGCCGAGCGCTGTTTCCGCGTGGCCTATGAACTGGCGGACGGCCACTACGGTTATTGCTTAGGAACCGCTCTCAATTTCCTCGACCGTTTCGAGGAGAGCCTACCGCTGCTCTTGGAGCAAGCCCAAGTAATCCAAGCCGACGCAATGAGCTGGTTTCAGGTTGGCGTGGCATACGAGAAGTTAAACCGAGTGCGGGAGTCAATCGATGCCTACCAAAAGGCGCTCGCACTCGATCCGGACTATGACTTGGCAATGTTCAACCTCGGTGGCGTTCTTTGGAACAGCGGTGATCGGGAGAAAGCGCTGCTCATTTTGCGACGAGCGGCAGAGCAGTTCCCCAATCATGAACTCACGGCCAGACTTCGAAGGGAATTGAACTGGCGAAGGGACCGTTGACGATACGTCACGAAACTGTCCACGCTGGAGGAACTGGATGTCCTTCGGTGCGTTTGTCTATGGCCCATTTCGAAAGCCGAGGTTGTAGCCTCGGCTTTCGCCTTTTCAGAATGGTTTTCGGACTTTGGCGGCGCCGTCAAGGTGCCCGACTTTGCAGAAGGGAGCAATCATGGCCCAGAGCCGCGAAGAACGTGAGAGGGAAGGAATAGATAACGCCGTACTTCAAGTTATCGCGGAGAAGGGCGAGGTGTCGCTAGTGGAAGTGTCGGAGGAGTTGAACCTGACGGAAGAGGAGGTACGTAGTTCTGTCGACCGGCTACGCAAAAAGGGCGAGCCGATTGAGATAGTGCCCCAGCAAGGAGGCTTGTGGTACAGACTGAGTAAGTGAAGAGCGTTGCTAGTTTAGTGTCCCCAGCCGTAATCTGCCAGACCTCTTCATCATCGAGTTCCTCGGACGTCTCCTTGCACGCCACACTTCGAAACGACTTGGCGATGAAGCCGCCCGGCTACCGCCGGGCGTTCCGTTACCTCTGCTACCCGAAACGCGATGCGGAAAGCACTCGGAAGCTGCGAACCGGTCGTCTCGCTCCCAACACTCATTGCGGCGTCCGCGGTTCCAACTGATGACGGTGTGAAGGGCACATTCGGCCATCGGGCTCCCTGTGGGTTCTTTTCTTGTCACACCCGAGGAACTCTACCCGCTCTTCGGCATTTCTGCCTTCAATCTCGTTTCCAGGAAGCGTCTAGTCTACGCCATCAGCAACGGCCACGTCGAAATCACTCCAATCTTCCCTCTCGGCAGCCATGGCGCGGTAGGTCTCCCTCCAGGATAGCTTGTCGGTCTCCCCGCCATGGAGAAAAACCCCCTCCTCCGCCTCCTCCAGTACAAGGGAATCGCTCCATCCGTACTTCTGCAAAAGAGCCTTGGGAAGGCGTATCCCCCTGGAATTGCCCACGTGAACCAACTTGACCTCTCTCTTGACCGTCGTCTCGCTTCTCTTGACCGTACCCTCGCGCATGACAGAACCCTCCACTACTGGTATGTGATTACTGTAATTACCCATTCCAGACTCTGTCACGGGCTGGCGGACATGCTGCGAGCCTCACCTCCTGCCGCCGAAGCCGGCGCTCAGGTCGTCCCGCACGAGCACGCCGCCCATGCCTTCGTGACCCGGGCCGAAGAACGCGCCGGTCACGGTGCCGCGATCGCCGCCCGCATCGACGAAGGTATTGCCGCGTACCTGAATGCCATAGCTGAGGTCGCCGTCGCGCCACACTGTTCCGGTCCCCACCGCTCCTGGCGGCTGTTCGGCGGCCCAATGCTCGAGGGCCGTGAAGCGCGCCGTGCCGGAGAGCGTCGCAAGATCGACGGTCACCTCGGCCGCGCCCGCGACCGTCTCCGCACCCGGCGTGAGACCCAGCAAACGTCCACTCCACGCAACACTGCCCGACAGCGGGCGGTTGTCCCCCAGGTTCGAATGCGGCGTCGGCCCCACCGCCCATGGCTGCGGCAAGCCGTTCCTCAGCGCGGCGCCGAATGCGACCTCGTCGTCCGAGAGACCGATGGCGCCGCGCACGTGCAGCGAGGCATCCGACCAAGGTCCCAATTCCTCGGCGATGCGGTCCGGCGTCACACCGGGTTCCAGCCGGCCGTAGACCGCCAGGAGCGCCTCCCGGTCGAGGGGGTGGAGGATGTGCTCGGACAACTCCTCGCTGCCGCCCGTCACCATGAGCGTCATGGGAAAACGTTCGGGATCCACGTGGTTGCGGCCGAGGAGATGGATGATCTCGTGGGCCAGCACCCCCAGCCGTTCCACGCCCTCGGTTTGCGCGGGGTCCACCCAGACCTGGCCCGCGACGATTTCGATCCTGAAGGGCGCCAGGGGATCTCCGGTGGGTGCGATGGTGTAATGCGGCACCGCCAACCCGATGTCCTCGCCGCCCGGAGGGGCGGCCCCCGGAGGCCAGTCTCCCTGAGGCGCGAATGTGATGCGAATCTCTCCTTCCGAGGGTTCCATCACATCGCGGGACGCGGGTTCCCGGTCGAACCGCAACTGCCATTCCCGCGGCAGTGCGGCGTTGATGGCCTGGACCACGCGCACCGCCTCGTCCACCAACTCCGCCGCGGTGCCCTCCGTCACGCGCACGGTCGGAGGCATCACCCCAAAGCGGAAGACCAAGCCGTCGGGAAGGAGCGGGACATCCATGCCGTCCTCGCCCGGACCAGCGAAGGATGCCGCGTCGGCTTGGAGATAGGCGATCATTTCGGGGGCGCCGAGACCGTCGCGCACCGTCCCATGCGAGACCCGGATCTCCTCGTGAGCGTCCGCGGCCTGCAGCGTATCGGCTGGCGGAGCCACGTCCGCGCCGACATGCAACCTGCCGCTCAGGTCGACGATGGGAGCGTGAGACACGTGGTGGGGTGTCTGTAGCGGAAGGCCGGGAGTGTCCGGGGGCCGCGGACTTGTTCCTTCGTGTCCGCACGCGACCAGCATAAGGACCGCGAGCATGCCGACACACATGCGCAGGGACTTCATGGACCTACCAGGCTTTCTCCAACACCCCCAGGATCTCTCCAGCGTCGGTCACCGGCTTGGGATTGTAGATGATGTTGGGGGACACGAGGACCTTCCTGGCGATGTCCGGAAGGTCCTCGCGGGGGATGCCGACGTCGCGCAGTCGGGACGGCAGGTCCAAACCACGCACCAGGTCGGCCACGGCGATCTGCGCGAATCCCGCCGCCTCTTCGTCCGTGGCGCCCTGCCCGCCCAGGGCGCGGCCGAGGGCGGCCTGGGCAGAGAGGCTGACGGAGCGGTTGAACTCCATCACGTGGGGCAGGATGACGCAGGAGGTGTGGCCGTGGGAGACGCCGTAGGCGCCGAGCTGCCAGCCGATGACCTGCGAAAGCCCCTTGTGCACGCCGCGCCCGTGGAAGCCCACGCCCACCAGTGCCACCTGGCACTGGGTGAAGGCCTCCAGGTCCTCGGGGTTGTCCTTGCAGCGCGGCAGGTGGCGGTACAGCAGCTCGCCGGCATGGAGGCACATGTTGTCCACCACGGGATTGCGGTCGACCGTGTAGAGCTTCTCCACCACGTGCTCCATGGCCTTGAGGCCGGTGGCGCACCACAGGCCAGCCGGGGTAGACGAGGCGATGGCCGCGTCCAGGATCACGGCCCTGGGCACCAGGTCGGGATGGCGCACGTGGTCCTTGAACTTGCGCTCGGGCCGGTTGATGGTCACCGACCACGTGGCCTCCGAGGCCGACAGCGTGGTGGCGATGGCCACCTGGGGGATCGGCGCTTGCGGCAGCGCGGCCAGCCGCTGGTTGTCCGGCGCGGCCACGTAGTCGTCCAGTTCCTCCACCGATTCCAGGCCCTGGGCGAGGATGAACGCCACCGCCTTGCCCCAGTCCGCGACGCTGCCGCCGCCCGCGGTGACGATGACGTCGGGCTGGACCTCGCGGGCCTGCCGCGCTGTGTCGAAGCACAGCCAGTCGGGGGTGAACTCGCGGCTGTCGCTCCGGACCGCCACCAGGAGATTCCCCAACGCCTCCACGATCCGGTCCACCCAAGGCGTGCGCCTTTTGAGCGAGCCGCTGGTGAGCAGCAGCGCCCTGCGGCAGCCCATCTCTTCCAGCAGACTCTTCAAGCGTTCATGGGAGCCGGGGCCCCAGATGACATGGTCCGGAACCGCGGCGCGGTCACGCCACTCTCCCTGGAGCTCATGGGACGTCTCGGTCATGGATTCCCCTCCTCTCCAGCTTGGAGGGTTGCACGGCGGATACAAAATGGCAACGACGCCCCCAATGAGTCATTCCCGCGGAAGCGGGAGTCCAGGGGTGAGGGGTGTGGCGGTTTCATTGCCCCGCTCCACCCCGCCCGGATTCCCGCCTCCGCGGGAATGACGAAAAGGGGGGGCGCGGGAATGACGGCATCAGGGTTGCCAGCCCTGAAGCACTGTGAGAAAACGAGGCCCGGAGGAAACGATCATGAGCGACCGAATCATCTCTGCCGACGGCCACATGGATCTCTTCTATCTCGACGAGAACACATTCCGGTCCCGTGCTCCCGCGAAGCTCAAGGACCGCGTGCCCAACGTGCGCACGGTGGACGGGAAGCCCACGTGGGTGGGCGACGGCGCCGCGATGGGCGGGCACCGCGCCTGGATGGGCCGGCAGCCCATGACCAACCACCGCGGCCGAAGGATGCGCGAGGCCGGGTGGGAGCCCACGCACCCATCGGACCCCGGACTGCGGGCCAGGGACCTGGACATCGACGGCATCGCGTCGGAGGTCATCTACGGCATCCGGTTCGTGGAGGACAGCATCAGGGACCCGGACGTCATCACCGCCACCTACCGGGCTTACAACGACTTCATCGCCGAGTTCTGCGAGTACGACCCCAACCGCTTCATCGGCATCGCCGACGTCCCCGCCCACTCGGCGGACGCGGCCGCCGCGGAAATTCGTCGCATTGGCAGGAACGGTCTCGGACTCAAGGGCGCGCTGTTCGATTTCTTCAACGGCCCTGCCCCCATCTGGCACGAGATGTGGGAACCCATGTGGACGGCCGCCGAGGAAGAGGAAGTGGCGCTGTCCTTCCACATCGGGGCGGGCCACGGCACCACCACGGTCGGCCCCCGCAGCGCGGAGGAAAAGCTCAGAGGCGATATCCCCAAGGTTTCCCGGGAAGCGCACGTAGCGGTGGTGGCCATGCAGGCCGACGAGTGCCTGGTGTCCATCATCCTGTGCGGCGCTCTCGAACGCCATCCCGCCCTCAAGGTGGTCATGGCCGAAAGCCACATTGGCTGGATCCCCTACGTGCTGGAGCGGCTCGACACCAAGTTCCGGGAGGGCGAGTACGAAGGCATGATCGATACGCCGCCGAGCGCGCTGTTCCGGCGCCAGATGTGGGCCACGTTCCAGGACGACAAGGTGGGCGCCCACCTGGCCGAGGAATACGCCCCGGAGAACTTCTGCTGGGCCTCGGACTACCCTCACCGGGACGGGGTCTGGCCCGACTCCCAGGAGTTCATCCAGCAGACCATGGGTGGGTTGAGCGACAAGATGCGCCAACGGCTGACCGCGGACAACGTGGCGCGGCTGTACAATATCCAGTAGGGTCTACAGAATCCGGACCTTGCCGCGGTTGTAGACGGCCACGGACGCGCTTGACGCGCGGCTGTCCGGGTATTCTTCCGCGTCCAGGCTCCACACCATGGTGTCCCGCAAGCGCCCGTCGGCGTCGGTCTTGTTGCGGTAGAGCGTGGCCCGGTGGACGAATCCAAGCTTCTCGGCCACCCGCGCGCTGGGCTTGTTGCGCGGGTCGCAGCGGATCTCGAGGCGCTCCACGCGGTTGACCTCGAAGGCCACCCGCGTGAGCGCGGCGGTGGACTCGGTGGCCAGCCCCTTGTTGGCGTGGGCCCGGCTGATCCAGTAGCCGATCTCTCGCGCGTCCTTGTTGTCTCGGATGACCAGGCCGGTGCCGCCGATGATGCGCAGGCCGTCGGGAGCGAAGATGCCGTAGACGAACTCCCGCCGAGAGAGGAAATCGTCCCGGAAGTGCCGCAGCCGCTCCGTCTTCATCTCCAGCGACTCCGGCTCCTGCTGCGCCCAGTCCAGCCACGGGCGCAGGTATTCCAGGTTGTCGTTGATCTCCCGCTGCAACAGGTTGGCGTCCGTCGGATGCCAGCAGCGCAGGATCAAGCGCTTCGTGTGGATGCTGTATGCCAGTCCCGGAGAATGAGCCATGAGTCGAGTCGCCGACGGGTGAAGGCGCCTCGACCCGAAGCTCTTCCCCCTGCCCCGGAGCGCGGTTGCCCGCTACTTCTTGGGCGCGAAGGTCTTCTTGATGGTGGCCAACAGTTCGGGCTGCAGACCGGCCACGCCGGCCACGAGCTTGTCCACGTCCTCGCCGGAGACCGGAGTGATGGGGAACCTGGACTTCTTCGCCTCCGCTAGAAGCTCGGGATCCTTCATGGTCGCGTCGAACGCGCGGCGCAGCACCATCAGCCGGTCCTTGGGCGTCCCCGGAGGCAGCGAATACGGGCGGTTGAGAGCGCCGCCGATGTCGCGGATCACGATGTTCATCACCTGCCGCCCCACGTCGGACTTGATCACGTCGTTGGTGACGGGAATGCCGGCCAGCTCCGAGTGGGGTTTGTCCACGAACTGCGCCAGCACGCGCACGTCACCGCTGGCGAGTTGCGCGGCCCAGGGGTTCTTGAGCCCTTCCCAGCTCGCGCACACGCCCGCGACCTCGCCCTTTTCCGCCGCGACCCGCACCGGCGCGGTGCCGCCGTAGCCCTCGATGAGCCTCATGGGAAGGTCCGTGTGGGCAATGAGGATGCGCGGAATGTCCCACAGGGTGGAGCCGGGCTGGCTGCCGCCGAACTTCACGGGCTGCTTGGCGGCGCGCCACGAGGCCATGTCGACCACGCCGCTCTTCTTGTGGGTCATGCACACGTTGGTGATCCGCACCGGCGCGCCGACCCAGCCCATCTTGGCCGCGTCGAAACGCACCTTCTTGTTGCCCAGGTACTGCTGCAGGATCAGCCCCCCGACCCAGTGGCCGATGGTGAGCCCGTCGGGCTTGGCCTTGTTGTACATGAAGTTGGCGGTAATGAGGCCGCCGGCTCCGGGCCGGTTCTGCACCACCACCGTAGGGTTGCCCGGAATGTGCCGCGGCAGATGCCGCGCCAGAAGGCGCGAGTACGCGTCGAACCCGCCACCGGGCGAATAACCGACCATGATGCGCACGGTCTTGCCGGCGTAGAAGTTGTCCGCCGCATGGGCCGTCCAAGCGGCCATTGCAAGGGCCGCAAACAAAGCCAACGACGAAAGCACGAGTTTCCGAGTCATGTTATCCTCCAGGCTCGTGGTGGTTGACGGGCTGTGCGGAACATGGGTCAAGGATTTACCTTATAACACAGGTACCCCATTGAGTCTCAAGCGAATGAAGAACCTCTGTCTTGGCTCCCAAATCCGGGTGTCGCCGATGAAGCCCGGCGCGAACGGGCACCGGGGCGTTGTGCTGCTCCGCAAGGGCGAATACCAGATCGGAACGCTCCGCATATCCGCGGGAGGCGTGATACTGCGCGGCGAAGGACGGGAACGGGACGGCACCGTGCTCACGGCTGCCGGAACCAGCCGCCGCACGCTCATCGAGGTCAACCCGGCCTTCAGGCGGGTGCGGGAGTCCGGTCTAATCCACACAGGGTCTGGCCCCCAGCGACCGCATCGTCGTCCACCGGCCGAGCACGAGCCGCTGGATCAGCGCCATCGGCATGGACCGAATACCGCCACGGCCGGGACGGGTGACGTGGCAATGGCAAAACGGCCGGTACGACCTGAACTTCGATCGCGTCATCACCCGTGTCCACGGCACCGAGGTCACCATTGACACCGGTCACGGCTGGACCGGCGCCCAGACGATGTTCTGGAATTCTCCCGCCGACGGCATCATCTGCGAGAGCCCGCTCACCGCCCGGGACTGGCCCGTCGGATCACGCGCGTACAGTTACAGAGGAGACTGCCCCTGGCACTCGACGGGAACGGCGGTGGAGCCGAGGAGTCTGTACCTCAAGCAGTTGGAGGAGAGGCTGCGGAGGCACCGATAGCTACCCCGCGCCGCCACGCAGTCGTGCACGAACGGGAAGATCTCGGCGTGGTTGTCATAGGAGCAGTGTGACCGTCGAGGAACTCAAGAGTCAACACCGCGACACCATCAGAACCACCCACGCCTGAGAATCGCATCTTCGTCCTGATCGGACATCAGTAAACGCTTCACGGGCGACAAGAATCGCTGAAATGCTTCCGAGGATAAGGGATTTTCTGCCAAGTGACGCTCAAATGCATCCCGTGTCGCGATTCGACCAGCTACCGTGGAAAACTGAGCCCTTACGTTGGCTGGCAGGCGTTTGGCCTTGCGCAACACGATGACTTCCTCAATTGAGGTGGCAACTGTACTGATCGGTTTCATGTCCAACCACTCGCAAAGCAAAAAGTAGCGCGAGTTGGGCAGCGCCAGTTTGAGATCGTAAGCTGTCGCATTTGCCTCCTGAAACATCGTCTTGTCCAAATTGGTCTTGAGGGCAACTTCTTGTTGTGGAGAAGCGCTTTCAACTTGTCGCCGTGGGGTGTCGGGAAACGCATCTGTCAGGTAGACGTCCAGGAAAAGGGCGTGGGTGTGAGCAACGGCGATGGAGAAACCCCATCCAGCCTCTCGATTGAATCGGCAATCGCCACTTGTTCTTTGTGGGGAGCAACACGACATGCGGCAGAGAGCATTTCTCCGGCGACACGTCTGGCCCTCCCCAAGCTCCAAGTCTTGTCGGGCAAGTCTTGCGTGGTGCGGAAATGAAGGATGTCCTCGTAGATGTCGGCGCCGTAACGATTCTGGAACACGCGCTCCTGTCGCTTTTCCATCAACAAGCCTGCGCCCTGCACCGCCAGTTCAGTAACGAGTTCACCATTGAAGAATTGGACTCCTCGTACAGAGGAAACGCGCCCGAGAACCAGGATCAATCTCCCGCCTAATCTCGTCACGCGTGCCATTTCGCGAAGGGCTAACATCATGTCCAACGAGTATTGAATCACGGTGAGAAAGCGATTACCCCTGTTTTGGCGATTCGAACCTATCTCTGACCGTGCTACGGTGAGGACATTCCAGGACAAGGCCTCCACAGACCGACGGAATTGCTGGTGATAGTTATGTACGTTGATGTAAGGGGGTGACGTGAGGACCAAGTCCACTGAACCGGTCTCGACAGGCAAAGTGCGCGCATCAGCGTGGTGCACCGTCACGGGTTGATCCGATTCGCGAAGGGCTCCAACGATCTGGTTAAGCCGCCACCACACCGAATGCACTCGGTCAGCATCGAGACCCTTCCGATGGAAGTCACAGAGAATCACAAGGGTCGCGGCGAGGATTTTCTCTGGTCCTGGCGGAGATTCCCGCCAAAGGTCGACAAGAGATATTTCCAGCGTGTCCTGATCCAGTGATCTGGTGGTTTTGTCTACAAACAAAGGGCCCTGTGGTGGACCAATCCTGTCGTAGAGACGACTGGCCAAATTTCTGATAACGGTGGCTCTCCGCGATGCTTCGACGTTAGCGAGTTCGTAAGTGCGTGCGAGGATGACCGCAGCCGGATTCACGTCGCAACCGCACGCCGCCAACCTGATCCCGACAGCTTCACCCAACAAAGTACCGCTCCCCACAAAGGGATCCAGGACCAAGCCAGCGTCCGGTGAAAAGGCCCGCAACAGTTCCTCCACTAGTTGTGGCGAGAATTGCCCTGCCCAGGGTAGCGGGTTAGTGCGCACCCTTTTCTCTATATTGAGACTGCCTTGGGAAAGCGATGTCCTGTCGAGTGGCGTCGCGGCAAAAGTCTCGTGCAGGAGCATGGTAATTGAAACCTCCGCGGTTCAGCCAAAACCTTCCGAAACCCTATTCGAGTACACCAGATTCGGCACGTCGTGCCAAGCCCCGGTCTGCTGACCTGGATCTCACAAACCCGCTAACCTAGAGATTTCATTGGAGGAAGTGGCCGGAACAGAGTTACACCCGCGCCGCCACCCAGTCATGCATGAACGGGAAGATCTCGGCGTGGTTGTCGTAGGAGCAATGGACGGCGCCGGGTTCGCCGGCGCGGAGGAAGCGCAGCTCCTTCTCGCACCTGGCTTCCGCGTAGGTCTGGTGGGCGCAGCGGGGGTCGGTGATGATGTCGTCCTCGCCGTGGAGGATGAGGAGCGGGCACTCGACCTTCTCGATGCTGCCGGCGAGGGTGAACCGGCCCAGGCGGCGGCGCACATCGTCTTCGCTGTCCGATCCGGTGATCCAGCGGAACTGTCCTCTCAGGGGTTCGTAGTACTCGTAGATGTCGCGATAGCAGTCGTAGGGGCCGAAGTGGGACACGCAGCAGCGGACGCGCTTCTCGTAGGCGGCGGCGCGGGTGACGTAGTAGCCGCCCATGCTCATGCCCATGAGGGCGACGCGGTTCATGTCCACGTCACCGCGGGCTTCGAGGTAGTCCACCATGGCCGTAATCGGGCGCTCGAAGTCGGGGATGGCCAGGCTGTTGCGCAGCCGCAGCATGCCGCCGCGTCCGGGTCCGTCGACGATGAGCAGGGCGAGGCCGCGCTTGGCCGCCTCGGGGCCGCCCACGAAGTAGACCTCCTCGGCGGTGGAGTCGGCGCCGCCGGTGAAGATCAGCACCGGCGGCTTCTCACCGGCCGATTCCGGTGCGTGGAAGAAGTAGCCGGGCATGGCGGTGTCTTCGTAGGGCACCTCCACGCGCTCGATGCCGGACGATAGCGCGGCGGCCGCCTGAAAGCTCCCGGCGGACTTCAGGTAGGTAGGGATCTTCCGGTCGTCGGTGAAAGGCAGCAGGAACTCGGCCACCCGGTAGTAGTTGGAGGCGCGGAGGAAGGCCTTGACGGCGCTCCGAGGATGTCCGGCGGCTTGTTGCTCGCGGCCGTGGCCTGCGACCCGTTCCGCCGTTTCAAACCACTCCGCGTGCCAGCTCTCGACGTCGCCGGCCTTGATGCGCTGCGCCGTTCTGTGGATCTCGTTGAACTCGCCGCCGCCGTAGTAGCTCTCGGCCAGCAGCCGGATGCACGCGAAGGACCAGCTTCGGTTCCCGGGGAAGAATTCGAACATGGCCCCTCGCGTCGTTCCGGCACCGCCCGTTCAAGCAATCGGTAGCTGCCTATCGGCGATGCTGCCTATTGATAGAGCTTTTGGATGCGCGCCTTCCACTTGTCGCCGTTCTGGCTGACCTCGCGGGCGATGATCTGCGGCGACGGGTCGAAGAACTTGACGCCCGTCAGCTCCTTCTTGAGCGCAGCCAGAGGCTCCACGGTCTTGTCGGCAACCAAGAGTCCTTCATCCCGGAAGATGTTCTGGCCTTCGGTGCTCACCAGGTAGTCGACGAACAGCTTGGCCGCGTTCGGATGCGGCGCATTCTTGTGGATCGCCGCCATGTTGGGCCACCAGATGGCCGGCTCCCGGAAGGTGGAGTAGCCCAGGTCGGGATAGCTCCGCCCGAACGTGTAAGGCGTGTAGGGCAGCGTGAAGATGCCCAGCGAGAACTCCTTCAGGCCCACCGCGGCGTGAAGCTGCCCCCACTTGGGCTCGTACCGTGCCACGTTGGCCTTGAACTTGGTCCAGTAGTCGGCCCACTTCTCTTCGTTCTCTCCGAACCACGAGTAGAAGGAGGCGATGTGCACGAGATAGTTGGAACCCAGCCACGGTGTGCGGGAGATGATCTTGCCCTTGTACTCGGGCTTGATCAGATCCTGGATGCTCCGGGGGGCCTTGTCCGGCGGGACCAGGCTCTTGTTGTAGGACGCGCCCACCACGTGGTTGAAGAGCGGGATCTGGTTCCAATCCTTCGGGAGCGGCTCCATGACGTGGGCCACTCTCTCGTACCCGGCGGGCTTGTAGGGCTGGGTCCAGTGGTTGAGCCCGCTCAACGGACCGGGCGAGGTGGCGAAGACGTCGATGGCGTGAATGCCCGCCTGCGTCTCCTGGCTCACCTTGCGGAGGATGTCCGGGGCGCCGACGTAGGTGCCCTCCACCCGGATGCCGTACTTCTTCTCGAACTCCTGGGCGGCCTTCTTGTAGCTGGAGAAGATGATGACCCGCAGCTTGCCTTCCTTCTTGGCCGCGGCCACCAGGTCGGCGCTCGACGCCAGCGCCATGCCGGAGAGGCACAGGGCCAAGCCCAGTGAGAATGCCAACGCCTTTGCAATCAAGCTTCGCATGGAAACCTCCCTTGCTCGGTCGGAGCCCGTGATTTGCTGCCCACCCTATAGAGGTACGGATTGAGCGTCAAGGCCCGACGCCTCCACCCCAGGACTCCCGCCCCCCAATCGGGGTAGGGGGTAAACTCTCGCGGGAATGACGATTCAGGTGTTTGTACGTTAAGTGTTTTCACACGGCTACTTTAGCGGTCTCGCCAGTCCTTACGACACGAACGCGGTCGACAGGTCCACCCTCCCCTCCAGCCGCCCGGTCTCGATGAGCATCTCCATGGTGGCTTCCGCCTCCTTGCGCTCGGTGTCGGTGAAGGTGAACTCGATCTTGGGATAGCCGGCGGAGGCGAGGATGTCCTGCTTGTCGCCGCCGTATTTGGCGATGAACTTGTCGGCGACCTCTTCGAGGTGGGCGTCGCTGTAGGCGATGGACTTGCGGCAGGCGTCGAGGATCCGGCCCGCGAACTCCGGATGTTCCGCCAGCAGGTCCTGGCGGGTGGCGAGCATGTGCTTGATGATCTCGGGCAGGCCATGGAGGCCGCGCCAGGCGTCGCCGTCGGTGTAAAGGCAGCGCACGTCGGGGTCCTTCTCGCCGTGCCAGAAGACCTGGTCGATGAGGGTCACGGCATCGGCCCTGCGCTCCTTGAGGATGGTCACCAACTCCTCCTGGGGATGGGACTCCCAGCGGATGGTGGAGTCGTCCACCTTGTAGTGCTTGCGCAGGAGGTAGCAGTGCATGGCGTGCGGGTCGGAGTGGTGGCTCGCGATGAGCCGGCCCTCCAGGTCCTTGGGGGTCCGCACCGGGCCGTCCTTGAGCACGAAGACGCCGTTGCCCTTGGCGGTGGACTTCCACTCGGTGGACAGGCCCACGATGGGGGCGCCGCCGAGCTTGCGCTTGAGGAAGTTCGGCAGATAGACGTTGGCGAACGCCACCTCGCCCCGGATCAGCACCTCTTCCAGCTCGTGGCTCGGCGGATCGGCCACCTCGATGACCTTGAGGTCGAAGCCCTCGGGCTTCACGATCCCCTCCGCCAGGGCGTAGTAGGTGCGGAACATGCAGAAGCGGTTGCGATAGTGTGCGAGTGTCAGTTCCATGGGGCCTCCTCGCGGCGCGCGTCCGCGCACCGCCGGCTCAAACGGAAGCGGGCGGCCCGAAGCCGCCCGCTCGTGTCATGTCCGGCTCGGCTCAGTCCAGGCCGAGCTCCGCGCGGGTCTTGCCGCAGATGTCCAGTGCCGCCAGGGCGTAGACGCTGCTGCAACGCTCCATGTTCCTGATGCCCACGCCGCGCCGGGTGCCGGAGGGCCGGTCCCACTCGGCGCCGGTCTCCTGCTCGTCCGGATCCACCAGGTGGGTGCCGAAGCCGGCGCCGTAGGTGATCACCGACACGCCGTACTGGTTGATGCGCGAGCCGTCGCTGGTGATGCCGTAGCGCACCGGCTCCGAGAACTCCATGGCGCTGCCGTTGACCTCCTTGTGGGCCGCGCCCACGGCCTGGACCACGTAGTCGGTCTCCGGAATCTCATAGCCGCCGGTGGTGAGGTAGAGCTTCACCCGGGTGTCGATGTCCCCTTCCTTCGCCGCCACGGCGGCGGCGACCTTCTCCAGCTCCCGCTGGATCTTCATGGTGGCCACGTCGGGCAGCGTCTTGACGATGACGTAGATCTTGCACACCGGGTTGGTGCCGGGCTTGAACGGGTTGCCCCCGTCGATGGCGCCGATCTGCACGGTGGGCAGCATGAAGGGGTGCGGGAACATCTTCTGGTAATCCTTCTCCCACGCCTGGATGGCCTTGCACACCTCGAACGCCTTCATGACGAAAGTCTTGGCCGGCCCCTCCACGGTCACCTCGGCCCACACCAGCCCGGCGTTGCCGATCTGCATGCGCAGCCCCGTAGGCTCGCCGATGATGCACATGTCGGCGGTGACGCCGTGGTCCATGAGGTAGCGTGCACCCACGCCCGCGCCGCGGTAGCTCTTGCCGTGGAAGCGGTTGACCTGGGCCTTCTCGATCTCGCCCACCACGCCCGAGATGACGATGTCGCCCTTGAGCTCCGCTCCGGCCTTGACGAGCATGTCCACGGCGGTGATGTAGCAGGGGAACGCGCACTTCATGTTGACCAGGCCGCGGCCGTAGACCCGGTCCTCGGTCACACGGGTGGGCTCGGGGTTGTCGAAGTGGTCCATGTGGCCGTTGAACATCAGCGTCGGCCCGCCGCCCGACCCGCGCAGCGTGCCGATGACGTTCTTCCGTCCCTCCTCCACTTCCTGGTACTCCACCTCCATGCCCAGGCGCTCGAACTCGCGCCCCAGGTATTCCGCCACCGGTATCTCCTCGCCGGTGATGGTAACGATGTCGGCGAGATCACGGGTCATCTCCACCAGATGCGCGCGGTCGAGCTGCGCCAGAACTTGCTTGCTATCCATGTGGTAAAACCTCCTCAGTCCTTCTCGTGTCTTAAAGACAACGAATTAATGCAGTACCTTAGATATGTCGGCGACGGCCCGTCCTCGAAAACGTGCCCCAGGTGAGCATCGCACACGCTGCACAGCACCTCCACCCGGCGCATGCCGTAGGAACGGTCTTCCTTGGTGGCGACGTTCTCCTCGTTCACCGGCGCGTAGAAGCTCGGCCAGCCGGTGCCCGACTCGAACTTGGTGGCGGCGTCGAACAGGTCCGCGCCACAGCAAACGCAACGGTAGAGCCCGGGCTCCTTGGAGGCGTGGTACTTGCCCGTGAACGGACGCTCCGTGGCCTGCTGGCGCGTCACCAGGAACTCTTCGTCGGTGAGCTGCCGGCGCCACTCCTCGTCGGTCTTGACGACTTTGTCCTTCATGGAACGGGAACCTCCTGCAACCACGGTGCTCCAGCCAAGCTTCTAACCATATAGGGAAAATCCGATCAATTGTACCGGGGGTCCTTCGACTTCCCTCGGCTGCGCCCGTCCCGAGCTTGTACAAGGTCTCGATACGAGGTCTCGATACGAACGGAGAGATGCTCCCTCCGCAGTGACGTCCGAGACGTATAGCCCCGGCCGTTCGTCCCGAGCGTAGCGAGTCCTGAGCCCGCGAGGGGCGAGCGAACTCGAAGGACCCTCTCACCGCACGAAGAACAGCGCCGTGCCCACCACGATGGCCAACGCGCCGACGGTCACCTTCCAGTTGACCGTTTCGTGGGCCCGGAGGAAGAGCCACGTGATCAGCAGCACGAACAGCGGCCGTGATTGCGCGACCGGCTGGACCACTATCACGGGCGCGTGCTTGAGCGCGAAATAGCCGCAGGTGGTGCCGATGGCGGACACCAGGCCCACGAGCCAGATGTAGCGCCAGTGCCGCGGCGTCCAGTCCGCCACGCTGCGCAGCGGGCGGTTGGAGATGGCGGGCAGGAAGCTCGGCAGCGCGATGAGGCTGGCGTAGAAGTTCGCCCCGAGGGGCGACGAGAACTCGTGCACCACCAGCCGGGTGAGGGCCGCGGACAGCGCCATGGCGAGAGCGCTGGCCAGGGCCAACGCCATGCCCCCGACGTAACGCGTCCAGGCCTGGGGGACGCCCCCCTGGGCGCGGCTCATGGCCACCAGCACGCACCCGGCCACCACCAGCACCGCGCCGGCCGTCAGCATGAACGTCAGGGCCTCCTCCAGAAAGGCCACGCCCAGGAACATGGCGAAGAACACGTTGGTTGCGCTGAAGCTGCTGGAACGCGCGGCGCCGATGTACTTGATGGCGGTGAACAGCGTGGTGCGGCCCACGGTGATTCGCAAAATCCCGGCCACGCCGATGACGAACAGCGGCCAGCCCCACCCCGGGAACCCCGCGTGCAGGTCGCCGTTCAGCAGCGCCGCGCAGGTCAGCACCGCCAGACCGGTAAACGCCGTGGCCGCCGTGCTCAGGACCGGATCGATGTCGTGGGTGGCCATGCGGCCGAAGATGTCCCGCAACGCCAGGAAGAACGCGGTACCCAGCGCAAAGACGAGGGCGATATCCATGGACGTTAGATGTAGCACGGTGGATGAAATTCGTAACCAGGGATTGGGCACAAACGCCCCAATACGTCATTCCCGCGGAAGCGGGAATCCAGGCGGGGTGGGGCCTGGGGTAATGGGGCCGCCACGCAACCACCCCTGGATTCCCGCTTCCGCGGGAATGACGTATTGGAGGACCGGGAATGACGTATTGGAGGACCGGGAATGACGTATTGGAGGACCGGGAATGACGTATTGGAGGATCGGGAATGACGTATTGGAGGATCGGGAATGACGTATTGGAGGATCGGGAATGACGTATTGGAGGATCGGGAATGACGAGACGGACGACTGTAACTACCTGAATTCACGGTACAAGACTCCGTTTTCATATCAATGACGTACCCGGGTCAAGTGCGATTTCCTGTCCGAGTGGAGTTCTGCCACAGCCTGTTTCGCGGCAAAGACGATATTGTGTTATACCGCACCCAACTTCAACAGGGTTCTACAGGGCGACGGGGACGGGAGCGCACATGAACTTCGAGGGCACCATTACGGTAGAGCATCCCAGGGACGCGGTGTGGGACTTCGTGCTGGACATCGATAAATTCTCGTCGTGCATGCCGGGGCTCGATTCCATCGACAAGGTCAACGATACCACCTTCGACGGCGTCATCAGCGCCAAGGTGGGACCCATGTCGGGCAAGTTCAGCTTCCGCTCCACCATCACCGACAGCAACCCCAAGGAATCCCTCACCGTGCGCATCGACGGCAACGACTCCGTGACCAGGAGCACGGTGGTGGCCGGGGTGGACGCGCGCATGGCTGAGCCGCGGGAGAACTGCACCGAGCTCGAGTACAAGGCGCAGGTGGAGATCAACGGGCGCCTGGCCATCGTCGGCGACATGATCCTGCGCGCCACCACCTCGCTCATCCTGGAAGAGTTCAGGAAGCGCCTCAGCAAAGCGCTGGACGACGAGGCCGCCAAGGCCTAGTGTCGCGTCCCGCAGATACGTGGCATAATTTGCGCAGGATTTTTCGTCGTCGGCAAGGCGCGATGACGAGCAGTGGCGGGCACCACGCGAGGAAGAC
>JAJEAI010000195.1 GCA_022824205.1 Candidatus Binatia bacterium
CGAAGGACGCCATCATTCCGCCGCCTCCCCCGCCATCATCAGTCCCAGTCGCCGGCGTGTGGCAGCGCCGCGGCCGACCGTGCCGACGACGCGCCCGGCGTGCATCACCATGATCCGGTCCGAGAGCGCGAAAATCTCGTCCAGCTCGGCCGACACCAGCAGGATCGCGCAGCCCCGCCGCTTGAGGGAGAGGATCTTCGCGTGGATGAACTCGATGGCGCCGATGTCCACTCCACGGGTCGGCTGCGCCAGGAGCAGAATATCCGGGCCTTCCGCGAACTCCCGTGCGATGACCAGCTTCTGCTGGTTGCCGCCGGAAAAGCCGCCCGCCGGCAGCCGCGTTTCCAGGGGGCGCACGTCGAAGTCGTTCATGATCGGGAAGGCCCGGGACTCCATGGCGGCGGGCCACGCCCAGAACCCGTCGCCGAAATGCCGGGGATAGCCGAGCAAGGCGTTCTCGCGCGCCTCGAAAGGCAACACGAGACCGCGGCGCTGCCGGTCCTCGGGCACGTGGGCCACGCGCAGCCGGCGCATGCGCGCGCCGTCCGCCGGGTGCGCCCGGTCGACGGTGCCGCCGGCCAATGCCAGCCGCCCTTCCTGCATCGGGGCAATGCCCGCCAGCACGTCCAAAAGCACTGACTGGCCGTTGCCGGAGACACCCGCCACTCCCAGCACCTCGCCCGCGCGCAGCTCGAACGAGACCCGGTCCAGGCGCACGGTTCCGGCGGCGTCGCGCCAAGTGACGTCGTCCACCCGCAGCGCCACCGCGCCCGGCGTTCCGGGTTCGTGCGCCCGCTCGAGCGCGACCTTGCGCCCCACCATCAACTCGGCGAGTTCCGCCGGCGTGGTCCGGGCCGGGACCCGGTGTCCGACGATCCGGCCTGCTCGCATGACCGACACGGCGTCGCACGCCGCCATGATCTCCGGGAGCTTGTGGGTGATCAGCAGGATGGTCACGCCGCTGTCGCGCAGACTCCGCAGGATCTCGAAGAGCCGCTCCGTGTCGGTCGGAGTGAGCACGCTGGTGGGCTCGTCGAGGATGAGGATGCGGGCACCGCGGCGCAACGCCTTCAGGATCTCGACCCGCTGTTGCAGGCCCACCGGCAGGTCCTCCACCACGGCGTCGGGATCGACCCCAAGCCCAATGCTCCGCTCGAGCTCCAGCAATCCCGCGCGTGCCTCCGCGGCGGCGGGCTTGAGCCGCGCGTGGCTCTCCGCGCCGAGCATGACGTTCTCGAGCACCGTGAAGGTGGGCACCAGCATGAAGTGCTGGTGGACCATGCCGATGCCGTGGGCGATGGCGTCGGCCGGGGAACCGATGTCCACGGGGCGGCCCTCGATCTCGACGTCGCCCACATCGGGTGCGTAGAAACCGTACAGGATCGAGACCAGCGTGGTCTTGCCGGCCCCGTTCTCGCCGATGATTCCGTGGATGGTCCCGGCCGCGACGTCGAGGTCCACGGCGTCGTTGGCGCGCACGGTCCCGAAGCGCTTGGAGATCTTCCTGAGACGGATCGCCGGCGGCGTGCCCCCGCTCAGGCGGGATGTCGCGGGGTTACCGGCGGCGGCAGCCGCCCCAGTGACGGGTGCCCTGCTTCCGCCCACGCGGGATGCCGCCTCGGCGGGTTTGGCGGCGGCCGCTTCGGGTTTTCCCGCGTCCATCAGAACGGACAGTTGGAATCGCTCCCGTAGTCGTGCACGGTGATCCGGCCCGAGATGATGTCCGCCTTGGCCCGTTCGACGGCGGCGCGCACGTCGCCGGAAACCAGCGCGGCGTTGTGCTCGTCCTGCGCCCAGTCGACACCGCCCTCGGCGAGGCCCAGGGTCACCACGCCGGCGGTGAACCTGCCTTCCATCGCGTCCTTCAGCGTCTGGTAGGCGGCCACGTCCACACGCTTCAGCATGGAGGTGAGCACGTGGCCCGGCGCCAACCCGTTCTGGTTCGAGTCCACCCCGATGGCGAGCCTGCCGGCATCCGCCACCGCCCGGATGACGCCCAGGCCCGTGGCCCCGGCCGCGTGGTAGACGACGTCCGCGCCGCGGTCCATCTGACCGCGCGCCAACTCCGCGCCCTTGGCGGGGTCGTTCCACGCCGCCTGCGTCGTCCCGGTCATGTTCCGGAGCACCGCGATCCCGGGTCTGGCTTCCCTGGCGCCCTGCACGTAGCCGCACGCGAACTTGCGGATCAACGGCACGTCCATGCCGCCGACGAAACCGATTTTGCCGGCCTTCGAGGTCAGTGCCGCAGCGACGCCCACGAGGTAGGAACCCTCGTGTTCCTTGAAGGCATACTGCCGGAGGTTCGGCCGGTTCAGCCAGGAAACGTCGATGATCGCGAACAGCCTGTCCGGATGGTCGGCTGCCACCGCATCGATGGCCTGCGCCTGTGCGAAACCCACCGCCAGCAATACCGTGGCGCCCCGCCGCACCAACCGCCGCATGGCCTGCTCGCGCTGGGTTTCGTTGATCACCTGGAACTCCTGGACGTCGACGCCGGTCTCGTCCACGAACTTCCTGATGCCCCTCCATACGCCCTCGTTGAAGCTCTTGTCGAACTTGCCGCCCTTGTCGTAGACCACGGCCGGCTTGAAGTCGGCGGCCCAGGATGCCGATACGATGAGGGACGCCGCCACCGCGGCAAGTAACATCCGGATCATGTCGCTCTCCTTGTCGAAGCCCGGCTATCGGTACAGGCGGGTTTCCCCGCCCCACCCCGCCCGGTTTCCCGCTTCCGCGGGAATGATGACTCGGGGGTTTGGCGCCCATTCTTGTCCGGGCGACGTTTTGACACAGCCTCGCGGGTATGACGATTCCAGGGGTCTCTAACCCCGCAACCGTTCCGCCTTCACCGTCTCCTTTCGCCGCGGCTCGGGGAATACGTCCGCGCTGCACAGCACGTCCACCAGGACCGGTTGGGTCTTGCCCAGGCGCAGGGCCTCGGCGAAGGCGTCCTCCAGGTCGCCGGGCTCGGTGACGCGCAGGCCGGCGGCGCCAAAGACGCGCGCGTACTCGTCGAAGGGCGGGTTGCCGATGGTGTCGCCGATGTAGCGTTCGTCGTAGTAGAACTTCTGATAGGCGCGTTCGGAGCCGTAGTTGAAGTTGTTGAGGATGATGCAGGTGGTGGGGATGTTCTCGCGCACGGCGGTTTCCAGCTCGGCGCCGTTGTAGAGGAACGAGCCGTCGCCGCTCAGGGTGACCACGGGGCGGTCCGGGGCGGCGAGCTTGGCGCCTAGTCCCACGGGGTAGCCGATGCCGATGGCGGCAAGGCCCTGGGGCGCCAGCAGACTCCGCGGGCGCTCGAAGGTCTGGTACTCGTAGACGTAGCCCGGGCCGACGCCGGCGTCGATGGAGATGATGGCGTCCTTGGGGAGGACCTTGCTCAGGGCGGCGTGAGCCCGGCGCGGGTCGATGGGGCGGCCGTCGTAGCGGGCGGCCCGGTTCCGGTGCCTGTCCTGCGCGGCGCGCACCGCGGCGGCCTTCTTGAGCCATCCGACACGCCCCCCGCCGTTTTGCTGCACGGCCCGCAGCAGCGCCTTGACGGCGACCCGGGCGTCGGCCTGGATGCCCACGTCCGCGGGGTAGACCCGGCCGATGTTGTTCCGGTCCTGGGCCACGTGAATGAGCCTGGTTCCGGGGGCGAAGAAGTCCGGGCGCCAGAAGGTGGTGAGGTGGCCCAGGCTCGTGCCCACGGCCAGCACCAGATCGGCCTGCTTGAAGAAGGCCTGGGCCTCGGGCAAGGCCCCCCGGCCGATGGTGCCGAGGTACAGCCGGCAGGACCGGGGCACGACGTCGTCCCGCCCGGTGGAGGACACGATGGGCGCGTTCAGGCGTTCGGACAGCGCAACGACTTCAGCACCGGCTTCCGACCAGAGGACGCCGCCGCCGGCCAGCAGCACCGGCCGGCGCGCCTTCTCGAGCAGGCGCGCGGCCGCGGTCACGGCTTCGGCGCCGGGCGCCGGGACGGCCACGTCGCCCCGGAAGAGCCGGCCCATGTCCGGCATCTCCACGTTCTCGTTCAACACGTCACGGGGCAGGTCCAGGTGCACCGGGCCGGGCACCCCCGTCATCGTACGCTGGTAGGCCTCCCAGGTGAGGGCCGCTGCCTGTTCGGGCTTGCGCACCTGCACCGACCACTTGACCACCGGCCGGAACATCGCCTGCTGGTCGATCTCCTGGGCCGAGTCCCGGAACATGTCCTTCAGCATGGGCGCGCCGGTGATGACCAGCACGGGGCTCTGGGCGTGGAAGGCGTTGGCCACCCCGGTTAACAGGTTGGTGGCGCCGGGGCCGTTGGTGGCGATGCACACTCCGGGCCGCCCGGCGATGCGCGCGAACCCGTCGGCCATGAGGGCGGCGGCCTGCTCGTGGCGGGTGGAGAGAAACTGGATGTCGTCGCGGCCGTACATGCCGTCGAGTATCTCCAGCATGCACGAGCCCACGACGCCGATCACCTTGCGGACGCCGAGCTGCGCCAGCACTTCGGCGACCGCATGTCCCGCGGTCATTTGCATGATGTGGTTCCTCCAGGGGGTCCGGTGCGCAAGGCTCCAGTTTCGATGCCTTCGAGGTTATCCCCGAACCGTAAAGGAGGAAGGTGGGTAAAACAAGCGTGGACGGACGCCGTATGCGTTGGGTCGCATCGGCGTTGGCCGGACAGCACACCCGTGTGGGGTCTCGTTGATTCGTGGGACAATCAGCCAGACACCCGCTAGGCCGGCGGATGGCGCCGCACGCCGTACAGCCGAAGGAACTTCCGCACGGCTCGTCTGGCCTTGTTCTCGATGTCGGCTTCGGACGGGGTCTCGATCACCCCGAGCAACCTCCGTGTATGCGCGTCTCCGAGGAGGAGCGCGAGAAAAGTCTCCGCCGCGTCGTGCACGTCGTCGATCCGGAGAACGCCGGAAGTCTGGCACCGTTCCAGATAGCCGGAGAAGATACGCAACGTCGAACCGCGGTCCAGTTCGGCGACGCATTCGCCCAACGACGGCCCCGAGCGCGCCTCGGAGATGGCAGCCCGGTCAATGGCGACGGCCTTCTCGTCGAGACGCGCCGCCGCCAATGTCCGGCCGAAGTCGGTCAATACGGACTCCACCGGAACCTCGCTGTCACGATACTCCTTGACCGTCATGCGCGTTCGCGCCGCATTCCGGCGAACCACCGCCTCGAAAAGCCCCAACTTGTCCCTGAACCAAGTGTACAGCGTCTCCTTGGAAGCGGAAGCGCGCTGCGCCACCTCGAGCATGGTAGTGTCGCGATATCCCCGTTCCACGAGGATGTCGACCGCGATATCGAGGATTTCCGCACGCCGCGTCACACGGGAAGAGTTTCTTCTTCGGCGCCCTTTTGGAGACTTTTCTATCACAGGAAACAATATTCGCTTTATTGATGGAAATTTCAACACTCTGTACGGTGCCGCCCGGTCACGTGGGGAACGGAACGTGGAATCCACCGGGCGCCTCTGGTAAGCTCCGACCTGCGAGAACCGGTCGAAGCCCCCGCGGAGCTTCAGCCTCCGCGGGCATGCTGACGAGAGGAGCAACGCATGGAACCTGGCGGAATCATATTCACGGAACGCCGGGAGCAGCCGATCAAGCAGTGGCCGTTCCCGGACAAGAAGGTCGGTCAGGTAACCAAGGCCAAGCGCCATCCGCAGACGCGCCGCTTCATGTTCATGCGGGAGGACCACGACCGCCGGAACCTCCACGACGGTCCGGTGAACCCCGATCGTCTGGAGACCAACGACTGGGCGGGGGTCACCCGCACGCTCAAAAAAGTGGCGCTGGACATGGGTGTCGACCTGGTGGGCGTGGCGCCTGTTGACGAGTTCGACTACGTGCGCGGCACCAAGCCGCCGGAAGGGCACAAGGTGGCCATCTCCTTCGCCATCCACATGGACTTCGAAGAGATGAAGCGGCTGGGCCCGCTGGCGCAGATGGAGGTACACAAGGTCTACTACTTGCTGTCGGACGTTTCCGTGCGGCTGGCACAGTACATCCGCTCCTACGGCTACCACGCGGTGGGCTACCGCAACGAAGGCGACATCCTCTTCATCCCGGTGGCGTGGAAGGCCGGCCTCGGCGAACTGGGGCGCCACGGCTCCCTCATCACCAAGAAGTTCGGCCCGAGCGTGCGGCTGGGGGCGGTGACCACCGAGATGCCCCTAGTTCCCGAGAAACAGCCGGCCAACTTCGGCTTCGACGACTTCTGCCTCCGCTGCAACGCGTGCACGAACTTCTGCCCGGGCGAGGCCATCATTCCCCAGAAGCAGGAGATCTTCGGGACGCTCCGCTGGCACGTGGACACGCCGCAGTGCCGGCCCTACTTCGAACAGTACGAGGGCTGCAAGGTGTGCCTGACGGTCTGCCCCATCAACGCCCAGACCCACGTGGCGCCCATGTACAAGGACCTCATGAAGGGGCTCATGCGGCGCAAGATACCCATTCAGCAATTGATCGACGAATGGCGCACGGAAGGCTTCGAGGAAGCCGAGGCGTTCGGCGAGGGCTGGGCGCCGGAGTTCGAGGAAGACGGAGCGGACGAGAAAATGTAGCGCGCACACCGGCAGGGCGCCGGCGTGACCCGCCCACGAGGAGAGCACGATGTTTTTCGAGCTGCGTCAGTACAAGACCAAGCCCGGCAAGCGCGCCGCCTGGGTCAAGACCATGGAAGAGAAGATCATCCCGTTCCACGCGTCCAACGGCGTCGTGGTGGTCGGCTCCTTCACCGGCCAGGATGACAAAGACACTTACATCTGGCTGCGCCGCTTCGAAGACACGGCGCAGAAGGAAGCCTTCGCCAGGACCATCGCGGAGAGCGACTACTGGAAGAACGAGGTGGTCCCGGACATCCAGGAGATGCTGGACCGGGAGGCGATGGTGGTGACGGCGCTGGAAGCGACGGGTCTATCGGTCATAAGCTGAAGACCCTCCGGTCACTCCGGTCCCGCCAAGAGTTCCGACAGGCCGCGGATAGACGCCAAGCCGTCCAGTTCGCCGATGAGCTCGGCGATTTGCCGCACCCGTTCGGGGTCCAACACGCTGCCCGCGCAGGTATCGAACTTCTCCCGCAACTCCACCGGGGTCAAGGGCTTCTCGGGCCTGCCCCGTGAGTGGTCCACTCGGCGGCGCAGCTCACCGCCGTCCTTCAGACGGACCGTCACATCGGCGGGACGGGCGCCGTCGGTGGTTTCCACCAGGTTGGCATCCAGCTCCATGACGATGCCCTCCGCGAGGCGCCGGATCGCCGGGTCCGCGGCGGCATCGTCCGTGAACGTGTCGAGCACCAGCGCCCCGTCCGCGAGCGCCCGCGCCAGAATGTAGGGCATGCTGAACTTGGACTCGATGCCATTGGCCGGCGGCGCGTTCATGATCCGGTCGAAGACCTGCGACGTCACGCCCACCCGCATGGAATCCACCTGATCCGCCCGCAGGCCTTCCTGTCTCAACTCCAACACGGCGTCCACGGCGGAGTGGGTCAGGCCGCCACAGGGATAGGGCTTGACGCTGACGCCGATGGCCGCGAGGTCGAAGGTGCGGCCGAGGCTCTCGAACGGGGTCGCGTCGCATGCCAACCCGCGGCCGAAACAGTCGAACAGCCCCTTGCCCTCCTCGAACACGGCGGGGCTCGATGTAAACCCCTGCCCGGCCAGGCGCGCCGCCAGCACGCCGTTCTGGGCCGCCAGCCCCGCGTGCAGCGGCTTGGTCATGGTGGCAAAGTTCCACACCATTCCCGACGCCATGGATGCGGCAATGCCCAGGGCGTTGCGCATCCCGGCGGCGTCCAACCGCGCCAACCGGCCGCAACCGGCCGCGGCGCCCACCGTTCCGAAGCTCGACGTCGCGTGCCAGTGCCCGTGAGTGGAGAGCTGCGGCATGGAGCGGGCCAGCCGTGACACCAACTCGAAGCCCGCCACGTAGGCGGCGAGGACGTCCCTGCCGCTGGAGTCCGAGACTTCCCCCATGGTCAGCACCGCCGGGATCAGGCCGGCGGTGGGTTGCCCCATGAGATAGCTGTGGTCGTAGTCCAGGGCGTGGGCCGAGGTGCCGTTGCACAGCGCCGCGAAGGTGGCGGAGGTCCGGAACCCCTGGCCGATGACCGCGGCTTCCGTCGCCCCGGATTCCTGCCGTGCCAGCGCCCCGCAAATACGCGCACTCTCCTCCGCCGAGCCCGCCAGAGCGACCCCGACGCAGTCCAGGAACGCCGCCTTGGCGGCGTCCACTACCTTCGCCGGCAGCTTGTCGAAGTCGTTGCCGGTGACGAAAGCGGAAACGTTGTCTGCAAGTCCGCCCATGTGTGTTCCTTTCTCAAAAATCAGACTGTGGCAAACTCTGCACAACCAGGGAATGACCGCCTCGCCGCCCGTGGATTCCCGTGTTCGCGGGAACATCGGCAGGGAACGTGTCACAGCCAGCCGAGGAAACGAAACAGACCGGGGCGGTCGGCGTACGCATCAACGGGCAGACGTTCCAGGAACAGAATCCCCTTGGGCGTGACCGGCGGCACCTGCGACCGCACCGTGTAAGACCCGCCGGTTTCAGTCAGGCGAAAGCCGTCGTTGGAGAGATCCACCAGCCCGTCGGCGCCCAACCTCCGCAGGATCGTCCGGTCCCCTTCGTCGAAGTGTATCTCGACGTCGCCGGCCCTGAACGCGCGCACCAACCCCGCCAGCAGCGCAACGGTCTTGGGGTCCTTCGTCATTCGCGATTCCACGCCCCAACCTGTTGGCCAAACGGCGACTGCCGACCCAGTCCCCCTATGCGTTCTGCTCCGGCTCCGGGTTGCGCCGCCCGGGAGTGGAGCCCAGCACGGTGGTGGCGGCGCTGATCATGGAGGTGAGGTCGCTCAAGTTCGCGGGGACGATGAGGGTGTTGCCCTCCTTGGCGAGGTTGCCGAAGCGCTCCAGGTAGTTCTCCGCGACCCGGAGTTGCATGGCCTTGTCGCCGCCGTCGGAATCCAGGGCCTCGGCCACCTTCTTCAGGCCCTCGGCCGTGGCTCCCGCCACCGCGAGGATGGCCGCGGCCTCTCCCTCGGCCTCGTTGATCTGGCGCTGCTTGGCGGCCTCCGAGGCCTTGATGACCTGCTGCTTCTCTCCCTCCGCCTCGTTGATCTTGGCGTCCCGCTCACCTTCCGACGACAGCACGGTGGCGCGCTTCTCCCGCTCCGCGCGCATCTGCTTCTCCATGGCCGAGAGCACGTCCGACGGCGGGTTGATATTCTTGATCTCGTAGCGCAGCACCTTCACGCCCCAGGGATCCGAGGCCTTGTCCAGCTCCTCGACCACGCTCTGGTTGATGTGGCCCCGCTCCTCGAACGTCTTGTCCAGCTCGATCTTGCCGATCTCGCTGCGCAGCGTCGTCTGTGCAAGTTGGGAGATGGCGAAGATGTAGTTGCCGATGCCGTAGGACGCTCTTTCCGGGTCCACCACCTGCAGGTACAGAACGCCGTCCACGCCCACCTGGACGTTGTCCGAGGTGATGCAGACCTGCTCCTCGATATCGAGGGCATGCTCCTTGAGGCTGTGACGGTAGGCCACCCGCTCCAGGAAGGGCACCAGGATGTTGAAGCCGGGCTTGAGGGTGCGCGAGTACTTGCCGAGGTTCTCGATGACATACGCGTTCTGCTGCGGCACCACCACGGCGGTCTTGAAGAGCACGATCAGCACGACGAGGGCGAGAACGCCCGCCGTAATCAGGAAACCCAGGTTCGCGTCCATTTACTTCCCCTCTCCCGGTTCGTTGACAGCGTCGCCCGGGAGTCCTTCGATGGACAGGTTCACGCTGTCTCTTCCGACCACGCGCGCACGGCCCCCCGCCGCGATCGGCGCCGGACCCACGTTGACCGCGGTCCATTGGGTGCCCTGGAGGCTCACCCGCGTCTCACCGCCCAGGGGAACGTCCTCGACCACCGACACGATGCGGCCGGCCACCTTGTACTCGTAACCCGGCAGCCCGCCGCGGATGCGGTCGTAGAGTTTCCCGCGGAACAGGACCATGGACACCACCGCCAGCACCGCGAAGGTCGCCAACTGGCCCCAGACGGGCAGATCGACGCCCGCCAACCCGATGATGCCGACGCAGACCGCGGCGGCCCCCACGAAAATCAGGTAGAACGCGGCGTCCACGGCCGTCAACTCCACGCCCATCAACACGATGCCGATGCTCAGCCAGCCCCACCAAGCCATGTCGTGCTCCTCGACAGCCGGTCCCGTTTCCGGGCTCCGCGTCCGTCGCTTTCCTCGCTCGCCGATAGCCGGTTCCCTGTTCCGGCCGCCTCGTCGTCCCATCTCCCGGCCCGCGCGCCGGTCCCGGCCGGTCCCGGCGTGCGCGGAGTATTGCTCACCAAAGGCCGTCAGGTTCTGCATCATGGGGGCCGGTCCCGGCGTGCCCGGAGTATTGGCTTGCCCCGATGATACGAGTATGCTCGTTTGCATGGACCGGATCAATCCCGCCGAGGAGGTGTCGCCATGACGTCGCCGGATCAGTTCATCGACGAGTTGTGGGAATACGCAAACCAGGTGCCAATGGTGGAGCATCCCTGGTTCAACGGCATCGTCGACCACCGCTGGAGCCGCGAGCAGATCGTCCGGGGAGAGGTGCAGCACTATCTGCGCGTGCGCACCAACCCCATCTACTTCGGCTACATGGCGGTGAACGCGGTGGCCAACCGGGAACAAGGGCTGGCGGACGTGGTGCTGGAGAACTTCATGGAGGAGCTGTCCGGCGACCGCAGCCACGTGGACATCATGTACCAGTTCCTGGAGGAAGCCGGGATTTCCCGCGAGGAAGCCGACAACGCGGAGCCCACGCCGGGCACGCTGGCCGCCATCGAAATGATCATCGGCTGCTGCCAGCGCAGGTCCGCGTTGGAGGGCGTGGCCATGCTCGCCTTTGTGGAAAGCCAGCACGGCGGTCCGGACGGCGCGGCCGCGCGGGTCTACAAAGAGCTGGTGGGACACTACGGCTTTTCCGAACGGCAGGTGGAAACGTACCGCATCCACGCGGAACAGGACGTGGGGCACGGCTCCCGGCAGATCGACACCCTGCGCCGCGCCGCCACGGACGAGGAGACGCGGGAGAAGATCCGGCGCGCCGTGAAGCTCGGCATTACCGCGTTTACGCTGGAGTGGGACGGCCACGTCCAGGCCATGACCGGCAGGCGGGATTTCTGGCCGGGTGTCCGGCCCCTGGACCCGGGAAAGGCCGACGCCGCGACGTCGAAGGTCCGGCAGGCGTAGGCCACGCATCCGCCCCTCCACTCGGTTCCCGGTCGTGTCAACCGCGGCTTGAGTACGAAACGCTCCCTACACCCGTGAATGTCATTGATATGAAAATAAAATCTTATTCAATGATTTCTGGTAGTTACGGAATCTCGCTACACCCCAACGAGTCATTCCCGCGGAAGCGGGAATCCAGGCGGGGTGGGGCCGGGCAATGAGGCCGCCACACCCCCCACACCTGGATTCCCGCTTTCGCGGGAATGACGCTTCTGGGGATTGTTGCTGCCTCTCTTGAATGGTGTTTTGACACACCCTGGGAAGCGGGAATCCCCTGGATTCCCGGTCTTCGCGGGAATGACGTTCCGCGGCGTCGGGAGCAACGTCCGCGGCCCTTCAGATCGGCCAGCCGTCCGGCAGCGGTGCGCGCAGTTCCCGGTACTCGGGTTCGTCGCCGGAAGTTTCCCGGACGCGTTTCAGCGTCGCGACGAGGTCGTCGAGTTCCATGTCAAGCGTGTTGGAGACCATACCCGCGGTCTCTTCGAAGCCGAGGCCTCAATTGCGGTATCAGCCGCCCATGCGCTTGAAGATATATTTCTCCCGTTCGGTCATGGGGTCCTCTTCAGAGGCGGTGCGCCGCCTCGGTCCGGTTGTGTTGTGAACCGTGGTCTTTAGCCCGGTTCCTCGTCCGTACACCTCCATTAGTGTCAGCACACTGGCATTTCGTCAAACCTTAGACGCGGAAACTTGACGCTCGGGGCGCGAGAAACCCACCCGCTGGACCGTCACAAGCTCCGTCGTCGCATCGGGCTCCCTGTCCGCGGTGAAGCGCACGGTCATGCGCGCCAGGATGCGCCAACGGACCTCCCGCCACTCCACCGTGGCGATCAGGAATGCGTTCTCCACCACGTCGCCCGGCCCGCCCTGACAGGCCACGACGGCTTCCAGTCCGGTACTGCCCCGAGGCGCGATCATGAGGTCCCCCAACTCCATGAGGGCACCGCGGAACTGCCCGTGCGGGAAGCGTGCATCCAACAACCGCAATTCGGAGGCGGTGAGGTTCGTGATGCGCCAAGCGATGCGCCATTCCCCGTCGCTCCCCGCACATGCGGTCTGCTCGACCCCGACACGCGGCTCCGCTCCCGCCTCTCCGGACGGATGCTCCGGTTTGCCCATCATGCCCACCGCAACGGCGGACGCGAACCGGACGCATCCTGCCGCGGTCCGCGCCGGCGATACGCCTGGTTGATCAAGATGTCCCCCTCGGCCGGTACGAAGCCGCCACGATGCGTTCCGGGAACTCGATCTCCTCGTTGCGGCAGGCGTCGACGATGAGCTTCGAGCCCCAGTCCTTGCCCGGATGCACGGGGTCCAGGCGGCTGCCCTTGACCCGGTCGATGATGGAGATGTCCGTGGCCGCGTCCACGCGGGTAGCCACCGCCCACAGCACCTCTTCCTCGTCGTACACGTCGATGTCGCCGTCCACCACCACCACGTGCTTGATGAGCTCCGAGGCCGTGAACGCGGCCATGGCGGCCAGCTTGGCCTCGCCCTCGCAGCGCTTGTCGATGCTGATGTAGCAGTGGAACCGGCCGGCGCCGCTCAGGGGCAGGCACACGGACTGGACGGTGGGCACCACCGCGCGCACGTTGCGGTAGATGCTGCCCTCCTTGGGCACCGCCCCCAAAAGCCGGTGGTCGCGGTGGCCCGCCAGGACGTCCATGCACATGGCGCCCTGGCGGTGAGTGATGGCGGTGATTTCCACCACCGGCGATTCGCCCGCGGGGCCGTACAGCCCGGTGAAGTCCCCGAAGGGTCCCTCCACTTCCCGCTGGTGCGGCAGCACCCGGCCCTCGATGACCATCTCCGCGTCCGCGGGCACCAGCAGCTCGTCGCCGAAAGTCTCCGACGGCACCAACCGCAAGGGTTCGCCCATGAGTCCGCCGATGCTCTCGTACTCGTCCTCGGCGATGCCGTTGAGGATGCAGTTGCCGAGGTAGTAGGCCGGGTGGTGGCCGATGACGCAGGCCACCGGCAGCGCCTCGCCGCGCGCCTCCGCGCGCACGTAGTAGTCCCACAGGTGGCGGCGCTCGAAGAACATGATCAGGTGGTTGGGGTCGCGCACGTAGCACCGGTGGAACGAGGAGTTGTAGGTGCCGGTGTCCGGGTCGCGGGCGGCCCAGGTCATGGTGAGGTAGGGACCCAGGTCGGCGGTGTGGTGCGTCAGCACCGGCAGGAAATAGAGGTTGGGATCCATCCTCACCTGCTTCACCGGCGCCGCCGCCGCATCCACCACCACCGGCTTCTCGCGCCGCGCCTCGCGTGCCTGGAACTCCAGCATCAGCTCCCGGCCCGCCTGTTCCGGCGCCAGCCCCAGCGCCACGGCGCAGGCCGCGCGCGACGCGAACGTGTTCATCAGCAGCGGGAAGTCCGACGGCTCGCCGCTCAGGTTGTCGATGTTGGAGAAGAGCAGCAGCGGCTCGCGCTTTTGCTTCTCCAGGTCCGCGATCATGGCGCACACTTCCAGGTCGATGTCGTGCTTGTCCGTGACCTCCAGCAGGCGTTCGGGGGCGAAGCGTTTGACCGAGTCGAGGTAGGTTCGCAGGTCCATCGCCCGAGTCTACGGCCCGGCCGCGCGGGCGTCAACGTCGGTAGCCGCGGGCCGGGCCATGGTGCGATTCAACCACCCTCCCCTTTGCGTTCACTCGAAACAGGCCATGTCGGAACTCCACCCAAACTGGAGGCACGGTCACCCCATACCGTCATTGATATGAAACTAGAAACTTGTCCAATGATTTCTGGTAGTTACGGAATCCTGCTACACCCCGATGAGTCATTCCCGCGGAAGCGGGAATGACTCATCGGGGGCCGGCGCCCCATTTTCATTCCCCTTTGTGTCGGCTGCAAGCCGACATGGGTGATTCCCCGCTTCCGCGGGAATGACGGTATGGGGTGACGGCGCCATCCCGCGGCCAGGCAAAGTACCTGACACAGGCCGGGCAGTCCGAATCCGGTCGGCGCGGCTGGACTTGAGAACGTCCGTTGCAATCACCGGATGAAAGGACCAAGCTCTGGCTGTGTCCGGTACGAAACCGCCGGCGCCCTTCGTCTCCATGAACACAACGACTCGAGACCCCGCACCCCAGGTCCGGCTGATCGTGCCCCAGGCCCTCCACGGCAAGCGCCTGGACGCCGCCTTGGCGGCGCTCCTGCCCGACCACTCGCGCTCCCGCCTCCAGCGGCTCGTGCGCGACGGACACGTCCGCCTCGACGGCCGCATCCCGGAGTGCTCGGACAAGGTCGCGGTGAGTGCCCGCATCGAGATGGGGATGCCGCCGCCCGCGGAGGTCTCCTGGAAGCCGCAGCCCATCCCGCTTGAAATCATTCACGAAGACGAAGCCCTGCTGGTGATCGACAAGCCGCCGGGAATGGTGGTGCACCCAGGGGCGGGCAACCCCGAGGGCACCCTGCTCAACGCCGTCATGCACCACGCCCCCTCCCTTGAGACCGTGCCGCGGGCCGGCATCGTGCACCGGCTGGACAAGGACACTTCGGGCCTCCTGGTGGTGGCCAAGACCGACGCCGTGCGCCTGCGGCTGGTCCGGGACCTGCAGGCGCGGCGCATCAAGCGGGAATACCTGGCGCTGGTGCGTGGTGTCGTCCGGGCCGGCGGCTCCGTCGCCGCTCCCATCGGCCGCCACCCTGTCCACCGCACCCGCATGTCGGTGAATCAGCGCGGCAAGGAGGCCACAAGCCACTACACGGTCACGGCCGCCTACCGCGGCCACACGCTCCTGCGCGTTCGACTGGAATCCGGCCGCACCCACCAGATCCGCGTGCACATGGCCCACATCGGACATCCCGTAGTGGGCGATCCGGTGTACGGCGGGCGCGGAGCACTCGCCACCAAGGATCGGAAGTCCGGCGCCACGGAACTGTTGCGCGGCTTTCGGCGGCAGGCCCTGCACGCGGAGCGGCTCGGGCTGATCCATCCGGGAACGGGTGAACCCGTCGAATGGACCGCGCCGATGCCCGCGGACATGCGGGCACTCGTGAAGGCGCTGGCGGAAGACGCCCGTTCTTGAGACCGCGCAACGGACGCCGCCGCGGCGAGGCGGCTGCCGCATGGGACACGACGCGGGTCACAAGACGCACGGTTCCGTTGACGCACCGTTTGGTAGTAGAATCGCGGAACTCGGAGGGGCTGGCAAACAGCCTTCAAAAGAACAAAGGAGTCCACAGATGGGTCAATCAGACGGCGCCTACAACTACGAAACCTTCAACCGATCGGAAAGCTCGGCCAAGGCCGGCGAGTTCGCCGCGCGCCTGCGCGCCGGGGAGGAGGCTCCGGACTTCACCCTTCCGACCCTGGAAGGCGAACAGGTCCGGCTCTCCGCATTCAAGGGCAGCAAGCACGTGCTACTGGAGTTCGGCAGCATCACCTGACCGCCCTTCGTGGGCGAGGTCTCGCCCCTCAACGAAATGTACCGGAACTATCGCGACAAAGGCTTCGAGTTCCTCACCATCTACGTGCGCGAGCCCCATCCCGGAGAGAACTACGGTCCCCACAAAGACCTGGAGCAGAAGCTGGAATACGCGCGCCACTGCCGGGACCAGGACGGCATCGAAAACCCGCTCCTGGTGGACGACCTCGAAGGCACCGTGCACCAGCTCTACGGCGTCCTGCCCAACATGGTCTACATCGTCAGCAACGAAGGCCGCATCGTCTACAAGGCCATGTGGACCGACCACGACGAGATCCAGGTGGTGCTGGACAACCTGGTCATGGCCGACGAGCTGCGCGCCCAGGGCGTGCGCCTGAAGCCCTCCCTCACCGAGAAGATCAACTTCATCCCCGCCCAGTACGCCGGCGGCCTCCGCGAAAAGGTCTTCGACCGGGCGGGTCCGAAGGCGTGGCAGGACTACGAGTCGACGTTCGGAGGGTAGCGGCGACGGGGATTTGGACGCCTGGGGGCACTCACGATTACCCTCTTGAGTAAATTTACTCAAGAGGGTAATCTGTCCTCCATGGCCATCTACGAGCGCAAGCAACTCGCCACCCTTCTCGAACGTCTTGACGAGCCTCCCCGGACTCTGATCTTTGTCGCCGGGCCGCGGCAGGTCGGCAAAACCACCCTGGTCGAGCAGGCAAAGGCAGCGCTGGGCCGGGATCTCCTCTTGGTTCGCGTCGACCAACCCGATGCACGACCATCGCGGACATCCACGGAACCATCTGATACGACTTCCTTTGGCACCCCGGTTAGAGTACCGAGGGAGCCCGATACCGCGTGGCTTGTCGATGTCTGGCAACGTGCGCGTTCACACGCTGACTTGTCCGGGGAGGGTTGCGTGCTGGCCCTTGACGAGATTCAGAAAATCCCTAGGTGGTCGGAAGCGGTTAAGGGGCTCTGGGACGCCGATCGTTACGAGCGACGACGTCTGCACGTAATATTGTCGGGCTCCTCACCACTCTTGATGCAGCGTGATCTGACTGAAAGCCTGGCCGGGCGCTTCGAGACGATCAGTCTCAAACACTGGTCCTTCGCCGAGATGTCCCAGGCGTTCGGCCTGGCCTTGTCGGAGTACGTTTACTTCGGCGGCTATCCGGGGGCGTGGGACTATATCGATGATCACGTTCGTTGGCACGATTACATATTTCGAGCATTGGTGGAGCCCAACATCGAGCGCGACATACTCGCCATGCAACGCGTGGACAAGCCCGCGTTGCTGAAGCAGTTGTTCGAGGTGGGTGCCACATCCTCCGGGCAGATCCTGTCCTATACCAAGATGCTCGGCCAACTCCAGGACGCCGGCAACACCACGACTCTGGCCCGATATCTGGACCTCCTGGAGAGAGTCGGGCTGTTGGCGGGACTCGGAAACTACACCGGCGGGATATATCGCCGACGGGCATCGAGCCCCAAACTGAACGTCCTCAACACCGGACTGATGTCGGCTTTCTCCGGTTACACTTTCGAGGAGGCTCAGGCAGACCGGACATTCTGGGGCCGTTTGGTCGAGAGTGCGGTTGGCGCACACTTGTGGAACACGGCCACGGCACCGAGCCGTCTTTGGTACTGGCGCCAAAACGGATCTGAAGTCGACTTCGTGCTTCAACGGGGACCCCGCTTGGCAGCCTTCGAGGTCAAGAGCCACAAAGGTCGGGCTGACCGCCGAGGACTGGCCGAGTTTCGGGACCGGTTCCGCCCGGTGCAAACCGTGGTGGTAGGCGGCGACGGCATGGCGCTCGAAGAGTTTCTGTCGGTTCCGGCAGATGACTGGTTCAAGACGTGATGGGCAAACCGGTTGAACGCACCTGCACGGAAGTCCTCGACGGCAACGGAGAAGCCCGTGACGCCGAATGGCAGACCTTGGCTGCGTTCCGTGATTGTGGGGCTTACGTGCTGCTGGGCCCACCCGGTGCCGGCAAGACGGTATCCTTCAAACAGGAGGCTACAGAGGGAGGCTATTGCGATGTTCGCGACTTCACCTCCCTCAGCAAAAACCGCTGGGACCACGTCGAGAGATTATTTATCGACGGGCTTGACGAGATGCGGGTTACAGCGCCCGACCCGCGCACGCCACTCGACGCGATCAGAGGAAGACTCGACGCGCTGGGACGTCCACGGTTTCGGCTCTCGTGTCGTGAAGCGGACTGGTTCGGTGCACCGGACCGAAAGCGGCTTGAATCGGTCTCTCCGGACGGGGCTGTGAGAGTCCTGCGTTTGGACCCTCTTTCAGAGGGAAACGTCCGCGACATCCTGAACGACGAAGGTGTGGAAGAGATCGACCAATTCGTTGACGAGGCGAGGGCCCGCGGGCTTGGAACGCTGCTCTCGAACCCTCAAACCCTGAAACTGTTGGCGGTCGCCGTCGAGGGCGGCAACTGGCCGAAGACGCGAAAGGAGACGTTCGAGGCCGCGTGCCGCACTCTCATCCATGAGACTAACGTAGAGCACCTCCAGGCGGCTCCGCAGCGTCCTGACTCGGAGATCCTTCGCACGGCAGGACACCTGGATACTGTGCAACTGCTGACCGGCCAAGCAGGGTATCGAACCCGAACCGACAACGTGGACGGCTATATCGACCTGCGCGACTTCCTGGAACCATCTCAGGACACTCTGTTGGCGGCGCTGCACACCAAGCTGTTCAATGTCCATGACGGGCTGGCCACGCCGATTCACCGGCATATCGCCGAGTTCCTTGCCGGCCGGTACCTGTCGAGTCTGAGCGACGACCACCTTCCGGTACGACGGATTCTTGCCCTACTTGCAGGCGACGACGGCCGTCCCATTCCGGGAATGCGCGGGTTGAGCGCTTGGTTCGCCGCGCATTGCAAGGCGATCCGCGATGAGATCATCGACCGGGATCCGTTGGGCACGGTCGTGTACGGTGACGTCAGGAGTTTCACCGTAGACGAGAAACGCTACTTGCTACGCTGTCTGGAACGTGACGCGGAGCGAGACCCCCAGGTGTTTGGCGCATTGCATGAGCTGGATTCGCGTTGGCAAGACCTCGCCACACCAAGCATGGAGAAGACATTCCTGGAGACGTTGACAAGCAGGGAGGGGAGTCAGGGAAAACAGACGGTGGCGCTTGCCGTCCTCAGGTCCCTCAAGCACAATGCCGTCATTCCCGGTGTCACCTCCGTATTGCTGGATGTCATTAGAGACGGCGGGTGTTGGCCTGCCATCAGAGACGCCGCATTCGAAGCCTATGTACGGCAGGCCTGGGACAAAGGTGACACGCAGCGTCACTTGAAGGCCTTGCTGGCTGATGTCCACGAAGGGGTGGTGCCCGACCCACTGGATGATCTGCTCGGCCTCCTTCTAAAGGAACTGTACCCGGAGATAGTTCTTCCTTCCGAGGTTGGACGATACTTGCGCGAACGAAGGAGTCCGGTTATTGCTCGGTACGCTGCGTTCTGGGGTTACGACATTATCGAGCGATCCACCGACCCCAACCAACTTGCCGGAGTCCTGGATTCGTTGGTCGAACGATTCGAGGAACTGGGAAAGACCCACCTCGCCACGCCCGTGTCCTACTGGTTGAAGACGATCCCAGCCAAAATCCTGGCCGCGTATCTGAAGCGTGCGCCCACGGTTGACCACGACAGGCTGTTTGTCTGGCTTGGCCTTGCGGCCAAGGAAGCAAGCCACGACGCCAGGGGCACCATTCGTGCATGGCTGAGCCAGCACCCATCGTCCTACAAGGCTGTGGTCCGCTTGGCGGCGGATCGTTTGGCGAACTCGTCGGACCTGCACCTCGAGGTGGATAGACGCCTGTTTGCCGCTACGGAGCCGCTGGACTTCGATGCATGGTGTCTGCGTGAAGCGGCCAAGAAGGGAACCAACACGGGGGCAGCAACCGAGTTCTTCCTGGACAAAGCTGTCGGCAGACGGAATATCGAAGACAGGTCTGACGAGGTCGCAGAGAAACACCTGGAGTACGACCCGGACTTGTTGGCCAGCTACCGGAAGCGACAGCAACAGAAGGCACAGAACATTGCGGAGTTCACGTCCCAGTCGGCCGAGCGGAAAAGGCAACGTGAGGCCGAAGCCCGCCAGCGACGGACAGAATGGCGCCGACTGATCAACGATCAGCAAACGCGGCTACGTGAGAACCGAGCGGCCCCTGCCATCCTGCACCACTTGGCGGCTACCTACCTCGGCTCGTTCACGGATGTAGAAGGAACGGACGGGCACTCCCGGCTCCGAAACCTGCTGGGTGACGACGCCTTGGTGGACGTTGTGATCGAGGCTCTGCGGGCATCAACAACAAGGGCGGACTTGCCCGACATGGCCGCCATCTTTCGTCTCAGGGACGAGGGCAGACAACATTTGCTGATGTTGCCGGTTTTGGTGGGACTCATCGAGAGTTCCTCGTTTAGTCCCGGGAGGGCACCGCTCGATGAACACGGCATGCAACGGGCGCTGGCTTTTCGATTCAATACGCCTGACCTATGGAACCAGGAGCCGAAATGGTTCCGGGCCGTGCTACAGGTTCACCCCGAATTGGTAGCGAATGTCCTGATCCGTTCCGTGCGCGCCGATCTGCGACGGAATTCAAGTTCGGCTTTGGGTCTCTACGAACTGGCCCACGACCAAGACTACCAACGGGTTGCCGACCTTGCCGTTGTACCCCTGCTCAAATCGTTCCCGACCCGTCACAAGATCGAGCAACTGCACGTGCTGAAAATGTTGCTGCATGCAGCCCGGCGTCATGTCGATCCGCACGAGTTACTGCGAATCGTTGAGGACAAGCTGGACCTTCGTAGCATGGACTCGGCGCAACAGATGTACTGGATTTGTGCCGGCCTGCTGACGAATCCGGCTCTGTTCACTGACCGGTTGCGCGAAAAGCTCACCGCGCGTGGCCACGAACGTCGCGTAAGGCGCGTTGCGGAGTTTCTTTACGATTGCGACATGACGTCCCTCGAGGCGCTCGACGTCGTCGCGCTGGAGATGCTCATCGAGTCCCTTGGCAAATCCTACCGGCCCGTTGGTTGGCCCGACGACGATTCCGAGGCAGGGCGCGGCGTGGCAAGGAATCCCGAGTACAAGGGCCTGATCGTTGATTCGCTCCTCAACGCACTGTCCACAAAACCGTCCCACGACGCCACAGACGTACTCCAACGCTTGTCCGAGAACCATTCGTTGAAACCATGGCGCCTCGGACTGCAAGACGCGGCAAGCACACAGCGCGAGGTCCGCCGCGCAGCGAACTTCCAGCACCCGACGGTTCAACAGGTGCTGGAAACCCTCGATGACCGGCGACCCGCGAATCCGGCCGACCTGGCGGCCCTCACCGTGGATGTCCTGATTGAACTGAGTAAGGAAATCCGCCACGGGAACACCTCGGACTGGCGACAGTACTGGAACCTGCAACAGGAATCCGCCGAACCGATCCGGGAGAACGACGGCCGCGACAGGTTGCTGTCAGACCTCAAGCCAAGACTAGGACGATTCAACGTCGTTGCCATGCAGGAAGGTACTTACGCCGACGACAAGAGAGCGGACATCCAGGTCTCATGCGACGGCTTCAACGTACCGATCGAGATCAAGAAGAGCACGCACGATGATCTTTGGCGGGCCATCCGCAATCAATTGATCGCCAAGTACACTCGCGATCCCGGCTGCGATGGCTACGGCATCTACCTCGTCTTGTCGTTCGGCCGCCACCTGTGCAAGGGACCGCCCAACGGACCGGCACCGGAAACGCCCGATGCCCTCCGCGACCAACTCCTCGCCACGGCCAACCTCTCCCCCGAGGAGCGCCGCAAGATCTCCGTCGTCGTCATCGACGTATCGAAGCCTCAGCACCAATCTGGTAGCATGCCGGCATGACCTCGAAGATCCGCACCTACTGCGCCATGAGCAAGTCCCGCTGTGGGGTGGTGGCCACGGTGGAGGACGGGCGCTTCGTGCGCCTGGAGCCGGACGCGGAACATCCCAACCGGGGTATCTGCATCAAGGGGCAGGCGGCGCCGGAGTTGGTGTACGACCCGGAGCGGCTGCGCTGGCCGCTCCGGCGCACCAATCCCAAGAGCGACCCGGACCCGGGCTGGGTGCGGGTGGGCTGGGACGAGGCCATGGCGGAGATCGCCGAGCGGCTGGGGGCGTTGCGGGACCGCTACGGCGCGGAGTCGGTGTTCTTCTACCGCGGGGCGTCGGGGGGTAGCGCGTCGGCGGAGTACGAGCCGTGGCTGATCCGCTTCGCCAGCCTGTTCGGGAGCCCGAACACCGTGTCCACGGGACACATCTGCAGTTGGCACAAGGACAATGGGTCCCGCTACACGTACGGCAGCGGGATTCCGAACCCGGACTTCGAGAACACGGCCTGCATCCTGCTCTGGGGGCACAACCCCAACGCCTCCTGGCCCACCCAGGCCATGCGCATCTCCGCGGCGCGCAAGCGCGGCGCCAGGCTCATCGTCATCGACCCGCGGGCGATCCCGCTCACGCGCAAGGCGGACCTCTGGCTCAAGGTGCGGCCGGGCACGGACGGGCTGCTGGCGCTGAGCTTCCTCCACGTGATGCTGGCGGAGAGACTCTACGACGCGGAGTTCCTGCGCGACTGGACCAACGCGCGCCTGCTCGTGCGCGAAGCCTCGGGTGAGATGTTGACGCAGGACGCGGTGGCTGCCGGCGGATCGCGCGATCTCTACGGCGTATGGGACGAGGCGGCCGGCGCGCTCACGTTCCACCACCCGGAGAACCCAACGCCGGTCTCGCGGCCGGCCCTGGAGGGTTCATTCGAGATCGGGCTCGCGAACGGCTCCACGGAACGGGTCACGCCCGCCTTCGAACTGCTGAAGCGACACTTGGCCCGGTACACCCCGGAAGACACGGCGGAGGCCACCGGCGTCGACCCCGACCTCGCCCGGCGCGCGGTGCGGCTCTTCTGCGACACGCCGCCGGGCTGCTACTACAGCTACAACGGCCTGGAGCAGCACGCCAACGCCATGCAGACCAACCGCGCGGTGTGCCTGTTCTACAGCCTTACCGGGAACCTCGACCGGCCCGGCGGCAACGTGCGCTTCGCCAAGACCCCGGTCAACGGCATGGACGGACGCAAGTTCCTCCCCAGGGAGCAGGAACGGAAGCGGCTCGGGCTCGACGCCCGGCCGCTGGGGCCCGTGGCCACCGGCCGGGTGCAGGCCTACGAGGTGTACCGCGCCGTGTTGGAGGGCGACCCCTATCCCGTCAAGGGCTTCCTGAGCTTCGGCGGCGACATCATCATGGCCAACGGGGACACGCTCCGGGGCCGGGGCGCGCTCCAGCAACTCGACCTCTACGTGCAGACCGACTTCTACGAGACCCCCGCGGGGCGTTACGCCGACTTCCTCCTGCCCGCGGCCACGTCCTGGGAGGACTGGCACGTGAAAGGTTCCTTCGACCAGGGGGCGGCCACGAGCACATGGCTGCAGTACCGGGCGCCGGTGGTGCCGCCGCAACACGAGAGCCGCTCGGACGCGGACATCCTCTTCGACCTCGCCGGCAGGATGGGCTTCGACGAACACTTCTGGCACGGCGACCGGGAGGCGGCGCTGGACTACATGCTGGAGCCCGCCGGCATCACGGTGGTGCGGTTGAAGAAGCACCCGGGCGGACTGTCCCTGCCCAGGGAAACGCGCTACCGCAAGTACCTGGACAACGGCTTCGACACGCGCTCGCGGCTGGTGGAGATATACTCCATCCCGTTCCAGGAACAGGGCTACGCGCCGCTGCCGGACTTCACTCCGAGCGAGTCCGGGTTCGGCGGCGAGGTGGTGCGCGATTATCCCTTCACCCTGACAACGGCCAAGGGCATCCACTTCTGCCACGGGCAACACCGGTCGGTGCCGTCGCTCCGCGCCAAGACCCCGGAGCCTCTGGTCGAGATCCACCCCGAGGACGCCACGGACCTCGGCATCGCCGCCCAGACGCCGGTTCGGGTGGAGACCAAGGTGGCCGCGGTCACCATGAAGGCACACCTCAACGCGGAGCTTCCCCGCAAGGTCATCCGCGTCATGCACGGCTGGTGGCAGGGCTGCCCCGATCTCGGGCTGCCTGGCTACGACCCCTTCAGCGCCGAAGGCGCCAACGTGAACCTCATCATCGACAACGACGTCATCGACCCCATCACCGGCTCGGTGCCGCACCGCTCCTACCCGTGCCGAGTGGCCCCTGTATGCCCGACCCCCTGACCGCGGTCATCATTTTCGCCGTCTTCCTGTTGGCGGGCGGAGTCAAGGGCTTGGTGGGCTTCGGGCTGCCGACGGTGAGCCTGGGCCTATTGACGGTGGCCTTCGACCTCACCACCGCCATGGTGCTGTTGCTGGTCCCGTCCTTCGTCACCAACGTGTGGCAGGCCGCGGTGGGCGGCCACGGCCGCGCCATCCTGGCGCGCCTCTGGCCCTTCCTCGTGACGGCGACGGTCACGGTGTGGATAGGTGCCCTGGTACTGGCGCGGGTGGACGTGGCATGGCTGTCGGCGCTGCTGGGGCTGCTGCTGGTAGTTTACTCCGTGTTGAACCTGGCCGGCGTGCGCATCGCCCTTGCGCCCGGACAGGAGACTTGGGCCGGCCCGCTGGTCGGCGCGGTCAACGGGGTCGTCACCGGGATGACCGGCTCCTTCGTGGTACCCGGCGTCCTGTACCTCCAGGCCATCGGCCTCGCCCGCGACATGCTCGTGCAGGCCATGGGAATATTCTTCACGCTGTCCACCGTTGCGCTGGCCCTGGCGCTACGGGGCAACGGCGTGCTCGACCTGTCCTACGGCGCATGGTCCGCGGCGGCGCTGGCGCCCGCGGCCCTGGGCATGATCGCGGGCCGGCGCATCCGCGGACGCCTCTCCGAGGAACGGTTCAGGCAGGTGCTCTTCATCGCCTTGTCGGTGCTGGGGGGCTACATCGTGGCACGATCAGCCTGGGCCCTGGCATGACCCGCCGGCCGCCGTACCGCGCCCCGGCACCGAGCTTTCCCACGGGCCTCTTGCCGAAACGGCAGGCAAGGGGCCAATACCGTTGTTGACGTCGTTCGATCCACGGGTTATCCAACATTCGTCCTCGGAACGGAGCCCATCAACACCACGAAAGGAACGCACCATGGCTAACCGAACGAAACCGATACTCTCGGCGGCATCGGCCGCGCTCCTCGCGCTGAGCCTGTTCGGACCTCCACTGCTGCCGGGTACGTCTCGGGTCCACGGCCAGGACGCAATGAAGGGCCGTCCATCCGTGAAATACGTCTTCACGGTGGACTATCCCGTGGACGGCAAGGACAAGTATATCGCCTGGGTGACAAGCGTCGTCGAAGTGCTCAAGTCTCCGCCCGAAGTGCGGCGCATCACCTCCTACGACAACTACTACGGAGCATCGCCCCACCGCGTCGTCGAGTTCGAGTTCGACAACCTCGAAGACGCCGGGAAGTACTTCGCCAACGAGAAGGTCAGCGCCGTCTTCGCCGACGTGCCTAAATATGGCCTGAACGGGAAAGTCCAGATAATGGTGCTGCGGAGCGACTACACAGCCAAGTGACGCGGCGGTTTCAGAACGGAAGGCTGTGCTTCCGGGCGTTATTGCAAGGCTTGCAACTCGGGACGACGTTGCCCCTCGTGCTCTTGCCGCCGCGGATGACGGGCACGAGGTGGTCCATGGTCAACTCGCGCGGCGGGAACCGGCCGCCGCAGTGAGCACACAGACCTTGACTCGTCCGGTTCTTCCACCACGGGCTGTTGCGCAGCTCCCGCGCCTTCCGGCGCTCCCGGCGGATCTCGTCCTCGGTGACCGGAACGAGGAAGGCATCGGGGTCCGGCGTCATCTCACAGCACCTTGTTCTTGAGGGTCCTGAAGTAGACGGCGAAGCCCCCGGCGACGCCGAGATAGAGGATACTCCGGGCCAGTGCCCACACCCCGCCGGCGCCGAAGAAGTTCGTCAGTTCCCAGCCGCTGAAGAAGATGAAGAAGACGACGGACGTCCCGATGAGTATCTTGTGGGCGGTGATCAGTTTCATGACTTGAGCATTCCGGTCGAGAGGTATCCCCCGCTTCCCATATCTTGTAGATTTTCTAGTAGATTTCCGGGAATTCCAACAGGCAAGGAGAAGCGATGTCCATAGAAGTCGTCCATACCGACAAGGCACCGAACCCCATCGGCCCCTACGAGCAGGCCATCAAGGCCAACGGATTCGTCTATACCGCGGGGCAAATCGGACTGGAGCCGGGTACCGGGGAGTTGATGTCCGGGGACCTGGAGGCGCAGGCGCGCCGGGTGCTCGACAACGTCACCGCCGTGCTGGAAGCCGCCGGCACCTCGTGGGGCCGGACGGTCAAGACCACCATCTACCTGAGCGACATGGCCGATTTCGCCGCGGTCAACACCATCTACGAGAGCTACCTGGGAGGCTCGAAACCCGCCCGCACGACCGTGGCGGTGGCCGGGTTGCCCAAAGGGGCGCTCGTGGAAGTGGACGTGGTGGCGCTGGCGTAGCCAACCTCGATGTTGCAGAAACTGGAAGCATTGAGCGGCCGGGAGGCAAGCCGGACGGGGTTCGGAAGGGTGGAGGGGATTGTCAGAGGCAACAACCCCCTGAATCGTCATTCCCGCGAAAGCGGGAATCCAGGAGGGGTGAGGCGGAGAAACGCCGCTGTAGCGACCCGCCACCACCCCTGGATTCCCGCTTTCGCGGGAATGACGGATTGGTGTCTAGTCGTCAGGAAGCTTCGGGGTGCCGTCGGGGTCGAGGTAGTCCCGCCACAGGTAAACCGCCTCGAAACCCAGCACTTCAGCCGCTCTGGTGACGTCGAGGCCGCCCCAGTGCCCTGAGTAGCCTTCCCTGATCCGGGTGGCGGGGACGTATTTCCGGACCAACTCCTCCGTGGGCTCGAGGTATCGGCTGGTGGCGGCGGCGATGTTGAAGACGTGGTGCCCCGAGAGCGGGGTTTCCACCGCGAGGCGGCACGCCACGGCCGCATCCCGCGCGTCCACGTAACTCCAGAACGTCCCCATCCTGCGTCCGGGATCGGTCCACCGTGCCGGCAGTGTCTCGAAGGCAGGGTCGAAGTTGACGCCGCTGAAACGGAGACTCACCACCGTGACGTCGCTGTAGCCCGTGCTGGAATCGGCGAGCTGCTCGCCGAACACCTTCGAAAGGGCGTAAGGGTCCTGGGGGCGGCATGGGTACGCCTCGTCCAGGGGCAGGTAGTCGGGCGCCCATATCTCCGGCGCATACAGGAAACCGTAGGCGGCGATGCTCGACGCGCACACGACCCGTGGCACGCCCAGGTCCACCGCGGCGTGCAGCACGTTGTAGGTGGCGGTGACGTTGTTGCTGAAGGTCTCGCAGTCGGGCGCCAGGTTGGGGGCCTGGTAGGCGCCCAGGTGGATGGCGGCGTCGGCGCCCTTGAACGCTTCGTAGAGGTCGCCCGCGCGGCGCAGGTCGCACAGCCAGGAGTCGCACGGTTGCGCGGGCGGCGGCACGATGTCCAGGCTCAGGACCTCGTAGCCGTGCTCCAGCAGATGGCCGATGGCCTGCTGTCCGAGGCGGCCGCTGCCGCCGGTTACTACGATCCTTGGCATATACGGACTACCGGCATGCGTTTCCCGCGACCCTACCCCGCCTGGATTCCGGGTCAAGCCCGGAATGACGGGGTGAGCGGACAGGCGAAAACGCGCTGTTCACTGCGCTCGCGCATGCTCCCCCTGCTTGCGCGCCCATTGGAGTCCGAGCCCTGCGGGGCGCTATCCGGAAGAGGACGCGTCCGTGCCCCTCACCCCCACGAACGAATCCAGCTTCACCAGCCCCTCGGCGTTCTCCTCCAGCCGCAGCGCCTTGGGCTCCCGGCCCGCGGCCACGGCGTCGATGGCGTCGCGGATCATGCGCCGCAGCATGATGACGCCGCGGTCGGAGGTGCCGAGGCGTTCCTCGCGCTCGCCCAGCAACCGCTGGGTGCCCTGTGTGACGATGTCCTCCTGGCGGATGTTGCCGCGAAAGGGCATGAGCGGGCGCGTGTCGTAGGGTTTGACCTCGCCCTTGGGGGCCTCGCGCTTCCGCATCTTCCCCAGGCGCTCGAAGATGTCGGAGTCCGGGCCGGTGTAGTAATCCACGGTGAACAGCATGAAGTGGTCGTCGTCGTTGGGCGTGAGGAACATGAAGTGCTCGTAGTTGGAGCCCACCTTCTCCAGCACTTCCGGTTCCACCCGCGCGTGCACGAACTCGGTGTCGCCTACCTGCAGGATGCTCGGCAGGCCCAGGCTCATCTCGTCGACGAACTCCGTGCCCTCCGCCGGACCGGGCTTGGACATGACCATCTTCATGCCGTAGGGCGTCTCCACCGGCTCGTAGGCCGGCGGGCTCTTGGCGCTGAAGAACGAGCCGCCCCAGGTCTGCTCGCCGTAGGCGCTCCGGCTGTGCAGTATCCACACGTGGCAAGGGTCGGCGCTGTTCTCGTAGAAGTTGAACCAATTGTAATCGAAGTGGCGCGTGCTCTCCACGAGCCGCTGCCCGCCGTGGTCCACCAGCGGGGAATAGTTGGGCAGGGGCGGCGGATTGTCGGGGTCGGGGCCCATGTAGGCGAAGATGAGCCCACCCAGCGCACGCACGGGATAGGCCGGATGCTTCACCTTGGCGCAGAAACTGGTCTCCGGCGGCTCGGACGGCTGCTCCAGGCAGTTGCCCGAGACGTCGTAGAGCCAGCCGTGATAGGGGCAGCGGATGCCGCGCTCCTCGATGTCGCCGTATTCCAGGGACGAGCCCCGGTGCGAGCAGTCCTGGCCGATGAGCCCCAGCCGTCCCTGGAGGTCGCGGAACAGCACCAGGTCCTCCCCCAGCACCCGCACCGCCTGAGGGACGTCGTGCAACTCCGCCTCGGTGCCCACCGCCAGCCAGTAACGCCGCAGCCACTCGCCGCCCGGCGTACCGCGCCCTACCCGCGGGATGTCCTTGTTGGTGCTTCTGAACGTATTCACGCGCTCAACCTCGTCCAAGCCCTACTTCGTCGATTGGGGGTCTCCCCCAGCGCCCCGCCTGGATTCCCGCTTCCGCGGGAATGACGAACTCAAAAGAACGCAACAATTCAACCAAACTTCCGCGGCGCAGACTCCTGGTGCCCAGCCTCAGTCCAGGAAGCCGCCGCGGCTCAGCTCCCGGTGCACCGAGTCCCGCGCCTCCGGCGGCAGCGGCTTGGTCTCCCACTTGGGGAAGCGCTTGATGTCGAAGCCGCGCATCCGGTACATCTCCGCCACCACGGCCCGGCCGTGGCGCTTGATCTGCCCGATGACCACGGCGGTGACGTCGTTGACGCGCCGCTGCAGTCGCACGGCCGCCGGGTAGTCTTCCCGCTCCAACGCGCGCCACAGCTCGACGCACAGCTCCGGGATGCAACTCGTGGGCGGGTTGATCATGCCGGCCACCCCGAAGGGCACCAGCCCGAAGATGTCCGCGTTGCCGGTGAACACCGACACGTCCGGCGGGAACAGCCGCACGTAGTCCAGCATGGCGCCGGCGCCGTAGGCCACCTTGATGCCCCGGATGGTGGGGATCTCTTCCTTCATGCGCTGGGCGAAGGGCGGCGCGATGGAGATGCCCGAGTACTTGGGGTTCTCGTAGATGAAGATGGGCAGCGAGACCGCGTCGGCCACCGCCCGGAAATGGGCCATGATCTCGTACTCCGAGTGGTCGGCGTAGTAGTACGGCGGGATCACGCCGATGCCGTCGACACCGGTCTCCGCGGCGTGCCGCGCCAGCTCCACCGTGCTCTCCGCGTCCGCGGTGCCCACGTGCACGACGAGCGGCGTGCGTCCGGCGTTCTGGTCCACCGCGATCTCGGCGGTACGCTTGCGCTCGGCCATGGACATGGCCGGCCCCTGCCCCGACGACCCCAGCATGAACAGTCCCTGGACTCCGGCGTCGACGTAGAAGTCCACGAGCTTCCGCAGCATCGGCTCGTCCACCGAGGCGTCGTGCTGGAACGGCGTGATGACGGGAATGACGATGCCCTTGATCATGGTCGCGACCCTCCGCTTGTCTAATATCACTTAACTGCTGGGGCTTGCCGCCGTCAACACGGCCTGCCCTCCCCACCCTCCGGATTTCCGTTTTCGCGGGAATCACCCATGTCGGCTTTCGGCCGGCACAAAGGGGGATGAAAATGGGGCGCCGGCCCCCCAACGAGTCATTCCCGCGGAAGCGGGAATCCAGGGGTGGCGGGGTGTGGCGGCCTCATTGCCCCGTCCCACCCCGCCTGGATTCCCGCTTCCGCGGGAATGACTCGTTGGGGGGTAGCGGGATTCCGTAACTACCAGAACTCATTGAACAAGAAGTCGAGAGATCACGGGCCGGCGCATGCCGAACGTCCGCCGGACGGCAGGTGGCTCAGCCGGCGTCGTTGAACTTGTAGAACGGGTCGACCGGGTACTCTTCGTGCGACTCGAGGAAGTCCCGCACGCGCGGCGCGAGGCGCGCTTCCAGGCCGCCCGCCTTCCTGCGCGGCGCCGGCGCGATCTTATGCTTGACCTCCTTGAGCAATGCCTTTTCGTCGAGCCGTACGTGCTTGCCGCCCCGGTAAAGGACCTCGCCGTCCACCATGACGGTGTCCACGGTTGCCGCCCCGCCCCGGTAGACCATGGCGTCCACCGGGGTTTGGTGGCTTGCGAGATACGGCTCCACGATGGGCCGCGAGTCCACCAGCACCAGGTCCGCGCGCTTGCCGGGCTCCAGGGTGCCGCAGTGCGCGCCCCAGCCGAGGACGTCCGTCCCGCCGGCGGTTGCCGCGCGGAAGATGGCCTCCAGCGGCACGAGCCCCGGGCCGGCCCCGGGAATGCGTTGCAGGTTGGCCGCGAGGCGCATCTCCTGGAACATGTCCGGCCGGTCGTTGAGCGGGCTGCTGTCGAGACCCATGCCCAGGCGCACGCCGGCGGCGTGAAACTCCGTCAGCGGGGCGATGCCGCTGCGCAGGCGCAGGTTGGAGCTGGGGTTGTGCACCACGGCGGCGCCCTTGGCGGCGGTAGTGCGCGTGTCCTCGCGGTTGAGCCACACGCCGTGAGCCAGGCTCACGTCCGGTGCCAGGAAGTCGAGTCCGGCGAGCCACTGCACCGCGCTCCTGCCGTATTGCCGCAGGAAGTACGAGCGCTGGTACTTGGTCTCCAGCACATGGATCTGGATGCCCAGGCCGCGCTCGGTGGCCTCCCGGCGGATGGCGCGCAGAAGGTCCTCGGTGCACCACTGGGGTCCCGCCGGCGTCAGGAACAGCCGGGCGCGGCCGCCGTCGCCGTCCAGGGAGTCGGCCAGACGCCGCGCTGTCCGGAAGTAATCTTCCGGCGCGGCCGTCCGGGAGCGGCGGTAACGCTCGGCCGCCTGATCGCGCAAGGCCGGCGGCAGCGACGCCAGGAACTCGTCGTCACCGTAAACGATGTGGTTGCGGTCACGGATGTCCAGCCCGAAGGACACGCGCATGCCCGCGTCGCGGTAGGCGCGCAGCCGTTCGTCGACGTCGGCGTCGTAGGTCTCGGGCGAGAGGCTGGAGTTGTAGTGCAGGCACGTGGTGATGCCCGCCTCGATCATGGTCTTGCAGGCGTAGAGCACGTCCAGGTAGGGATCGAGTCCGGCGCGGGGCTCGGCCGCGAACCGGGAGATCTCGAAACAGTCGTCCTTGCCGCCCAACTGGAAGTCCGTGAGCCCCTTGCCGTGCTGGTGCGCATTGACGAAGCCCGGGATCACCCAGTGGCGCGAGGAGCCCACCACCGCGGCGTTGGCGTAGGACGTCTTGAGGTCCGTGTAGCGTCCCACCTCGACGATGTCCCGGCCCGACACTGCCACGGCGCCGTTGCGGATCACGCCCGCGGCGCCGTCCCGCGCCATGGTCACGACGAACTTGCCGCGAACCAGATAGTCCATTTCGACCTCCTTGTGGAAACCGGTTACCCTCGAACGAGATCCGGCAAGAGTTCCCTCAACCCTCCAACCCCAGGAACCGCAGGCAGTTGCTTGAGGAGATCCACTCGCGTTCCTCGGCGGTGAGCCGTAGCCCGTCGAACTCGTCGTCCGGCGGCTGATCGCGGAACTGGAACGGGTAATCGGAGCCGATGACCACCTGCCGCGCCCCTGCGATGTCGATGAGATAGCGTATGGTGCGGTTGTCGAACATCACGTCGTCATAGAAGAACATGCGCGCGTACTCGGACGGCTTCCGCGGCAGGAGCGCGCGGAAGTCGGGGTTCTTCTCCCAGGCGTTCTCCAGCCGCGGCAGGAGTTGGGTGAAGGTGCCGCCGCCGTGGCTGAAGCACAGCCGCAGGCCCGGGCAGGCTTCCATGAGCCCGCCGGTGATCATGCTGGCGATGCCCAGGGCGCCCTCCAGCGGGAAGGCGACGATGTTCTCGATGAACGGCGGCCCCGTCACCCGGTCCATGAAGGTGACGTGCTGAGCGTGCACGAAGATGGGCACGTCCAGTTCCTCGGCGGCCTTGAAAAACGGCAGGAACTCGGGCTCGCCCAGGCTCTTGCCGTTGACGTTGCTGAGCAGCTCGATGCCGTGGAGGCCCAGCGACTTCACTCGATCCAGCTCCGCCGTCGCCAACTCCACGTCCTGGAGCGGCACCGAGCCCAGGGCATAGAAGCGGTCCGGGGCCTCGTCCACCATGCGCATCAGCACCTCGTTCAGGTAGCGCGCCAAGTCGCGCCCGTCCTCCGGGTCGAGGCGGTAGGCGAGCAACTCCGGCATGGGCGACAGCACCTGGCGGTCCACGGCGTAGTCGGCCGCCGCCATTTCCCGCAGACGGCGCGGCACCGCCCAGCAGCGGTCGAGCACGGTGCGGAAGTTCCGCCCGGCGATCATCACGTTGGCGGTTTCCGGCCCGGTGTGGTCCATGGACGGCCAGCGGTTGCCGGCGGCGCGGTTGCCCACCGGCGGGAAGTTCTCGGGAACGATGTGGGTGTGAACGTCGATTACCATGAGAGATGCTCCTCGCGGGGGCGCTACGCGGTATCGGTCCGGACCGGCGCGATGATGAACAGGCTCAGGAACCCGGAAATCACCAGCGTCACGGCAAAGATGGCAAAGGACACCGTGTAGCTGCCTTGCCAGTCGTGGAGAAAACCGAAGAACGGCGGTCCGATGGCCGCGAACCCGTGGATCAGGAACAGGCCCAGGCCGCGGATCCTGCCCATGGACACGCGGCCGAAGAACCGCGCCCACATGAGGTCGGGCAGCACCATGTTACCACCGAGCCCGACACCGTAAAAGACGAAGCCGACGTACACCAGAGGCAGCGAATCGGAAGTGATGGCCAGTATGAGGCCGGACGCCTGGATCAGGAACTTGGCCAGGGTCGTCCGGCGCACGTCCATGCGGTCGGCGATGAGGCCCCAGACCAACGGCGAGCCGAGCTGCATGGAAGCGATGACGGCCATGACGCCGGCGGCCACCGGACCCGAGTAACCGAGGTCGGTGATGTAGGGGAAGACGTGCAGGTTGAGGCCGGTGACGCCCACGGAGGATACGCCGAAGACGGCCACGATCAGCCAGAAAGCCTGGGTCCGCACACCGGCCGCCCGGCTCCAGGTACGGGTCTCGCTCGCCGTCCGCGCCCACGGGCCCCGTGTCCTCCCCTCCGGCATCGCCCCGGGCTCCAGCCCGTCGGGATGAAGCCCCATGTCCTCGGGAGAGCGCCGGACGTAGATCAAGGCCGGGGCCACCACCAGGGCCACGGTGAACAGGGCGAAGACCGCCCAGGTGTGGCGCCAGCCCAGCCACACCAGCAGCGGCGCCACCAGGAACGGCATGACGACCTTGGCGAAGCCGATGCCCATGCTGGCGAAGGCCATGGCCCGGCCGCGCTTGACCACGAACCACCGGGCGATCATGACGTTGACGACCATGTAGCCGAGCAGCCCGTCGCCTACGGTCACCAGGGTCCAGCGCACGGCCACGAACTGCCAGAAGACATCCACCTGGCTCAGCAGGAGGTAGCCGACCGCGGCCACCATCGCGCCCACGGTGAGCAGCCACCGGCTGCCGTGCCGGTCCACCAGCGAGCCCACCATGGGAGCCATGGAGGCCGCGATGAGCCCCTCGCCGGACCGCAGCATGGAGAAGACCCCGCGGGACACTCCCAGGTCCAGGGTCATGGGCTTGAGAAAGATGCTCAGGGTACTGGCGAGAGCGAACGAGGAGCCGACGTTGGCGATGAATCCGACGGCAACGATGTACCAGCCGTAGAAGAACCGTCCCGGTGTGCGTGCGCGATGTGCTGAACCCGGCGTAACCACCTGTCACGGGTAGCAGGGTTGACCATTGATGGGAAGCGGCCGGGGCCGGCGACGGCGGCCGAACGAACGTCGCGGATTTGTGCGGATGGACGCGGCGGTTTGTCTTTTGGTAGTTTCATCCTCATGCCCTCCGTCATGACCGCGGAACAGCCTGTGTCAAGACTCATGCGGCAGAGGCCCCTCGAATCGTCATTCCCGCGAAGGCGGCTGTGTCAAAACTTCTGCCTGTATGAGAATTGACAACAAGCCCCCGAAACGTCATTGATATGGAAATAAAATGCTTGTTCAATGATTTCCAGTAGTTACGGAATCCCGCTACACCTCAATGAGTCATTCCCGCGGAAGCGGGAATCCAGGCGGGGTGGGGCCGGGCCATGAGGCCGCCACACACTCACCCCTGGATTCCCGCCCCCGATCGGGGTCGAGGGCAAGCTTTCGCGGGAATGACGTTCTGTGCGTTGGAGCCATTTTGTATCCGAGCAGGTCCGAGCAGAGTCTTGCCGTGAAACAGAAACGGACACAAGGCGAGGGTGTGCACACGTGCCCCGGGCTTGGGGTCGGCTGTTGACGCCGGACCGAGTGTGGCGGCAGGAGCGGGTGGGCTTCCCCGATGTGGCCCGAAGCCCCTGAGCGTGACCGGAGGGCGAAGTGGAGTGGTGGGTCAGGCGGCCATGGGTGAAGCGGGGGCAGGGGCGATGTAGCCGTAGCGGCAGAGCATGCGGATCCAGCGCGGGGCATTGCGCTTGACCAACAGGGCCTCGTAGTCGGCGGTGCGGTCGTAGTAGGGCTGGCCGGTCTTGAGCACGGCATGGATGATGCGCAGCATCTTGTGGGCGCCAGCGACGATGGCG
>JAJEAI010000173.1 GCA_022824205.1 Candidatus Binatia bacterium
GGTCACGCTCAGGAGCTTCGGGCCACATCGGGGAAGCCCACCCGCTCCTGCCGCCACCCGGCCCGGCGTCAATAGCCAACCCCAGCCCGGGGCACGCGTGAACACCCTCGCCTTGTGTCCGTTTCTGTTTCACGGCAAAACTTCCGAGGCAACGGTCCCCCGAAGAGTCATTCCCGCGAAAGCGGGAATCCAGGGGCGGTGGTGGGGCACTACGGCGGCGTTTCCCCGCCTCGCCACCCCTGGATTCCCGCTTTCGCGGGAATGACGCTCTGTTACGTAGTTGCCTCATGAGTTTTGACACGGCCGCTTTCGCGAGAATGACATTCGGGGGCGTGACAATTCAAGCAGTCTCCGCGGGGCAGGCTCCTAGCCAGGAAAACTCGCATCGATCCGCGAAGCCGAAGGGCGCCGACTTCGCTATGCGCCGGTCCCCGTACCCGCCAGCATGGCTCCGGGCTCCTTTTCCAGGTCGATGGCGGCATCGAGCCGGAAGAACTCGATGGCGTTGCCCGCCAGCATGGCGTAACGATCCTCTTCGCTCACATCGACGAAGGTTTCGTCGATGACGTCCCGGGAGTGGGGCCAGTTGCCGGTGGCGTGGGCGAAGTCGCTGCCCCACAACAGGGTGTTCACGCCGATCTCCCCGCGGCACTTGACGCCCCAGGGGTCGCGCATGAAACCCCACAGGCAGTTGTCCCGCAGGTATTCGCTGGGGCGCCGGGCGGTGGGCTTGATGCCGTAGTCGCGCTCGCCCCAGTAGCGGTTGCGTTCGTAGTTGTCGTCGATCTGGTCGAAGCTGTAGGGGAGCCAGCCGCACTGGCTCTCGGCCCAGTAGACCCGCAGGTCCGGCAGCCGGTCGAAGACCCCGGCCATGGCCATCTGCAGGGGCGCGATGGGCTGTTCGCCAGCGAAGCGGAACAGCAGGGTCACCGGGTCGCGCTCGGACTTGGGGCCGCCGCCGTCGGGGTAGACGAAGATCGGCCCCTTGTTACCGAGCCGGGTGGTGCCGCCGAAGGTGTGCGAGGCCACGGGCATCTTGAGGTCCACGGCCGCCTCCCAGAAGCGGTCGTCATCAGGCGTGACGTAGGAGTGGCCGGCGGGGAAGCGGTGAAGGTTCACGCCCTTGAGACCAGCCTTGGCGCAGTACTCCATCTCCGCCACGGCATCGTCCACGCCCGTGTCCGGCAGCACCCCCATGGCGATGAGCCGGTTGGGGCTGTAGGCGCAGTACTCCTCGGCTAGCCACTCGTTGTAGGCCCGGATCACCGACTTGTAGGCCTCGTCGTCGGCGATGCCGCGCCAGAACATGGGATAGGAGCCGTGGGTGAAGAGCACCTCGGCGTCCACCCCGTCCTGGTCCTGCTCCCAGAGGCGCTGCTCCGGCGCGCCCGTGCCCGGCCCCTCGAACCAGTACTTCTGGAGGCCGTGCTGCTCGTAGGGGATGCCGGTGATGGTGGTGGCGCCGGGGCTTCGGGGCGGGCGGTTCTCGACGATGATCCCCTCGTCGCCGTTGGCCAGGGTCACCGTCCTGGGCGCGCGCTCGCGCCAGCGTTCCGGCACCCTGTCGGTCCAGCGGTCCGGCCGGATGTCCAGGTGCGAGTCGGCCGAGATGCATCGGTAGTGTCGCGCCATGATCAGGTCCCTCCGACAGTCTGGTGTGGGCTTGCGCCAAGCCATACCCTTACCCCGACTTAGCTGTCAAGGCGCCGCCTCCACGACCTCCGAGTCCAACAGGGTCTTGCACTGCGGGCAGAAGAGCTGCTGGAGCAGGAACTGGCCCTCCAGGTCCTTCATGAGCGGCCCGGCCGCGGTCGGAGGCGACACCTTGCGGTGACTGCGGGTCTTCCAGTCCTCCTCCGCACCGAACACGAAGCCGCAACGTGCGCACACGACCTGCGCGGCGCCGGATTCCGTATCCACGTCGAGGTTCTCTCGCAACGGTCTTCTCATGTGTCTTTCATCCTCCTGGACGGCACCGGCAACGCGCCCTGCGAAAGACGCCGCGGGGGCGGCCGCGCGCTTGCCCCCTGCGGCTCCTAACGCTGCTCGCGGATGCTGGCGCGCAGCGCCTCCGTGGCGGGGCCGTCCACCTTCAACCCGGTTTCCCGGAAAGCGACGCCGTAGATGTCCCGGGCCACCTCCGGCGAGACCACGCCGTTGGCCACGTCCAGCCGGACCGCTTCCGGGTCCCGGTCCAGCGGGTCGCCGTACCCTCCCCCGCTGGCCATGCGCATGTAGAGCACGTCGTCGGCGCGCAGGTCGAAGTCGCAATACGGCAGCATCTCCGCGGTGCCGCCCATGGCGTCGACGTCCACCGGGTGCCGGTTCTCCCGAACCGTGTCCCAGACGCGCGTCCCCTCCTTCAGGACCAGCAGGCTGGGGGCCGCGGACAGGCCGCCGAAGACCCCCTGGCCGGAGTTCCGGAGCCCCGACACACCCAGCGCCACGCCGCGGATCTTGCCCTCCGGGGCGTCGTAGACCGTGAGGGAGGTCTCCGCTCCGACTCCGCCCCGGAAACGGCCGGCCCCGGCACCGTCCTGCAGGTGGCGCCGGAACAGGTACAAGATGGGGAAGTTCTGTTCCACCCACTCGACGTTCTGGCACGAGTGCCAGCCGCGCCCGCCGGAGTCCACCCCGTCCTTGCCGGCGCGCGCGCCGTACCCGTCGATGGCCCCTTCGGAGAGGCTCGACACGTAGTACCGGCCGTACTGGTTGACGCCGGCGTGGCGGGCGAAGCGGTGGCCCGCGTTGGACGCCATCACCTCCTGACGCCAGCTCTCGCTGGTGGCCAGCATCTGCATCAGCACCGCGGGAGCCAGGTAACGGCACGTGGCCGCGCCCGAGGTGGTGTTCAGGGACACCGGCGCGGGGTACTGGGCGTTGGCCACCGTCCCCGGCGGCGCGATGACCTCGATGGGCGCGAAGGCGCCATGGTTTCGGGGGATGTCGAACCCGATGGTCTCGACGACCGCCGCGAAGCAGGTCCCGAAGGTAGCGTGGTACGGCAGGTTGATGCCGGTCCTCGCCTGCGGATCACTGCCGGTGAAATCGAAGATCAGGCGGTCGCCGCGCTTGTTCAATGTCAGGTGCAACTTCCAGGTGTCGTCGCCCTGGATGAGCGCGGTCTCGCTCCAGGAACCGTCGGCGAACTCGCCGATGCGTTCGCGCAACACCGATTCCGTATAGCGGATCATCTCCGCCGACACTTCCGCCAGGAGGTCAGGCCCGTACTGCTCCGCGATCTCCCGCACCCGGGCCTTGGCGACGTTGTTGGCGGCGATCTCGCACTTGAGGTCCAGGCCCACCATCACCGGCTGCCGCGTCATGTTGAGGATGGTGTCGAACACGTCGCTTCGGAGCTTGCCGCGCTCCACCAGCTTGAGGCCCGGCACCCGCACGCCCTCGTGGCAGATGTCGGTGGCGCCCGGGGAGTTGCCGCCCGGAGACATGGCGCCGATGTCCATGACGTGGACGAAGGTGGCACTCCAGGCGATGCGCCGGCCCTCGTAGTGGATGGGCGAGATGATGTAGACGTCGGACTGGTGTATGGCCGCCTGGTAGGGATCGTTCAGCAGGAAGATGTCGTCGGGGTCGATGCCCTCGTCACGTTCGAAGCGCTCGATGATCCTCTTCACGGCGAAGCCGGCGCAGGCCACGTGCTGGCCCAGCGACTCACCCGCGGCCAGCACGTCGCCGTCCGCGTTGTAGAGGGAGGCCATGTAGTCGTGCTGCTGCGTGGTGTTGACCGTACCGCCCACCCGTTCGAGCGTGATCCCCATCTCCCGCGCGATCTGGTGCAGCCGGTGCGACAGGATCTCCATGGTGATGGGATCGACGCCGCCGTTTCGGGTTGTGTTCATGGTTGCCTCCCGGAGTGCCTGCGCGGACAGGTTACGCCATCAGCGGGCCAGGACGCTACCCGACATGGATCACGACGTTGCGGAACTCGTCCATGACGGCGTGGTCCTTGGGGTTCACCACGATGGTGGTGACCGGAGTTTCGATGACCGCCGGGCCATCGATCCGCGCGCCGGGCGAGAGCCCGTGGAAGTCGTAGGTGTCGGTGGGAGCGAAGTCGCCGTGTTCCTCGAAGTACACCGGCCGCGTCTTCTTGCGGGCGCCGCTCGCGTCCGCCGCGCCCGTGGCGGTCGCGTGAACCGCCGGCTTCGCGAGCCTCCCGATGGCCGTCACTCGCAGCGCCAGCATCTCCTTGCCCGCTTCCGGGTAGCCGGCGCCTTTTCCGAAGGACTGTTCGTACAGCTCGTCGAAACGCTCGTAGAGCCGCTCCAGGTCGGCGTCCGTGATCGGCCCCGACCCCGGCAGCGGCACGTTGATCTCGTTGAGCTGGTAGCGGTAGCGCAGGTCCACGCTCCGGAAAAGGTCGATGTCGTGCTCCTGAAAACCCGCGCGCGCCAGGTCGTTCGCGGCACGGCCGCACAAGCGGTCGAAGCCCGCGCCCAGCCGCACAGGGTCCAACGGCGCCACCACGTGGTCCGACATGCCGTATTCGTAAGTGACGTCCGCGGAGATCAACCCGGTGGCCGCGTGCACCGAAGCCGTCAGGGGAATGACCACCTTGCGCACCCCGAGCTGGGCGGCGCACCGCGCCAAGTGCACCGGCGCCGAGCCGCCGATGGCCACCATGGTGAACTCGCGCGGATCGTAGCCGCGCTCCACCGTGCAGCGGCGAATGAGATCGCTCATGTGCGCGTTGATGATGCGGAAGATCCCGCCGGCGGCCTCCACGGCGGTCATGCCCAACGGCTTCGCCACGCGCTCCCCGATGGCGGCCACGGCCGCGTCCTTGTCCAGGGCGAGGCGGCCCCCGAGGAAGTACTTCGGGTTGAGGTAGCCCAGGGCCACGTCGGCGTCGCACACCGTGGGCTCGGTCCCTCCCAGGCCGTAGGCCACCGGCCCCGGCGCGGCGCCCGCTCCCCGCGGGCCGACCTTGAGCAGGCCCGCCTTCTCGTCGATCCAGGCGATGCTGCCCCCGCCCGCGCCGATGGACGCCACCCAGATCTTGGGCGCCAGGATGCTGTAGCGTTCGAACACCGGCTGGTAGTCCCGCTCGATGTTCCCCTTGCGCACCAGGCTGACCTTGAAGGTGGTGCCGCCCATGTCGACGGCCAGAACGTTGGGCTCGCCGATGAGATCGCCGACGAACTTGCTGCCCACCACTCCCGCGGCCGGACCCGACTCCAGCGTGCCGATGGCCTTCCGGGAGGTCTCCTCGATGCTGAGCATGCCGCCGTAGGCCTGCATCACCAGGGGTTCCTGCCGGAGCCCCCTGGCGGCCAGGTCCCGCTGAAGGTTGCGCAGGTAGGAAGCGATCCTGGGGCCGATGTAGGCGCTGAAGACCGTGGTGGCGGTGCGTTCGTATTCGCCCAGGAACGGCGCCACTTCACTCGAGCGGCTTACGTGGACTTCGGGATGCAGGCGCCGCACCGCCTCGGCCACCGCCTGCTCGTGCGCGTCGTTGGCGATGGACCACAGCAGGCACACCGCCACCGACTCCACTCGCTTGGCCACCAACCGCTCCACCGCCTCCTCGATCCGGCCGGCGTCGGTCTCGATGAGGACCGAGCCCTTGTAGTCGATGCGCCCCGGCACCTCTTCCGTAAGCGTCCGCGGCACCAGCGGCTCCGGCTTCTCCAGCCCCGCCACGTGCGACGCCTCGGTCTCCGTGAGACCGTGGGTTACGTTGCCCCGCATCATCAGGAACGTGTCCGGAAACCCCTCCGTCACCACCATCCCGGTCCGCGCGCCGGACCGCGTGATGAGCGTGTTGTCCGACACCGTGCACGCGTGGAAGAACAGGCGCGTGGCGCCGAGAAGGTCCTCCACGGAGCGCAGGCCTAGATTGGCCGCGCCGTTCTCGAGCGAATCGACCACGCCCGCGGCGAAGTCGTGAGGCGTGGACAGCGCCTTGCCGATGCTCAGCTTGCCGTCGGCGTCCAGGATGACACAGTCGGTGAAGGTGCCGCCGATGTCGACACCGACGATGTATCGAGCTCGGGAGTCAGTCATAACTATATGATATTAAGGCAGTTTAAGGAATCGCGAAACGTATTCGCTTAGACGGCTTCAACGCTCGCCGTAAGACAACAGTGGTCGCACACGAAACCAGGCGCATCTAACTAACTGTCTCGTTGTTTTCCCGACACAACGAATCGAAGACAGTCCGCCGCAGATATGGCGCTCATCGTTTCCGTCACCTTCAACAGCACCGATGCTATCGATCCCTCCTTCCTGCCGTTCAGGAGCTGGGACATGAAGCCCAGCGAAACCCCGTATCGAAACACCAGGCCACTCAACGACACGAACAGGTTCACAAGACAGTGCACCTCGTCCGGTCTTCCCAGTCCGCCCAGCGCCTTGCCAAGGCCAAGTCTCTGCGGTGTGGGATGAATGTATGACGACAGGAGTTCCTTTTCCGACTTGAACGCCCTGTCACGCCCTCCCACAACACTCTTTCCGTCGTCCGACAGATACGCAGACAGTTCCTCTTTCGGCAGTTTCTTCCAGACCAGATCGATCTGCTCGTCGGCGGTGCGAAGCTCCGGCGCCAGGACATGCATGACCTCCGTTCCAAGCTGCCAGCCCGTTATAGCCTTGACGTGAAGCAGCACCTTCCTCAGCCGGTACACGATTTCCTCGTCGTCCGTTCGGATGACCCGGTCGGCGGGATCCATCTCGAAGTGGACGTGAAGGAGCTCATTCAGACACGAGATGCACCGTTCGGACCCCGAGCGCAGACGATCGACGGCTTCCTCCCTGGTCTGTACGCTCCTCATCGAACCGCCCCACTGCCCGCCGTCCCCGAATCACTTTGATCTGCCATCGACATGAGCTTCCTCCGGAAAGCCTCTGAAACTGTCTTTTTCTTTTCCAGTAGTTCCGCTGCCTTCTCGAAGCGCTTGTCTTCCACGAGGCGATTGTCCGGACACACGGCTGCATACATGACCATCACCATGACCTGATGGGCCAGGTAATCCAGGAGCGCGGCGAACCCGTACTCGTCGTACATGCTGTTCATGGACCTCACGCCCCCGAAGTAGGAATGGTTTTTCAACGCCGATAAGTCACTATGGAAGAAGCTATCGCTCAGATAATCATACCAGTTGACACCGAATTCGAGATCCTGGACTTTTTCCGATTCCCTGAAGGACTTCACCTTACGAATCGGCTCCGACCGCATCGGTACGGCAGCGTTGATTTGATTCAGGATCTGGTTGTGATCGATCTGCCCTTTCGAGAGCCGAACAACCGTCTGATAGTAGTCCGCATTGACATACCGACTGATTCGCTTCTCCCCGCCCGGATACTTGCCGTAAAGATCCTTGAAAATTGAGACCACTTGTCCGGCACACTCCAACGCCGGACGCGTCTGTACGGCCAGTGAGTGGATATTGCTCTCTTGGTTGGCACGCAATGCGGCGAATACATGCAGCCGCGCCTTGGCAAGCAGGAAATAGCTCATTTTCCTAAATACGATCACCGGATCGTCATCGAATTCAGTCTCCTCGATCGAGCCGAAGATGCCCTCGAAATCAACCAGCGCAAGGAAATCGTTGACCTCTGCAAGCGATGCCCGCAGGCATCCAGCCATACTTTCGCGATACTTGCTGACGACCATCGCCAATGATGCCGAAGCCGGCGGATTTTCCGACACGGTGCCTCCCTCAAATTTGCCATTGCTGTTCATGCCCCGCCAGCCAACTCTCCAATCCGACCCGGGCCTGGAGCCCTTCTTTCGGTACTGCTCAACTCGAAAGTGGCGCTTCCAAAATGTTCCCTGTTTCAGCCCTTCTTTGTACCCGAGCCCAATCACCTCTTCCGAGTGACCTACCACTGACTCTGTCTGCCGCAGTGCGTCTCGGGGTGGTACCGCTACTACAGTTCGAAAAAGGGTTCAGAAGGCAGCCCGTCCGGAGCACACCGCCGGACTGCTATTGCCCATGACTGCTACCTCGGCGCTTCATCCGTTGCCCTCGGCCGACCGTCCAGCCATTCCTCAATTTCCGATTCACGCCACCGCACAGCGCGGGTGACGTCAAAGAAGCGTTTCGAGATATCGGTGCCGTCCGATGCAACGTCCCTTTACAAGATGTCCGCGCCAATGCTGTCCGCGATCCGCGATGCAGACGCCTTGACCGAATCCCGTGCCAGATGGGCGTAGCGAGCGGTGGTTTGCACCTGGGTGCCGCCGACCTCTACGCCGACCACCTATCGACCGCGGGAATCAGTCATAACTAACTAACTGATATTGCAGATGCTAATGGACTCCCAACTCGTGAATTGCTAAGTCCTTTTCAATGGATCGTATTTTGCCGACCGTCGGAGCTGTTTCGAGACGGTAAGCCTCGGAACGTCATGTAGAGCGAACGCCTCGTCTCTCATTTGGCCGGAACCGTCGTGCGTGCCCGCACGGCACTTCACACAAACCCCCACGGGTGCACCCAAGGCCGTTAAGCGACCGCTCCCAGGCCATTCTTCGCAACCAGCGTCAACAGCTTCAACGATGCGCCGCCGGGCCGCTTTTCTCCCCGCTCCCACTGGCTTACCAAACCCGTGGTCACGTTGAGGTGCCGGGCGAAGACCGCCTGACTCGCCTTCTCACGAAGTCGAAGTTGCCGGATCTCTTCCGCCGTCATCTCCTCCACAGGCGTAAGGCACATCTCGTCGAAGGCCTTCATCGTCCGTTTCTCCATCACTCCGGCGTCCGTCAAACCGAGCGCAGTCTCATGCACGGCCGCAAGGGCCTCGCTCTTGTACTGCTTAGCCATCTTGGTTCACCTCGACGATCGTTCCATTCGCCAGCGCTGCCTGAAGACCCGGCTCGTCCAGCTTGAGCATTTCGTCCGCCAGCGTTCGGAATGCCTCCAGTTCATCCCGGCGGAGATTCTCCCGATCGCTTTTGGCGAACCCGTAAACAAAGAACGCGAGTTGGCCCCTCCGAAACAGCACGATCGAGCGAAAACCGCCGGACCTTCCTCCGCCCCTCCGCGCGATGCGCTGCTTGATCGATCACGCCTCCACCGAGATCGGCATCGATCAAGCCCTCCCCGGCCCGGCGAACCGCATCGCGCAACGCTCCATCTTCAATCCCCTCACGGTCCACGAAGCGGGTGAACGCTTTGGTCTTGAACCTCCGCAATCTAGACCTCGCGACCACCTTTCGTCATCGCGATACGTATAACACCAGGTGCGATGGTCTTCAATCAACACGGCGCCGCCGGGAGCGGGAGTCGCGCGAGCATCCCAGCGGACCTCCGCCCTTGACATGCGCCATAGTGCATATTACGACCCACCATGATACGCAACTTCAGGAGCCGGGCGCTCCGGCGTTTCATGGAGCGCGGCGACGCGCGACGCATCCACACGGAGCACCGCGAAACCGTCCGCGACATCCTGGTGCGCCTGAACGCGTCCGCGACCCCGGACGACATGGACCTGCCCGGTTTTCGGTTGCATCGGCTCAGCGGCGAACATACCGGTTTCTGGGCGGTGACGGTCCGCGCCAACTGGCGGGTCATTTTCCGGTTTGACGACGGACACGCCGCCGATGTCGACTACCTGGACTACCACCAGGGAGGCAATGCCCATGCTCATGCACGATCCGCCCCATCCGGGCGCATTCATCCGGCGACAGTGCCTCGAACCCCTGGGGTTAACGGTGACCGAGGCCGCGAAAGGGCTCGCGGTATCGCGCAACACGCTGTCCATGCTGCTCAACGGCCGCCTCGGCATCTCCCCCGAGATGGCCATCCGGTTGTCGGAGGCCTTCGGCGGCACCCCCGAGAGCTGGCTGACCCAGCAGATGCAGTACGACCTCTGGCACGCACAGCATGACCGCGAGCCGGTCGAGGTGAGGAAGTTCGCCACGGCCTGACCGCAGGTCACGCCAGGTTTTTCAGCGCTTCCCTGCGGGTGAGCCTTGAGAGACATGAACTGTTTGCTCCGACGCGCACACCCATGAACGACATGCTCGATTTCATGAAACGTTGCTGGCCGGCAGCCCTCCCGGGTCCGCGCACCAACCAGAGTTCGTCGTGAACGGCGCGGATCAACGTCCAAGACGCCTGTGTCCCGGACGCGGCAATCGACTTATTCTTCATATCAGTCACTTGAGAAGTGTTTGCATATCGCGGGCGGAGCGACGTCGTCGGCAACCCTGAACGCTCTTTCACTGCGCCCAATCGCACCAGCCCCTCGCGCAACGTCTCGTCACGGATCGGCTCGCGCGTGTTCGCCGCGTACCATTGTCCCGTAGTGGCGCCCCCGGCAGGGCGCATCGAGTCTTCCGACCACGCCGCCCGGGAGTCCTCTTCCGCCAACAGGGCCTGCGCGTCCGTCATCCGCGTCACCTGGTCCGGGCGCAGCCAGGAACCCGCACTCTCGACGGCACCGATGTACAGCATGACGAAGACCGTCTTCGCCGCGATCTCACGGGTTACGTAGTTTCGATTCGTGGTCCCGTCGGGGAAAATCGCCAGCAACCGCTCCTGAACATCGGCAACGGGCAACAGTGGCGGGTATGGCATCATCCGGCCCCGTTGCTGTAGAGGTGCTCCACGACCCGTTCGAGAGTCTCGCGCTTCGCCCGTTTCTTCACCAGCCGCTCGACTGCCTCCATTTCCTCCGGTGACGGCAACGGCAGGGCTTCCATCTCGTAGGCCGAGACGGCCACGCTACCGTTGATGCACCGGAATACCTGGTCGACGACGTGGCTGTTCAGGAGTGCCGCCAACGCCGCCGGCGCCACCTTCGGCGTGTCGTCAAGCGGTTTGATCATGTTCAAGTGATTCTCGACGACAACCGCACCGTATTCCTCGATGAACGGCTCGGGCAGTTCCGCCGCGATCAAACGCCGGCATTGTTCCTTGGCCGGCGTCCTTTGCAACAGCACGCACGGGTGATCCGTCACGACCCAGTTTTCGTTTGCGTTCGGCTCGAAATAGGGTTTGTGGTTTCTCTTGTCCGCCCTGAACTCGAACACGCCGTCGGACCGCACGGACTCCGCCCAGATCAATGGATAGCGTCCCCTTCCCGGCCGGTCCCGCAGGCTTTCCTTGTGACGGTTCCACACCAGAGGTCCCGTGCTGACCTTGTAACCGTAATCCGCCAACCGATGGGGCATCTCGTCGACCCGCCGTACGAGAGTGCTTTGTGCTTCTTTCCTGGGCATCAGCCATGGACGGTCCAGGGCTTCCGGCAAATTGAACGAGCCCGCGGTCATTGTGTCGATACTGCCGTCTGGTCCCGGTGTGACGAAATGCACCTCCCCGGCTGTTGGATCCCCTCCATGCCGGTAGGTTGCCAGCAGCGTTTCCTGCAACACGTTCGCGAACACGCCCTTGCGTTCCGCGATGAAATCAATCCTCACCGGCGGCGCTTCCCGTCCCAGCAACCCGCGCAGCGCCTTGAAATATTCCCCGGCCAGGAAACTCGTCGGGGTTACAAAAGCAATAATCCCGTCCGGCCGTGAGAACCGGAGTGCCAAGTCCGTGAACACGCCGTACAGGTTCGCATGTCCGAACAGGCTCCGCCGATACTTCTCGCGCAACCGCGGCGACAGGGTGGTGCGCCCGTAGGGGGGATTCCCCACCACCAACTCAAAACCTTCTTCGCCCGGCATCTGGTCGAGACTGTCGCACACCCGCACAACGGACCGAAGCCGGGTGCCTGGTTTACCGTACAGCTCTCCGAGGGTCACATCGAGGAACACCTGCGACATCCAAGCCGCGAACGGGTCCAGTTCGAACCCGCTCAAACGACTCTGTATGTTGCTCAGAGCGGCATCGGCGCCACGGTCCTTGAGGCATTCCGCCATGCGCCGGGCGACCGGGGCCAAGAAGGCACCCCCGCCACAAGCTGGATCCAGCACCCGGGCCGAACGCCAATCGACGCCGGCGTCCGTCGCCATGTCCAGTAGCCGCTCGCACAGCGCCGGCGGGGTGTAATAGGCGCCCAACCGCGTCCGGAACGTGCTGGGCATCATCCCGGTGTAGAGCACTCCGATCATGTAGCCGGCATCGGCCACGTCCAGATCGGAAGCCGTCGTCCCGATGCTTTCCGCCAACTCCGCTACCATCTCCGAGACTTCGGGAAGCTCTATCTCGGATGGCACGTCGCGCAGTGCGCAACCTCGACCCGACACAGCGTCGACGTGCTTCCAGTAAGCAGAGACCGCGCCGAAGACAACCGCCCGCGCGAAGCCCAACCGGGCTTCGCCGGTGACAGCCGAGGCCAGCGTCCGGGCGCTCAACGATCGATGCTCGACCATCGCCCGAGCCGACAATGCCGGAACCCTGTCTCCGTTCGCCGCCAAATTCACCGCCCCGTCGCTACGATGCCTCGGTCGCCGTGTTCAACTGCCAGATCTGTCTCTCCCGGATGACAGGTTCAACGGCAGTTGCACTTCCTCTTTATCCGTTCGTTCCAGGAACTCGATGATCGCCTCTCGACCCAACCAAGCCAGCGATACCCGGTGTTTGTCGGACAAGGCCGACAACTCCAGATACTCACGGTCTTCAAGATTTACGGTCACACGATGTTTCGCTGCCACGGTACTCCTCAATCAGACGGACACGCCTTGTGCTGCAGTGTGCGCCACACTGCTACACCCTAGCATGTACCTGACGACCTTCCCGGGTCAAGGGTTTCGGATCTACGCGTGTCTGGGAGATTTCGACCAGCCCACCCCGCCTCAATCCTCCGCCGGCCCCTCCGGCGTGAGGTCCCGCACCCGGCGGCTGGCGGTGGCGGTGAGGACCACCACCGCCAGCATGGCGGCGCCGTTGAGGATCACGGCGGAGGGGGCGCCGGCGAGCCTGCCCAAGAACGACGACAGGTGGTCCCGCGAAAGGCCGGCCACGGCGCCCATCTGGAGTTGTCCCAGGGGCAGCACCACGCTGTAGTTCATGCCCCAGATGGCCATGACCCGGCCGCGGTACTCGTCGGGCACGCGGGTCTGCACCGAGGTCTGGGTGCTTATCATGAAGATGGAGAGGCCGACTCCAGCCATCAACAGCACGCCCAATGCCAGCGGATACGTGCCGGAGAACCCGAACAGCGTGAGGAAGAAGGCGTGGATTCCTGCGCCCAGCAGAACCAGCCAACCGCGCCTGGGGAAGTAGCCCAGGTTGGCGCCGATCAGGGCTCCGACCAAGGCGCCGATGCCGCTGGCCACGTACAGGTTGCCCAGGGTCGTGCCGTCGCCATGGAACACCACGTCGGCGAAGACCGGCAGGAGGGCGGTGTGGGACGCCAGGAAGAAGATGTCCAGGTAGTTCAAGCCGATGAGCGAGCGGAAGAGATTGCGGGTCAAGACGAACGATAGGCCACCCAGAAGCGTGCGGATGAAACTGCCTCCCCGGGTGCGCTCGATGACCGGCACCTGGACCGGAAGGAGCAACAGGCCGTAGGCCAGGTAGGTCGCGGCGGCTACGTAGTAGGCGGCCCCCGCTCCGACCAGGGGTGCGCCGGTGTACCACCCGACGTAATCGATGATGAACCCGGCCAGGGCGGGCCCGAAGATGCGGGTGCCGGGCCAGATCATGGAGTTGAGGCTGACCGCGTTCATCAGGTGCGAACGCTCCAGGAGGTGCGGGAAGAGAGCTTGACGGGCGGGATGGTCGAACGCCTGTATGCCGCCGTGGATGGCGACCACCACGAACAGATGCCATACGCGCACCAACTCCGTGACAACCAGCGTGGCCAGCGCGAACATCAGCAGCGCGGTGACGAGCTGGAGCAGGATGAGGAAGCGCCGGAGCTCCAACTTGTCGGCGGCGGCGCCGCCGAAGAGCGTCAGCGCTATGGCCGGCGCGGCGGCGACCAGCCCCAACGCCCCCAGAACGTACTCGGACCGGGTCAGCTCCCACGCCAGCCAGCCGTGCGCCAGGATCAGTATCTGGTGGCCGGCCACGGCGGTGGCGTGGCCGAGCCAGTACAAGCGGAAGTCGCGGTAGCGGAGGACGCGGAAGACGTGCAGCTTGTCGCCGATACCGGTCAGGGGTTGCTTCATCGGGGTGGTGGTCATGCCCCGCCTCGCCTGGATTCCCGCCCCCGATCGGGGTCGAGGGCAAGCTTTCGCGGGGACGGCGTGTTCAGGGCTTCGTCGATGTTCGTGCCCATGGCGCCCCACGGGCTCAGGCAACCCCTGGGGCGTTTCTGTCAAAAAGAAGGCCCCTCACGTTCATGGGGGCCCTCTGCTGCTTCGCGTTTCCGGTTCCGCTTACAGCTTGACCAAGTCCGCGTAGCTGGCCTGGGAATCGGGCTTGAGGCCGTAGCCGGCCATCCAGTTGCGCGCCCGGTTGAACTCCTCCTCGGTGTAGTCCTCGGGGTAGACGTAGTCCAGCCGGTTGAGGTTCAGGTCCTCGAACTTGAAATCGCCGACAAGGTCTTCGGGGACGTCGCGCAAAAGGAGCTTGGCGTGCTTCTCGAGGTCCGAGTTGATCTCATCCACGGAACGCCGGAGGGCGCGGAAGATGGCTTCACGGGTATCCTCCGCGTCATCCGCGTTGACGAAGAGCAGCCCCCAGTACTTGGACTCGGCCAGCACCCGGCAGCCGCGTTTCTCGGCCAGGCTGATGAAAGGCTCCATGAGGGTCGCCGCCTCGACCTCGCCGTTCAGCAGCATGCGCGTGCGGATGGCGGGACCGCCGTCGTGCCGCAACTTCACCCTGTCCTTGTCGCAGTGGCCCTCCAGCATCTTGTAGGTCATGTAGTGGGAGCCGGTCTGGTCCTGGATGGAGATGGGCACGCCCGCGAGGTCGTCGAGCCGGTGATAGGGGGAGTCGCCGCGCACGATGATGGCCATGGTGGCCACGCTCTCGCGCCGTCCGAGGATCCAGCCGTCACGCTCGCCGTCGGCCGCGCGCTTGATGACGCCCCACTCGCACTTGTTGTATCCCTCCAGGTCGCCGCACTCGTAGTCCGAGGCGATGGGACGCTCGAACACGTCCGCCGGCTGAAGCTGCGCGTCCGGCGTCACGACTTCCGCGTCGATGCCCTCCGCCGCCATGAAACCCTTCTCCACGCCCACGTCCCAAGGCAGCGTCCACACGGTTCCTTCACTGGTAACCCTGATCTTGCGACTCATGATGACCCGACCTCCGATGGAATATGATGCTGGAGCGAGACTAGCCCGGATATTTCACCAAGGGTGGGGAGCGGGACCTCAGTTCGTGATATAAAGTAATCATATCAACGACTTGGCGGGTCGAGGAACGAGGTCCCACGATGACAGAGTGTATTTTGGAGCAACTGGAATTTCAAGGGCT
>JAJEAI010000096.1 GCA_022824205.1 Candidatus Binatia bacterium
CACTCCCGCCTCAAGCTGCCGAGGCCGGTTGTCAACCGCTGCTACCCGTGGCCGTGGCAATACCACCTCCGGCCGCCCCGCTGCCATCTCCGCCAGCGCCTTCAGACACCCCGCTATCTGCAAACGACCCTTCGCATCCACAAACGAAAACTCTTCGCACACCCGCCGCCCCAATGCCCGCCGACTCTCAAACTCTTCCTGCGACAAAATCGCCACTACCCGTGAACGCGCTGCTGCCCTGCGTAACGTGCGACTCACCTGTGTCTGTGCCATCATGGAGCCAGCATACTATGATGGCTTCCCGTTGTCCAGCCCTTTCTGTCAGGACATGGGAGGGCTAGCCCACAGCGAGCGAGATCGTATTCGAGCGTCCAGTGATCGGCGACAAAAGTCCGAACTGACTGGCCATCGTTCTCCTTTAATCGATCACGCAGCGCCCTTTCGCCTTGTTCTGCATTGTCACCGAAGTCCCTTACTGCCTTCCATCTTCGCTTGCCGGTTTGCCATCTCATGTCGTCATCGCCTTCGACCAAACCGAGGATTGCCGGCGCACAGTCCGGCATCACATCGATATCGGCAAGACACGCAACAGGAACGTCTATCGTCGGAGCATCTGGCTCTTTCCGTTGGAAAATACGGCTGAAGCGCCGCAATCCCTTGCCGCCCACATTAACGATCGATACGCCGTGTTCGGTCAGATCGTTACCGATGAGCTTGGCAAGCGCGGGCAGGAGGATTGCCTCGGCATCGCCCTCGACGATCAGTACCCCGTGCGCGAAAAACAGATTGGCCTTCGTCACATCGAGGAAGCGTTCAAGAAACCTGTAGTCTCCGGCCTCCAACAGCGTTTGATTGCTTGCGAGCGGGAAAGCTCGCCGCCCTTGCAAGAGAACCAGGTTCGCGAGAGGAATTTTCGAAGCGAGATTTGGACTGTGCGTTGACAGCAGAACCTGAACCGAGTGGTTCGCCCCTTCAATGGCTCCTTCAGCCGCCTGTCGCAAAAAATCCATCAAGCGAAGCTGGCGTTGTGGATGAAGGTGAGCTTCCGGTTCCTCAATCAGAAGCAACGGAAGCCCTTCGGGTTCTTTACCAAGCAACAGAAGCTCGCACGCCATGAAGAGCAGGTTGTTTGAACCGAGGCCGTACCGGCCCTTGGGGTCTCCGGTTGTCGCATCAAGCAGACCAAGTTCAAGCCGCTCCAGAATCTGCCGGAGCCGTGCGCTCTCCGTGCCTCCCTCGGAAACGTCGATCTTGCTTTGCAGATCATCTCCGCGCAAAGACAGTGAAGTAAGATACTGCTTGTTGATCGCGTCCTGTGCACTCCCGACCCCGGCGTGGTGTTTGATGCTGTGGCGCATGTAGTCCGACAGCCCGACAAGGCTGAGCTTCCCGACGGCAGTGGCATCTTGGGGGATGTTTGCGGTGTCGAAATGTTCGCCTTCAGAGATTTCCCGGACGTTGGAAAGGATCTGAGACAGGCGCGAGCCCCTTCAGGGAGACATCTCGCGTTCCGCGTCCCGTAGTGGGCGAAGGTATGCGGCGGAAAGCAATTCGCGAACCGGCGTCTCGAATGCCGGCCCTGCACCGTCAACTCCGCTACGAACCGACACATCAATCCAGCGGCGTGTACCCGGCGCTTCACTTAGCCTGCGGGCCGTCCAGACAACGTAGAGGACGACATCATCGCCCTCATAAGAGAGATACTCGATGAACGCGCCTTTTTCCGCGTCATTGAGACCGATAAGTTTGCAGGCGATGTAGATTTCAGTGGCCTGTTTGCCAGTATTGTCAATGTGGAAGTCGTCTGGCTGGACGCGGATGAATTCCTGATCTCGCGTGAGCAGTGCATAACGGACAGCGTCAATGATGGCGGTCTTGCCAGAGTCGTTCCGACCAACTAGCGCGGTTACACCGGGTTGAAGAGGGCATCTCGCCGTGGCGCTCGGTAAGAGCCGAAAGCGGCTCTCGACGTCGCGGTGGGTGATCGCATCCAGCGCCAGGAGAGCCAGTCGCCGAGATACAGGGCCGCATACCGTATCGGCGCTGCCGAGGAGTGACAGGCGGGTTTAAAACCCACCCCTGTCACACACGTACTCGGAGACACCCGTTTCTACAGCCCGTAAAACACCCGCGAGTTGGTGTTGAGGATCTTCTCGGCCTGCTCTCTGTCGATCCGCCCCTCGTCCACCCAGTTGTGCACCTCGTTGAGGCCGCTCAGGTTGGCGGAGATGTCGGTGTGGCTGTAGTCCGTGCCGATGATCAGGTGGTCCTCGGTGTGGAATTTCAGGAGCGACTCGACATCGTCGATGGGGTCGATGGTGATGTAGCAGCGGTTCTTGCGGAAGATGTCGGGGTCGAGGTCGCACAGTTGCGGCAGGGCGGTGCCCGTGCCGCGGAGCGCGGCGCGCTTGGTTGCACCCAGTTGTGACATCACGTAGGGGATCCACGACGCTCCCGACTCGATGAAGCCGAAGCGCAGGTTGGGGAACATCTCCGGCACCTTGGAGGTCACCAGCTCGGCGAAGGCGTACATGATGGGGAAGCCGCGGTCCCACTCCCGCGACGGCAGCGGATGGCCCGTGTGGATGCACAACGGCATGTCCAGCCGGTTGGCCTCCTCGTACACGGGGAAGAAATGCGGGTCGGTGACCTTGCGGCCGATGTCGAAGCCGCGCTTGAAGATGCCGCAGGCGCCGTTTTCCTTGGCCCAGCGCAGCTCCTCGATGCTCATTTCCGGATTCAGCCACGGCAGCACCGCGGCCCACTGCAGCCGCCCGTTGGTGGGCGCGCATTTCTCGGCCAGCCAGCGGTTGTAGGTAGTGGCCAGCGCCCACTCGGCCTCGGCGTTCTGGGTGTTGTGGCGGATGAAGAAGGTCGGGAAGATGACCTGGATGTCCACGCCCATCTCGTCCATGTGAGCGACGCGGCCCTCCACGTCGTCCAACTCCCGCCGCACCCGCGGCGGGTGGTTGATCTCGTCCCGCACCGCGCGGTTCTGAAGCCTTCCCTCCACCACCCAACTGCGCCGGGTCGTGGTGTTGAAGCCGGCCCGGTTCGCCTCCTCGTCGGACATGTGCACCGTCACCGGCATGTACTTCGCGTAGGGCGTCCCCTCCAAAGCGGCCCAGGTGGCATCGGACTCGTCGACGTGGGTATCGGCATCGATCACGGACATGGCAAGACCTCCTGCACTGGCAGCGCCCGCTCTCGCTCGCGGGCGTCTTCGGATGAGTGCGAAATTTCCCTGTAGACTAGCAACAATCCGGGGCGGCGGCAATTTCCCTTGCCCTGTTTGCGGACCTCCCTGGCCGCATGGGCCAGCGTGGCTTCCATGTGGTTTGCGGAGTAGCGTTGGTGCTGTCACAATGCGAGCATGCCGGTACAAATCACCATCCGAGGCGTTCCAGAGCATGTTCGCGATGAACTCTCGGCGCGGGCTGCGTCGCGGGGGCAGTCCGTGGATGAGTATCTCCGTACCGAGTTGGACCGCATTGCCTCTCGGCCCTTCCCCGAAGCCTGGCTTCAGGGCGTTCGGGGACGCAAGGAGGCAGGGACCCCACGCGTGAGTCCGTTCCGTATCCTGCACGATCGCGACCTGGACCGAACCTGATGGCCCGAAACGCATCCGATGCCTTCGCGAGTCCGGCGGACTCGGATCGGGTAGGAAGCCGATGAGACCCCCCATCATTGAAAGTGTCCGTATCCGTGGCTTCCGGTCGCTGGCGGACGTGGAACTCGCGGAAATCCCCAAGGTAGCCGTTCTGATCGGTGCCAACGGCTCCGGGAAATCCAATTTCATCCGGTTCTTCGAGATGTTGCGATGGATGCTCCGGTTCCGAAAGCTGGGGGAGTTTGTGGAGAGGCAAGGTGGGGCCGATGACCAGTTGTATGGCGGCAGCCGACGTACCGAGCGCATCGAGGCGGAGATCACCTTGCGTAATGACAGTGGACGCAACATCTACCACTTCGAACTGCAGCACGCCCATCCGGACCGGTTCTTCTTCGTTGGAGAACGTTTCCGATTCGAAGGGCACGCTTGGCAAACGAACTGGTATCGTGTTCACAGTGACCGACAAGAAACCGGGTTGGTCCAGTTCGCGCAGAGATACAACTCTGCAAATGCGGAGATCGCCAGAGCCATCGTGACAATGCTCCGAAACTGCGCTGTGTACCAGTTCCACGACACCTCCGACACGTCGGTCTTCAAACAAAAGTGGGATGTGGAGGACAACAACCAGCTCCTCACCCATGGCGGGAACTTGGCGGCGGTCTTGTACAGGTTGGAACGCGAGGACGTCAGCCGTTATGAGCTCATCTGTCATACCATCGGCCGGGTCCTGCCGGCCTTCGATCGCTTCGCGATCGAAGAGAGTTACGGGAAAGTGTCGCTGAGATGGAAGGCCAAGGGGACGGCGAAGACCTTTGGCGCCCATCTGACTTCCGACGGGTCACTGCGATTCTTCGCTCTCGTGACGCTCCTGAATCTCCCGCTTGAGATGTTGCCCGACGTACTTCTGTTGGACGAGCCGGAACTGGGCTTGCATCCAGCCGCGGTGGGCTTGGTGGGAGGCATGATAGGGGCCCTCGCCGAAGAGAGGCAGGTGATCGTTGCGACCCAGTCTCCGTTGCTTGTCGACGCGTTTGAACTGGGCGAGATCTTTGTCCTGGACCTCAAGGAGGGTCGGACCGAGTTACGTAAACTGACGCCGGAGGACTATCGGGTGTGGCTCGACGAGGGATTCACATCGGGTGAGCTTTGGCAGAAGAATCTCCTCGGGGGGTACCCGTGATACGGCTCGCCGTGTCGGTGGAAGGGCAAACCGAAAGGGAATTCGTCAAGGATGTTCTGGCGGAGCACCTGAGGGCGAGCGGAGTCGAGGCGACGCCGGTTCTGTTGGGCCGGGCTCGGGGACGTCACGGCGGTGGCAACGTTTCTACGGGGCGGCTTGTAACAGAGATGGCTCACTTGTCCTGGAGTTTTGACGCAGTGACTTCGCTGGTGGATTTCTACGGTTTCCGCCGCGATGTGCCCGGAGGCCCGGAAGCGTTACAGGAGCGGTTGTTCGCCGAGATCAAGGACCGGATCGGGCGGGAAATCGATCGGGAGAAGGTGCTCCCTTACGTACAGCGGCACGAGTTCGAGGCGTTACTCTTCTCGGACGCAGGCGTATTCGCCGATATTCCCGGTGCGTCCGGGGAATCGGTCCGGTTGCTTCAGGACATTCGGCGCCAGTTCCCGACCCCGGAGGACATCAACGATCACAGCGCGACCGCGCCCAGCAAGCGTATCCTGGGGGTCATTCCGCGTTACCGGAAGGTGGTCAACGGCCCGCGGCTGGCGGGAAAGATCGGTCTGGCCGTCATTCGCAAGGAATGTCCCCGGTTCGGCGCGTGGTTGACGGGTCTGGAGGCACTGGGAACACACTGAACTCGTTTGACCACGCGCGCGTCAAGCGACAGGCCCTGAACTCACTCCCCCTACCCAACCCCCTCCCGCGTCTCCTCGATCACCAGGTCCACCACCGCCCTCAGCGCCTGAGCATCGGTATCGCCCTCCACCCTGCGCAGGCGGAAGAGGTCGATCTGGCGGTCGGCGCCGGTGCCTTCGCGGATGATGGCGAGGGCGTGGCGCAGTTCCTCCTCGCAGCCCAGGGCGCGGGCGTCATCGGCCAGCTCTTCCAGCACTTCGTTGGTGTAGTCCTCGATGTCCTGGCGGCCGCCGTGGCGGGTGTCGCCGAGGAAGCCGAGGACGCCGTAGCGCTGGGCGAGCCAGCGGTTCTCGGCGATGATCTCGGTGGGGGGCTCGGCGGGCAGCTCGCCCGCGGCGTCGAGGCGCGACAGCCGGCGGATGAGTGAGGCGTACAGGGCGGCGATGCACATGGCGTCGTCGATGCGCGGGCACAGGTCGCAGATGCGCAGCTCGATGGTGGGGAAGCGCACGGACGGGCGGATGTCCCACCACAGCTCGCTGCCGTCGCCGATGAGGTTCATGCGCTGGTAGTCGGCTACGAGCTGGTCGAACTCGGCCTTGGACCACATGGGGCCGGGGAGGCCGGTGCGCGGTAGCGCTCCCATGATGGTCAACCGGTAGGACTTGAACCCGGTCTCGCGGCCGCCGTGGAAGGGCGACGACGTGGAGAGGGCGTGCATCAGGGGCATGTAGCGCCGCATGGCGGTCATGACCCGGATGCGCGAGTCGGCGTCGCCGAAACCGGCGTGGATGTGCATGCCGCTCACGAGCAGGCGCCGCGCGCTCTCCTGAAACGTGGTGGCGAGCCTGTCGTACCGTTCCTTGGGCGTGCTCATCTGCGCTTCCCACGCGGCGAACGGATGGGTGGACGAGGCGATGATGGTGGCGCCGTGGCGGTCGGCCGCCTCGGCGGCGACCCGGCGGGTTTCCCGAAGCGCATCGCGCAGGGCAGCCACCGATTCGCACACCCGTGTGTTCGTCTCGATCTGGGAACGCAGGAACTCGTGCACGAAGCCGTGGGGGCCGCGGTTCTGCTCGCACCAGTCGAAGATCCCGGGGTCGGGGTCCGCGATGATGTCCCGGCTTCCGGGATCGACGAGGAAAAACTCTTCCTCAATGCCGAAGGTCATGTCCATTCTTCCAACTCCCAGCGTCGTTCTCGTCGTCCCCCATCGGCAACCGTCCCGTCGCGATTTCTTCCGGGTCTCTTAGCCTTGCGGTCACCGGAACGTAACAGGGTTTGGGTACGTTGTGCTCATCGACGGCCAGGGGTTTTCGGCGATTCACTCGCCGTTCGCGCTTCGCCGATCGCGTCACTACAGGCCACCATTACCACGGGGGATATCATGTCAGAAACACGTATCGCCACAAGGCACGAAGCGTCAACCGACGCGTACGACGAAGATCGCGATTCGCGACCGGCAGAAACCGATTTCGCCAAGCTGGCCGCGAAGGCCATCTCCCGGCGCGGCTTCCTGAGCGGCGGCGTCGCCTTCGCGGCTTCCGCGTTCGTCATGAGCACCGGGGTGCTCAAGCCCCTCGCCGCTCTGGCCGGCGCCAACCGCTTCGGGTTCGACGCGGTGGCGGCCAACACCCTCGACACGGTCACCGTGCCCAAGGGCTACGGTTGGCACGCGGTGGCGAGATGGGGCGATCCGCTTTGGTCACGCGGCCCCGAGTTCGACCAGAAGACCCGCGGAACGGGAGCCAGCCAGGAACTCGCCTTCGGCGACAACAACGACGGCATGGCGCTGTTCAACCACCGCGGCCACAGCGTGCTGGCGGTCAACAACGAGTACGTGAACCGCGGCATCGTCTTCGAGGGCGGCGGCAAGCTGCCCCGCAACGCGGACGACGTGCGCAAGAGCAAGGCGGCTCACGGCGTGTCGGTGGTGGAGATCCGACGCAAGGACGGCAAGTGGTCCATCGTCAAGGACTCGCCCTACAACCGCAAGATCACGGGCGATACGCCCATGGAGATCACCGGACCAGCGCGCGGTCACGATCTCGTGAAGACGGCGGCCGATCCCACGGGCACGCGCACCCTCGGCACCTGGAACAACTGCGGCAACGGCCGCACCCCTTGGGGCACCTACCTCACCTGCGAAGAGAACTTCGACGATTATTTCTCCTCGGCCGACGCCGGCGCCAAGGTTACCCCCGAGTTCAAGCGCTACGGGGTCGACGCGAAGGACAAGTACGGCTGGGCCATGACGGACGAGCGCTTCGACATCGCCAGGCACCCCAACGAACCCAACCGCGCGGGCTACATCGTCGAGATCGATCCGCTGGACCCCAAGTCGACTCCCAAGAAGCGCACCGCCCTCGGCCGCTTCAAGCACGAGAACGCCGAGCTGGTGTTGACCGCCAACGGTCAGGTGGTGGTCTACCTGGGCGACGACGAGCGCGGCGAGTTCCTCTACAAGTTCGTGAGCGACGGCCGCTACGTCGAGGGCGGCAACAACGCCGACCTGCTGGAGACGGGCAAGCTCTACGTCGCCAAGTTCGCCGACGGCGGCCGCGGCGAGTGGGTGGAACTGACTCCCCAGGCCACGGGCATGGCCTCCGCCGCGGAGGTCTGCATCCATACGCGCCTCGCCGCCTCGGCGGTGAAGGCCACCACCATGGACCGCCCCGAATGGGTGGCCGCCAACCCCAAGAAGGCCGAGGTCTACTGCGCCCTCACCAACAACAAGAACCGCGGCAAGAAGCCCAACGCCGGCGGCGACGCGACGCCCGTGGGCGGACCCAACCCCCGCGCCGGCAACCTCTACGGCCAGATCGTGCGCTGGCGACCGGACGGCGGCGACCACCTGGCCCCCGGCTTCGTCTGGGACCTGTACGTGGTGGCGGGCAACCCCACGGTGCACCAGGGCGCCAACGCCGGTTCGAAGAACGTCAACAAGGGCAACATGTTCAACTCCCCGGACGGTATCGCCTTCGACCGCAACGGCATGCTGTGGATCCAGACAGACGGAAACTACTCCGACGCCGAGGGTTTCGCGGGGCAGGGCAACAACCAGATGCTGGTGGGCGACCCGGTGACGGGCGAGATCCGCCGCTTCCTGGTGGGACCCAAGGAATGCGAGATCACGGGGATCGCATGGAGCGCGGACGGCAGGACCGTGTTCGTGGGCATCCAGCATCCGGGCGAACGGGGCAACAGCCACTTCCCGGACGGCGGCGACACCGTGCCACGGTCCACCGTGATCGCGGTGACCCGCGACGACGGCGGCCTCATCGGCTGAACCGTCGCTACCTTCCTTTCCCTCTTCCCGAGGGAGGGCGCCTCGGCGCCCTCCCTCGCTCCTTTCTCCGCGGCTTGCAGGCAAGGGCGCGACCATGTATAAGGGCGGGTTCACGGTGACGCGATCGATTGCGCCCAAGGCTTTGCCGACGTCAGCATGATCACGCCCAATCAAACACTCCTTTCCTTTCTTGCCGTGGCGTTCTCCCTGACCCTGTTCCACTCCGCCGGCGCCGAGACCTGCGTGGAGGCCGGAGACGCCGAAACGGGAGTCTCCTGCGAGCACGGAGACGGCGTCCGGGCCGGTCATGGCGCCGCGTCCGAGGGCCACGACGACCCTGCGCGCATGGTGCACATCCACCGGATGACGTGCAAGGACGGAGCGGTGGCCCGGTGGAAACCCGTGGACCGCGACCTGGTGACGTTCAAGGTCAATGATTGGGCCGGCGTGCCCCTGGAGATCGCGCTCGCGGTACGTCGCGGCGTGTTGCAATGGAACCGCGTGCAGCCGTTCTACGCCATGTGGGAGACGGCGAAGGACGAAGCCGACATCACCATCGAGCTGTTCGACGACGTGTTGCCCGGGATCGTGGGCGCTACCAAGGTCAAGTGCCGCAACGGACAAGAAGGAATTCGCAAGGCCTACGTCTTCATGGGGCTCAGGGGGGTGGGGGCCGTGGAGGCCCAGAACATGACCGCCCACGAGATCGGGCACGCCATGGGTCTGGGCCACTCGGATCGCAGCCACGACCTCATGGACGCCAGGCTGGCGGAAAAGAACATCGACGAACGCACGATCTGTCCCAGCAACCTGGATCGCGCGGGATTGATCGCCGGCATGCACTCCTATTCCATTCCCGAGGATGAGTGGAGCGAAATGGAATGCTGGGGGCGGACTTCGGGATGAGCGAATGGACGATCCCCTCCGCGCTGGCCGACTTTCATGACATCGAGAATACCATCGAGGGCAGGCGCGCGGCGGTGTTCCTCGACTACGACGGGACCCTGACTCCCATCGTCGACACGCCCGAGCAGGCCGAGCTCTCCGACGAGATGCGCGCGGTGGTGCGGCGGCTGGGCGACCGTTGCGTGACCGCCATCGTCAGCGGGCGCACGCGCAGGGACGTGCAGGCACACGTCCGCCTCGACAATCTCTTCTACGCCGGAACACACGGATTCGAGATCGTCGGGCCGGAGGGCTCCGGCATCCACCACGAGGTGGGACAGGAGTTTCTCCCGGCCATGCAGGAACTGCATCAGCGGCTGCGCCGCGCCCTCGGGGATACTCCCGGCCTCTTGCTGGAGACCAAGGGCTACTCCCTGGCGGTGCACTACCGGCTCGTGCAAGAGTCCGCGGTGACGCGGGTGGAATCCGTCGTCGACGGGTTGATGGCGGACTACCCCACGCTGCGCAAGACCCACGGCAAGAAGGTGTTCGAGATCCGCCCGCGCTTCAACTGGAACAAGGGCAAGGCGGTCCAGTGGATTCTGGAGGCCCTCGACCTCGACCACGCGGACGTGGTGCCGTTCTACATGGGCGACGACACCACCGACGAGGATGCCTTCGAGGTGCTGGAGGGCAGGGGCGTCGGGATCCTCGTGGCGGACGAGCCCCGTTCGACCGCGGCGCGGTACCGGCTGGAGGACAGCGCCGAGGTGGCGCGGTTCCTTCAGTCTCTGGTACGTATCCTGCATGTGCCGTAACACCCGCCCGCCAAGCTGATGGAGGATCGGCGCCAAGAGTTCTGGAGCCGGCTCCGTGCCGGGGGCATTCCCGGCGTTCCGGATGAGTTCTCGGTCACGTTCGCGCACCAAGTGATCCCGCCCGCCGTGCTGGACGAGATCGACGCGTTCATCCGTGTCTTCGAGGACGTCACCACCCGGCCCGCGTGGCAGGAGGCCGTGGTCGGTTCGTCGGGCCAGAGCGTGCCGGCGCACCGGCCGGAGGTCTGCTTCTTCAGCGCCTGGGACTTCCACCTGCCTCCCGGAGGCCCGTGGCAGGTCATCGAGTTCAATGACAACGGCTCCGGGCTTCTCTTCGCCGGTCTCATCAACGAAGGCTACCACGCACTCCTGGAGCCGGACCTCCAGCAGGCCGTCGAAGCGCCGCCGTCGGCGGCCGAGTTGGGCCAACACATCCTTCGCATGGTGCGGCGGGAGGCCGAGGGTTTCTTCGGCGGGATGCCCGACGGGCTCTTCCTCATCCTCGACGAGCCCGACGCCCTGGAACGGGGCAAGTTCCAGCGCGAGATGGAGATGCTGCGGGAGTTGTTTCGCGGGGAGGGCTGGCGCGCGGAAGTGGCCTCCACGGCGGATCTCGACTGGGACGGAGCGCGGCTGCGACACCGCGGCGAGCCGGTTTCCTTCATCGTGAACCGTTCCACGGACTTCTTCCTGGAGAAGGAAGTCACGCGCGCGTTGCGCGACGCGTTCCTGGAAGCCCACGTCTACGTCGCGCCCAGCCCCTTCACCTACGCCACGCGCAGCGACAAGCGGCTGCTGGAGTTCCTTTCCCTGCCGCAATGGGATCGGGATCTCGGCATCGAACCCGGCGAGCGCGCGGTCCTGAGCCGGCACATTCCCGAGACCCACCTGCTCCGGCCCGACAACCTCGACGGCCTCGCCGCGGACCGGGACCGGTTCGTCTTCAAGCCCATGCGAAGCCACGCGAGCCGCGGCTTTCTGCCCAGCGCGCGCGTGGGACGCTCGCGCCTGCAACGGCTGGTGCGGCGCGGCGAGGGCTACGTCGCCCAGCGCAAGGTGGGACGGCCACGCATCGCCCTCGGCGACGGCGCGCACGTTTGGGCCGACCTGCGCGTGTGGGCCTACCGTGGCGAGCGCGTGCTCCTGTCAGGGCGCACCTCCATAGACGAAAATTCCCTGGACCTGCGCCCGCCCGCGGGGTGGCTCCCCACCTTCGCCGGCAGGGACGTTTGAGGAGTTGACCGCCCCGGCGGTGTGGTCTACCTATGGACGAGTTCCGGGGGCAGGAAGGCGGCCTGCCTTTACTCTCGTCATTCCCGCGAAAGCTTGCCCTCGACACCGATCGGGGGCGGGAATCCAGGGGTGGGGGAGCGCGAACATTGACGCCGACGCGGACCAACGCACCGAATGGAGGAACGACACATGATCGAAGTCAACGGACTCACGGGCGGAGAGGCCTTCCTGCGCGTTCTGTCGGGCATGGGCGTGGAGCGCGTCTTCGCGTCGCCGGGCTCGGAGTGGTCGCCGGTGTGGGAGGCCCTGGCCAAGCCGGACGAGAGCATGCCGGTGTACCTGAGCTCGCGCCACGAAGAGATCGCGCTGGCCATGGCCAGCGGCTACGCCAAGGCCACCGGCAAGCTGCCGGGCGTGATGATCCACACCACCGTCGGCGCGCTGCACGGTTCCATGGCCCTTCGCGGGGCGCTCCACGAGCAGGTGCCCATGGTGGTCTTCACCGGCGAGTCCATCGCCTTCGGCGAGGATGACGGCCCCGATCCCGGCGGCCAGTGGATGCGCTTCCTCTCGGACGTGGGCGGCCCGGCCCGCCTGGTGGACCGTTGCGTGAAGTGGAGCTTCGGGGTCAACGACAAGAACATCCTGGTCTCCACCATCCAGCGCGCCTGCCAGATGGCCATGAGTTCGCCGCGCGGGCCGGTGTTCGTGTCGCTGCCCATGGAATACCTGTTCGACAAGGTCACCCGTGAGGCGCCTCTCAAGGTGTCCATGCCCACCATGCCGAGCCCGGACCCCGAGGGGATCGCCGAGCTGGCGGGTCTGCTGCGCACGGCGCGGAACCCCGTCATCGTGAGCGAGAACGCCGGCAAGAACACCGTCATTGTGGAGCGCATGGTGGAGCTGGCGGAGCTGCTCAACGCCCCGGTGGTGGAGACCCGCAGCAGCGGCTACTTCAACTTCCCGCGGGACCACGACCTGCACGGCGGCTTCGAGCCCGGCGACTACATGGCCGGCGCCGACGTGGTGTGCCTCATCGGTGCGACCCAGCCGTGGCATCCGGCATCGGCGGCCATCGCGCAGGGCGCCAAGGTGGTGGCCCTGGACGAGGAGCCGCTGCACATGAACCTGCCCTACTGGGGCGTGCAGGTGGACCTGAGCATCGCTGGCGAGTTGGAGGCCTCCCTGGGCGCGCTCGTGGAGCGGCTCGGCAAGGACGGGGTCGACGGCGCCGCCGCCGTGGAACGACGCGCCAAGCTGCGGGAGCAGGGCGCGGCGCGCCGGGCGGCGTGGGCGGAGCATGCCCAAAGCCTGGAGTCCAAGGAGCCCATGGACACCGACTGGGTCATGTACCAGCTCAACCAGGTGCTCCCCGAGGACGTCTACCTGGTGGAGGAGACCATTACGCACCGCATGGCGCTGCACCAGTACCTGGACCGGGTCAAGCCGGGCAACTTCTTCAGCGGCTGCATCGGCGGCCTGGGCACGGGCCTCGGCACCGCCCTGGGGGTCAAGGCCGCGGAGCCGGACCGTCCCGTGGTGCTGATCATCGGCGACGGCTCCTTCAACTACAACCCCGGCATCGCGGGCTTCGGCTTCGCCCAGGAATTCCGCATGCCGATCCTCATCGTGCTCATGAACAACCACGGCTACAAGTCCATGAAGCGCGGCGTGCCCGCGTACTATCCCGACGGTTGGGCGGTGCGGACGAACCAGTTCGTCGGCACCTCCATCGCGCCGGCGCCGGACTATCCGGCCATCGCCCGGGCCTTCGACGGCTTCGGCGAGCGGGTGCAGAATCCGGCCGAGGTCAAGGGGGCGCTGGAACGGGGACTCCAGGCCGCCCGTGAAGGACGGCTGGCGCTGGTGGACCTCTGGCTGGAACCGGTGAACGACTAGGAGTCTGTCTGGAAGAGGGGCGACCGCGGGTCGCCCCTACGGCGGTCCGCCTCTCCGGGACCCCGATTGTAGGGGCGACCCGCGGTCGCCCTTGGATGGCTGAGGCGCAGGCTATCGGAAATACAAGGAGCATTCCGCGTGAAAATACTTCGCTTCAACGACGACCGCATCGGCGTCCTCAAGACCGACAGCGACGTCGTGGACGTGAGCGGCATCATCCAGTACCGGGTCGAGAAGGGGCCCCAACGGGTGATGGAAGAGGTCATCGCCAACTTCGACGACTACCGCAAGGAGTTCGACCGGCTGTGCCGGGAGGGATCGGGCTTCCCGCTGAGCGTCGCGAAGCTGCTGGCGCCCATCCCGCGGCCGAGCAAGTGCCTGGCCGCCTTCGTCAACTACCTCGACTCGCCGGAACGCACTCCCGACACGCTCCCCATCGAGTTCTTCTACAAGGCGCCCGAGCTGCTGGGGCCGGAAGGAGCGGTGGAGTTGCCCGACATTCCGGCGGTGGTGGTGACCCAGCCCGAGGCCGAGCTGGCCTTCGTCATGGGATCGTGCGGCCGCAACGTCTCCGAGGCCGACGCCATGGACGCGGTGTTCGGCTACGTGCCTTTCTTCGACATCTCCAACCGCGGCATGGTGCGCCGCACCCAGTTCCTGCCCAAGGGACAGGGCAGCCACAGCCCCTGCGGCCCCTGGATCACCACCGCCGACGAGGTCCCCGACCCCCACGACCTCACGGTCAAGTCCTGGGTCGGCGGCGAGGCCCGGCAGGACTACAACACCCGCCACATGGCCCACAAGATCCCCGAGCTGGTCTCATGGCTGTCGCGCTTCGTGCAACTCCAGCCCGGCGACGTCATCGCCACCGGCACCTACCACGTGGGCCTCGGCCCCATGAACAACGGCGATACCCTGGAGATCGACATCGAGAAGCTCGGCAAGGCGCGTTTCACCGTCCGCGCCGACGGCCCGCGCAAGGACGTGGAGTGGATGCCCGGGAAGTCGCAGCCGCCCGCGGGGGGCGGGATGTCGAGGGTGTAAGGAAGAGTCTGTGAAGAACGACCCGAAGCACACCCTACGAATCGTCATTCTCCGGCGAAACAGGCTGTGTCAGAACTCCATTCAAGAGAGGCAACAATCCCCTGAATCGTCATTCCCGCGAAAGCGGGAATCCAGGGGCGGTGGCGGGGCGCTGCAGCGGCGTTTCCCCGCTCCACCCCACCTGGATTCCCGCTTTCGCGGGAATGACGGATGGCGTTTAGTCGCCAGGAAGCAGCGTTTTGGCACAGCCTGGAAAGCGGGAATCCAGGCGGCGTGTGGGCGGGGACACCGGCCAGGTGGTCCCTCTCCATGGTTCCAGTTTCTGCAACGTCGAGGTTAGCTGTCTCGCTTTAGTTCGGCCAACTCGGTCCGCAACGCGCGTATCTCGGCCTGCAGGTCCCCGAGCGTCGGTTCCGCGTGGGACTCGGCGGGTATCTCGCCGAAGACGTCTCCGTGCCCGTGGGTCTGCATCGCGTCGACGATGATGCCGATGAACAGGTTCAGCACGGCGAACGACGTGACCAGGATGAAGGGCACGAAGAAGACCCACGCGTGCGGAAACACTTCCATCACCGGCCGTACGATGCCCATGGACCAACTTTCCAGGGTCATGATCTGGAACAGGGTGTAGGCCGAGCTGCCGACGCTGCCGAACCAGTCCGGGAAGCGGTCGGCGAACAGGTTGGTGGCCATCACCGAGAACACGAAATAGATCACCGACAACAGCATCACGACCGAGCTCATGCCGGGCACGGCGTGGAGCAGCGCGGCGACCACGCGGCGCATGGAGGGCACGGTGGATATCAGCCGGAAGACCCGGAGGATGCGCAGCGCGCGCATTACCGAGAGGAACTCGGTGGCGGGAATCAGCGCGATGGTCACCACCATGGTGTCGAAGTGGTTCCAGGGATCGCGGACAAAGTCGCGGCGCTGCCCCACCACCTTCAGCAGGATCTCCACCACGAACACGGCGAGGATCACCCGGTCGGCCAGCTTGAGGAAGCTTCCGGCCGCGGCAATGGCCGCCGGGCTGGTCTCCAATGCCAGCACCAGGGCGTTCAGCACGATCAGGATGGTGATCCAGCGTTGCGTGGTCCGGTTCTCGACGAACGAGCGGATACGGTCGGTCGACGTCATGGCCTTCTCGGTCAGCCAAGCAGCGGATTGCGGGTTGGAAGTTCGGGGAAGCGGCTGAAGTCGCGGTCGGCCGTCCACAGTTCCGTGACGCCGTGGTCGATACACATCGCTGCTACCCTTGCGTCGTGGACCAGCGGTCCTCTCGCCTGGGCCGCGAAGAGTTGCTGCTTGAGTTCGTCCCAGTGCGCGGCGCCTTCGTGCAACAACACGGCGACCGGTGCCTCGAGCCACGCCTCGATCTGCTTCACGGCGTCTGCCAGGGTCGATGGCGGATCATATATCCTCGGGTGGGTAGAAATGGCCAGGAACTCGTGGACACAGGGCCAGGGTATGCCCCACGCCACGCGTCCTTCCGCCAGACGTTCGATGCAGGACTTGGCCCGCTCATGCCAGTCCGAGTCCGCCCGATGGGCGTAGACGAGAATGTTCGCATCGGTGGCGATCAACTTCCTCGGTCCTTGTACACGGCCTCCCGGATGCGGGACCAATCCGCGTCGCGATATTCGGTCTGCAACCCCCGGCCGCCAACGCTGGCGTCCTTCAACTTGAACCCTGATCGCTGTCGGTCCACACGCATGACCTCACGCAAACCGCGTTCCACCAGCGACCTCAACGTCATGTTGTTCCGGGCTGCATACGTTTTTGCCGCGTTGGCGAGCTCATCGGAAATCTCGATGGTCGTCTTCATTATGGCCACCCATATTGCCTAATACAGGTCACTATATAATACGATACGGTTCCCCGCAACACATCGATTGATCCGTGGGCTGTTCAGTTCTCATCCTGTTCGAACACCAACTCCGGCACCACCACCTCCCAGCGGTCGCACTTGATGGTGTCGTTGTACTTGGGGTCCGATATCTCGCGGTCCCACGTCACGATGGCCAGCACCGTGGCGGAGCGGCAGTGCATGCCGGGCGGCGGTCCGAAGCTCGCGGCCAGGCGTCCCACCACCGCGCCTTTGCCGTCCAACAATTCCCAGCGGCCTGCATTCGTGATCCGTGTTCCGAGTGACTTTCCCGGCGACAAGGCGGCGATGGCCCGGTGCGTCGGGTGGCGGGCGACATGGCGCCCGGCGAATCCCAGGTCCACGTCCCGGAGACCGGGTTGGACGTGGCGGTATCGAAGCTCGGCGGGGCAGGGCGGAAGCACGGCGGGGTCCCGGCGCAGCACCGACGCGCGCTCGAGCAATATGTCCTGGATCGGATGCTGCCCCTCGAACCGCGCCAGCGCCAGGGTGGCGCGCGCCCGCGTCATGGCGACGTAGTACAGCCGTCTTGGTGCGTCGGGATCCTCGTCGCGGCCGACGCGCTTCCAGCCGCCGTCGAGCACGGCCACGTGGTCGAACTCGAGCCCCTTGGCGCGGTGGGCCGTGAGCAGGAGAAGGCCGCGCTGGCGCCGGCGTATCTCCCGGCCCCACTCGGCCAGCCATTCGAGGAAGTGGTCGACGGTGGTCTCGCCGCCGCCGGTTTCGAGCGCGTGTTCGTCCATGGCTTGCCGTAACAGCTCGTGCCAGGGATTGGGCGGCTGCGCGTCCACCCAACCGCGCGAGGCGCGGCCGTCGACGAGCCCGGCGTCGCGGCCGCGCAGCCATTCGACGAAGCGCTGGGTCTCGCGCAACCGCCAGAAGGCGGGGATCTCCTCGTTGCCCGTCTGCGCGGGGATGCCGTGGTGCTCGCAGTACGCGCGCACCGGGACGAGGTAGCGCCACTCGCGTGCGATCACGGCGCACCGTCCCCAGTCCCAGTCCGGCGACAGGGCAGCGAGCCGCCGCAACTCGGTCATGACGACCCGCGCCTGCGCCACCGGATCCCGCGGCTCGGCGTCACGCGGGACCGGAAGGACCTGGACCCGCCCCCGCGCCACCGGGTCCAGCTCCTCCCACTCGCCTCCGGGCGCGTCCTTGGCCCGCGCGGCGTTGACGCGGATGGGATGCTCGTCCTTCATCCGTTCTCGGGCCGGCCCGATCACGGCGTTGGCGGCGTCGATGATATGGGCGGTGGAGCGGTAGTTCTCGACGAGGTGGATGGGCTTGGGACCGTAGTCCTCCTCGAAGCGGCGGATGAACTCCACCGAGGCGCCGTTGAAGGCGTAGATGTTCTGGTCGTCGTCTCCCACGGCGAAGACGGTGAGCTTGCCGTCGTCGTCTTCGAGGGTGCGTCCGGCCAAGGCAGAGATCAGCTCGTACTGGTCCGCGGCGATGTCCTGGTACTCGTCCACGAGGATCCAGCGAAAACCGGCCAGGAGCCGCGCCCGTTGCTCGTCCGCGTCCTCCGGAGGAACCCCCTGGCCGCGCAAGAGGTCCACCGCCCGGCGCAGGACCTCGCGGAAGGACTCCTCGTCGGGACGCTCGGCACGTCCGGTGAAGCTGGCGCCGGTCAGGCGCATGGCCAGGGCGTGGCAGGTGAGCACGGTCACGCCGCGCGCATCCTCGCCGATCAGTTCGCCGAGGCGGCGGCGGATGTCGACGGCCGCGTGCCGGTTGTAGGCCAAGGCCAGGATGCCGCGGGCGTTCTCGCGCCGGGCGCGGATGAGATAGGCGATGCGGTGCACCAGCACCCGGGTCTTGCCGGAGCCCGGTCCGGCCAGCACCAGCACGTTGGTCTGCTCGCGGTCGTCGGCGACGATGCGCTGCTGCACGGGATGCTTGAGGTCTTCGACGATGGCTGTCCACGACGCGGGCGTGGTCTGCCGGGCGATCTCGCGAGTGCGCTTGGGCAGCCAGCGATCCAGGAACGTCTGCTGATCAAACGCGAAGTAGTCCAAAGCCATCCGGGTCGCGTCGGCGACGGCCTGCAAACCGCGTTCAGCGAACTCCACCATCACGTGGATCTGCAGCACCTGCCCGCGGTAATGAAGCGCCAGAGGCTCGAAGTCGGCGTTGGCGAAACCCCGCCGCTCCCGTTGCAGGTGGATGGTCATGGCCGGTCGGAACACCGTCAACCCCTTGTTGAGGCGAATGACCTCCAGCTCGTGCAGCCATAGCAGGGCGCGGTCCAGCAGCCTGGCCGGGTAGCGGATTCTGCTCTTGATTTCCAGGTCGGATACCAGGGCATGGGTGAGCCGGCCCAGGGTCGTTTCCGCCAGGATGTCCGTGCCGCGGGTGCCTTGCGGAACACAGTCCAGGAGGTGTGCCAGCAGTAGCTTGGCGCCGTCGCGCCGCATGCGCGCGGTCTCCTGTAGCGCTTCCCATTCGCGATGGAGCGTCACCCGCGCGGTCTCCGAGTCGAGTTTGCGCGCGGTGAGGCTGCCCGCGGCGCCGTCCTCGCCGCGGCCGTCGTAAGCGATGCCGCGGAGGATGCGCCACAGCCGCTCCGGCAGGGGATCGGCAAGGCCTTCGTCCCGCAGCACCTGAGACGCCACGCGCAGGTGCAGCGACGACGTGCCGCCCTTGCCCAGGTCCGGCGCCGCGTCGCGCATGTGCCGGATCAGCGCGGTCTCCAGTTCGGTTGCCGCCTCCAGACGCCTCAGGGAGGAGTGCTCCACGCCCGCGTGCACGAACGCGGTCAAGGACGTGTCGTTGCTGGCGATGCCCAGGCGTTCCAGGTCGTAGAGGGCGTGGCGCACGCCCTCCGGGCTGAGGCCGGACACCCCCATCAGTTCGTCGGTGGAGAGGCCCTCGTCGGGCTTCGCGTCGATCAAGGCCGCGGCCACGCTTTCCAACTGCTTTTGGTAGGCGGGTGTGATGGACGCTCGTTGAAGACGCCCGCGCACCTCCTCCGCCGACCGCACCCGTAGCGACGACGGGAACACCTGCACGCGGTTCTCCTCCCGCGTCAGCAACTCCGCTTCCTCCAGCCATGCGACCGCGATGCGCACGCGGGTGTCGTCGGTGGCGGAATCGCGTTCGAACACCTGATCCTCGTCCTCGCCGAGGATCTCGCCGGCGGTGGCCACCACCTCGCCGCCCATGCGCTTCTTCCGGTCCAGGTTGCGCAACGCCCGCAGGATGCCGTGGATCTCCGCTCGCGTCAGCCGCGAGCGCGCCGACATGCCGAATTGCCGCTCCACGTCGTCGGCCGAGTACAGCAGCACGCAGCGCGCCGCGGCCCGGTCCCGGCCGGCGCGGCCCGCCTCCTGGAGGTAGTTCTCCAGCGAGCCCGGGATGTCGGCGTGGATCACGAGCCGCACGTCGGGCTTGTCGATGCCCATGCCGAAGGCGTTGGTGGCGGCAATGGCGCGCAACTCGCCGTGGATGAAGCGCCGCTGCACGTCCTTCTTGATCTCAGGCGAGAGCCCCGCGTGGAAATGGTCCGCGGCCACGCCCTTGCGTTGCAGGGACTCCGCCACCTCTTCGCTCTGGCGCCGCGTGGCGCAATAGATGATGGCGCCGCCAGGGGCGTCCGGCGGCAGATGCGACGTCAGTACCCGGTGGATGTCGGCGAACTTCGCGTCGCCGGAGGTGGGCATGACCTCGAAGGTCAGGTTGGACCTCTCGACGCCCCCGTTGATCACGGCCAGCTCGATGCCGAGCCGGTGGCGGAAGTGGCGGGTGATGTCGTCCACCACGTCCGGCTTGGCCGTGGCCGTGAGGCACAGCACCGGCGGCGGCTCGCCGTCGGCCCTCGCCTTGATGAATCGGCCCACGTAGAGGTAGTCGGGGCGGAAGTCGTGCCCCCAGCGCGACAGGCAGTGGGCCTCGTCCAGCACCCAGGCGCCGATCTCCCGCTGGCCGAGGGCGCGACGCAGGGACGGCGCCCGAAGCTGTTCGGGTGAGGAGAGCAGGATGCCCGCGTCCCCCAGCCGTACCCGGTCCAGGGCGTCGGCGCGCTCGGGCATGGACAAGAGCCCGTTCACCGCCACGCAGCAGGCTATGCCGCGGGCCTCCAGCCCGGCCACCTGGTCCGCCATGAGCGCCACCAGGGGCGAGATGACCACCGTCAGCGCGCCGGTCTTGTCGTAGCGCGACAGCGCCGGGATCTGGTAGCACAGCGACTTGCCCGTGCCCGTGGGCAGGATCCCGAGCACGTGCCGGCCGGCCATGGACGCCTCGACGATGGTGCGCTGCATCGGCCGCCCCTGGTGGTCCACGGGCTCGGGACGGAAGTCGTCGAAGCCGAACCAGCGCTTGAGTTCCTTGCGCGGGTCGTGACGTTCCCGGCACCAGCCGCAGTCGGGGTCCGTGCAGGCCGTGTCCCGCAGTCGCCGCACCAGCCGTCCCGCCTCCGGGAACTGGTGCCGCACCCAGGGCGGCATGACCGAATTGCCTCCGGCCACCGACAGCCACGCCAGGGCATAGGCCAAAGACCAGCGGGAGCGGGCCGTTGCCGCCGCGTCTTCAGCTTGGGCGGGTCCGTCCGTCTGTGCCGCCACCAACTCGTCCGCCTGGACGGCGCAGCCGGCACCCTCGAAGCGAGTACGGATGGCGGCCCGTGCTTCGGCATCCGAGGGGCGGCCCGCGCCGCCGCGAAGATCGGAGAAGACCACGTCCAGCGCCCGGTCCGCGTCTCCCGGCTCCGCCGTGACCAGCCAGTGCCATGCTTTCAGGAGGTCGGCGTCCGCCTCCCCGAGCGCGCTCCGCTGGTCGCCGAACACCTGCAATGCCAGGCGGGCGTCCAGTTCCGGATCGTTCAATTGCCGGCGCCGCAGCCCGCCGTCCTGGTAGTGCTTCACGAGGTGGTGATAAGGGTTCCGCGGGAAGGCCAGCGGGTTGAGGCGTAACGTGTCCACCGCCGGCAGCCGGAGGAGCCGCAGGTCGGGCTTCGCCGCCCGCAGGTAGGGCAAGTCGAAGGCGATCAGGTTGTGTCCGAGAAGGAAAGAGGCGCCGTCAGCGAATGCATCGAGCCTGTCGAGGGCCGAGTCGAGGCCGCCCCCGGAATGGGTCAGGCGCCGTCGGGTATCCGCGCGCACGGCACCGAACGCGTGAATCGTCCCGTCGTTCTTGCCGACCTCCAGGTCCAATGAGAGACAACCCGAGAGGAAAGGGTCTTGTTCCTCGGTACCCAGTTGTGCCCCCTCGAATACGTGGTTCGCGCGAAACTTCCCGCTCCGTCATTCCCACGAAACAGACTATGTCAAGACTCGTAAACCAGCGATCTTACGAGTCGTCATTTGATTCCCGCCTTCCAGGCTGTGTCCAAACGCCATCTTGGAAGAGGCAACAACCCCCAGAAACGTCATTCCCGCGGAAGCGGGAATCCAGGAGTGACGGTGCGGGGAAACGCCGCCGTAGTGCCCCACACCGCCCCTGGATTCCCGCTTTCCAGGCTGTGTCAAGACACCATCTTGGCGAGGCAACAACCCCCAGAAACGTCATTCCCGCGGAAGCGGGAATCCAGGAGGGGTGGGCGGGGAAACGCCGCCGTAGTGCCCCACCACCGCCCCTGGATTCCCGCCCCCGATCAGGGTCGAGGGCAAGCTTTCGCGGGAATGACAGACTGGTCTTGCGGCGTTGGGAACTGGGTTTTGACGCAGCCTGTTCCGCGGGAAAGACGACTTGGGGCCTGGGTGTCATTTCTTATCCGTGCGGAGTTTCGACACAGCCTGGAAAACCGCAATGACGTAGAGGGCGTTCTTGCTCTGGCCGCGTTGCTCAGAAACTCAACGAGATGTCGCGGTGGTGCGACAGGCAGGCGGCCACTTCCTTGGCCGTCGAGGTCGGCAGCCGTTCGAGTTGGCGGAGGCCGATGGTCTCGCGCAGAGCGTCCTCGTAGGCGGCCAGACCAGGGTCCAGGTCACGGGCGGCGCGGGAGCGCCACTCCAACTCGCGCTCCAACCGAGCGAGGGCATCCGCCAGCCGTTTCTCGGCGCGTTGCCGGCCGGAGGCGCCGCGCCTCACGTCCGAACGCGCCTTGGAGAGGCTTTCCCGCAAGTCGTAGGTGCCGGGCACGGTGCGGAGCGCGCGCTCGGCGTCACGTATGGCGGCGCTCGCCTGTTGCGCCGTTTGCGTGTTCACTATCTCCGGCAGCGCCTTGAGCTTCGCGCCGGCGGCCTCCAGCTCCGGCACTTTGGCGAGCATTTCGCGCACCGTTCGCGCGGAGGAAGCGGCGTCGTCGACATTGCGCCGGTAGCTGCGCCGGGCGGTGTTCTCCTTCTTCTCGAGGGCGAGGTAACGCTTGTGCAACTCCTTCTCGCCCTCGGGGCGCGTCGCCTCCAGTTCGGCCCTCCGCTTCGTCAACTCCTCGACCTCTTGGCGCAACGCCGCGACTACCTCCGCGTCGGCATCCCGTCTCATGCGCCGGATCGTGGTCCGGATCTCGCGGATCTCCCGGTCGATGCGCCGTTCGTCCGCGTTGATGCGCCGGACTACCGCATGGGTGGACTTGTAGGTCTCGCCGAAGGCGCTTCGTTCCGCGTCGGCGCGGCGCACTTCCGAAACCAGGTCGAAGGTCCGAGCCGCCTTCTCCATGCCGCCGGTCAGGCTCTTGCGCACGCTTTCGGGGAGATAGCTCGTATCGAGGCCTTGGGCCGTCCGGATGCTTGCCCGGATGGTCTCGGCGTCGCGGTCGTACCGCTCGAACAGGTACTCCTCCAGGCAGCGCTGGAGACGCGGGTTCCGGGGCGGCGGCGCGGTCTCGCCGGTGAGGGAGGTGCGCGCGGGCAGGTAGTTCACCAGGGGAGGATAGAACCCGACGATGCCAAGGGCCACGAGCTGCAATGCGATGAACGCCACCACTCCCCGGTAGATGTCCGTGGTCAGCACCGAGGGCGGCGCCACGCCGCGCAGGTAGAACAGGGCGAAGCCGAACGGCGGCGTCAGGAAGGAGGTCTGCATGTTGACGCCGATCATGACGCCGAGCCACACCGCCGTGATGTTGGCGGAGGGATCCGACAGCAGGATCGGCGCCACGATGGGCACCACCACCACGGCGATCTCGATGAAGTCGAGGAAGAAGCCGAGGATGAAGATCACCGCCATGACCACGATGAACTGGGTCCAGAAACCGCCGGGCAGGGTGGTCAAGAACTCCTTGACCAACTCCTCGCCGCCGAAGCCCCGGAAGGCGGCGGTGAGCATGGCCGCGCCCAACAAGATGATGAAGACCATGGCGGTGGTCTTGGCGGTCTCCACCATGACGCCCGCAAGCATCTTCTCCGTACGGTAGGCGCGCCAGCCGCTCCAGGCCACGGAGACCAGCAGTCCGGCCACGGCGAGAGCGGCAAGGGTCACACCCGTGGCTTCGTAGGCGCCGTGAACGGTACGTATGTTCAGGTCGAAGGTGGCCAGCAGGATGAAGAGGGCGATTAGTGAAACGCAGGCGATGATGGCCGGTGTGTAGCTTCCGCGCTGTCCTTCGGTGAGGCGGTAGCCTGCCATGATGGTGGCGCCCACGGCACCGATGGCGCCGGCCTGGTTGACCGTCGCGATGCCGGCGATGATGGACCCGAGCACGGCCAGGATCAGCGCCAGGGGCGGGACCAGGGCCAGCACCACGCGCAAGGCGAACCGGCGGTCAAACCGTCCTTCCATGGGGATGGCCGGTGCGCTGCCGGGCCGAATCAGCGCCACGGCCAGGATATAGATGACGTAAAGGCCCACCAGCACTAACCCCGGTACGATGGCGCCCAGGAACATGTCGCCGGCGCTGGCCGAGGTGATGCCGAACTCCGTGGGCATGACGAAGTTGCCGGTGGCGGCCTTGTAGTCCGCCTGCCGCAACGTGCCCGCCTGGTCGGTGGCGTTGGAGAGTTGGTCGGCCAGGATGATCAGCACCACCGAGGGCGGTATGATCTGCCCCAGTGTGCCGGCCGCGGAGATGGTTCCGGTGGCGAGCTGGCGGGAATAGCCGTTGCGGAGCATGGCCGGCAGCGAGATGAGGCCCATGGCCACCACGGTGGCGCCGAGAATGCCGGTGGTGGCGGCGAGCAGCGCTCCTACCAGCACCACCGAGATGCCGAGACCCCCGGGGACCGGCCCGAACAGGCGCGCCATGGTCACCAGCAGGTCTTCGGCGATCTTGGACCGTTGCAGCATGATACCCATGAACACGAACAGCGGCACGGCGATGATGGTGTCGCGTTCGACCTCCCAGTAGACACCTCGAAAATTGGTGACACCGGCCGTTAGCCATTGGATCGGTCCGTCCTGTGCGAAGAACGAGCTGGCGTCGCCGGTGAAGATGTAGCCGGTGACCGCGGCCAGCGCGATGGTCAGAATGGCCGAGCCGGGCAATGCAAAGGCCACGGGAAACCCCGATGCCAGGGCCCCGGCCATGGCCAGGATCAGCAGTGCGAGGAAGAGATGCTCCACGGTCAGGATGGCTTGGGAGTTGGATAGGACTCAGCCTGTCCACGTAGAATTGCCATGCTATCCAGGAAGTACGCCAGGAACTGGGTCATCATGGACACCGCGTACACGGCGAGGAATCCCGCCATCAGGTACTTGACGTAGAGGCCAAAGCCGCTCTGTGTCGTCTCGAAGTAGAGTAGTGGGCTGTTGATGACCGATGCCTTGCCGGCCATGCCGACGCCGAGAATGGTCCAGCACAGCGGCATTCCCAGCACCATGGAACCCCAGGCGTTGACCAGGGCCTTGCGCTCTTGGGTGAAGTGGGTGAACAGCACGTCCACGCGGACGTGGCCTTCGGCCACCAGGGTATGAGCGCTGGCGAACAGGAACAACGCGGCGTACCAGAAACGGACCAAGTCTCCCATGAAGGCCTGCTCATAGGAGAAGATGAAGCGCGCGATGACGATCTGGAACTCGGCCACCACCACGAGTAGGGCGAGCCAAGTGAAGTCCAGCCTCCGTCTGAAGCAAGCCACCACTCCCGCCACCACGATCAGGGGGAAATGCACGTAGGGGCCGCGAAAGCTCGACACGCCCAGCCGCTGCGCCAACGTCTCGCCAAACACTGGGGGCAGCAGCCCTTCCACGCGCATGAACGAGATCACGGCGTCGACGATACCGATGAGGAACACTGCCCAGAAGGCCGTGGAGACGACATAGGCGGCGACGGAGCTGAGCAGCGCCGCATCCGACGCGAAGGTCCGATTCTGCGTCCAGAGCGCAATGACGATGACCGCGGCCACCGTCAGGACATAGCTGGCGAGCTGAACCCACGCCTGGATGAGCGCCGTTCCGTGAAGTGGCGCCTGCCCGAACATGCCCGCCGCGCCGGGCCAGTTCTGCCAGAAGTCTAGGTAGTTGTTGAAGAGGTACACGAAGGTAATCGCGGCCAGCGACAGCGCCAACGCGCGGTAAAGCGCATCGGCTATGCTGGAACGTTTTCCCCCCGCTACCGACCGAACCTGTGTCACTGCGGTGAAACCTGGCGACCTGTCACACTACGGGCCGGCTCCTGGTTACTAGGCCGGCCCGTAGCTTGAAATGTTCAAGAGACGCCCAGCACGCGGTTGCGCTGTTCTACATATGCCTGTTCGGCGAGATTCGACCAGCCGCCGATCTCCCGGCGCGCCTTGTCAAAGCTCTCGTGGATGCGCCTGCCCAGACTGCTGTGGTTCACCACGCCGGCGAAGACATCCTCGGCCGCCTTTCCGAACGAGTCATAGGTGTCGTCGCTGAACTTGCGCAGTTGGACGCCCTGATCGCGAATCAGACGCGCCAGAGCCGCGCCGTTCTTCGCATTGAATTCGGACATCATCACGTCGTTCTCCATGGCGGCCGCGGCCTCAATGATCAGTTGATCGGTCTTGGACAACGACTCCCAGAACTTCTTGTTGAAGCTCACCGCCACCATTGTCCCGGGTTCGTGCATGCCGGGATAGTAGTAGTACTTAGCCGCTTCGTAGAATTTCATGACTTCATCGTTCCATGGCCCGACCCATTCGGTGGCGTCGATGGCTCCCGAGACGAGGTTCTCGTAAATCTGCCCGCCCGGCAGGGAGACCGGCGAGGCACCGATCTTTGCCATGACGTCACCGCCGAGCCCCGGGATACGCATCTTGAGGCCCTTGATGTCGTCGGCGCTGTTGATCTCTTTGCGGAACCAGCCGCCCATCTGGACGCCGGTGTTGCCGCACATGAGGCCCTTGAGCCCGAACTCCCCGGCCAACTCGTCCCACAGCTCCTGCCCTCCACCGAAGCGGATCCAGCCATTGAACTCGGTGTAGGTGAGACCGAACGGCACGGATGTAAAGTAGGCCCAGCCTGGGTGCTTACCCTTCCAGTAGTATTCAGCGGCATGGTAGGCTTGGGCGTTACCAGAGGCGACTTCGTCGAACGAGTCGAAGGCGCCCACGCGCTCGTTCGCAGCGAAGTAGCTAACATGGATGCGTCCGTCGGTCATGTCTTGCAAACGTTTGGCGAAACGTTGCGCGCCGGTTCCGAGACCCGGAAAGTCTCGCCCCCATGTGCTCACGATGACGAGTTCGACACGATCCTTCATGGCGGCCGGGGCCTTCTGGGCCTGGACCAGCTTGCCTGTCGACAAGACGGTGGCGGCCGTGCCGACCGCTGCGCCGGTGATAAAGTCACGACGTTTCATGGGCTCCTCCTTGTTGTGAATTGTCCGTCATCCGCCGCATCAGCGGCGGGTATTCCTGTCGGGCGCCAACGGTCTCGCATCGCCGGACTCCGGATCTTGGCGCCCGGACCGCATTGCAAGTTCAACCAATGATACTACGATATGCGACGTTTTTGCGCAACGACATTCTTCCGGAATGTTAGCGCAAAGCGATAATCTCCGCCCGCACCTCCGGTGCGATGGCGTTGTTCGCCTTGCGCCCCCGATGCCCCGAAATCAGCCCCCGCGCCCCCTCCTCCCGGTAGCGCCGCACCCCGCTGCCGCATCCGCTTCCCGCCACCTCCTTTATCACTCCCAGCCGGTCCACTTCCTTCATCGTTAGCCCCGCTTCTGTTTGCGCCAATCCCTTGCCCCCCTTCCTTCTGTCAAAGGGGACCTCTTAGCTTTGTAGAAAAGGGGACATGCTGGGGCTGGTGCGGGAGTGTTACGAGGACTTCTCACCGACGTTGGCCGCGAGAAGCTCCGGGAGGTGCATGGCTATCGCGTATCGGCGGAGACGGTGCGCAAGTGGATGATCGAGCAGGGTCACGGAGGCGCGGAGAGATGCGGGTGCATCCGAGCCGCCTGCGGCGCGCGGCGCCGGGCGAGTTGGTGCAGATCGACGGCTCCCCGCACAGGTGGTTCGAAGACCGGGGGCCGTACTGCACCTTGATCGTGTTCATCGATGACGCCACCAGCCAGCTCATGGCGCTGCGCTTCGATGGTGCCCCGACCCAGTTCACCCGCGCTCTGCTCACCCTCGACATCCAGCCCATCCACGCCAACACCCCCCCAGGCCAAGGGGCGCGTGGAACGGGCCAACGCCACCCTCCAGGACCGTCTGGTCAAGGAACTGCGCCTGAGGGGCCTGGACTCCATCGGCCAGGGCAACGCCTTCCTGCCCGAGTTCCTCGCCGACTACAACGGTCGCTTCGCCGTGCCGCCCCTCAATCCCCACCACGCCCACCGCCCCGTGCTCCACGACTCCGCTTCCCTTGACCTCATCCTCAACAGCCACCACACGCCGCCTCACCCGCAACCTGACGCTACGCTACCGCAACCGCGAATACCAGATCCTCGGCCAAGGCAAAGGCTACCGTCTGCGCTCCCACCCGGTCACCGTGTGCGAGGACTTCGACGGCCGCCTCACCCTGTTGTCCCAAGGCCGTACCCTCGACTACCGTGTCCTGGCACAAGGCCCTGACCCCATCCCGCTCGATGATGAAAAAAGCCTCCATCGAACCGTCTCCGCGGGATGCTGGCTTTCAGTACGGCAAAGATCCGATGGATCGGAAAACCGTTTTCCGGCAACCGGGATGCCCTTGTACCATCAACGACGTTCGCGGACGCTGCTCACCAGCATTCCGAACGTGGCGAACGCCACGGCCGACCCCAGCAGCATCGCCAGCGTCATGCTGTCCAGCCACGTGATGAGGTGGCCCATGGCCACCGGGGTGGTGAGGGCCGCGAGGTAGTGCATGGACATGATGAGTCCGCTGGCCGCGCCCACCCGGCCCTTGGCGGCCGAGTCTTGAGCCAGCGCCACCACCAGGGACGGTACCGGCGACTTGCACAGGCCCAGGAGGCAGATGCCCGCGGCCAATGCCAGCGGATGAGTGAGCCAGCCGTAGACGGCCAGCACCACGAACACGCCGGGAACGGCTCCCATCAGAATGATGCGTTTCCGCCCCAGGCGGTCGGACAGCATCCCCAGCACCATGGCGCCGATGATGGGGGTGGCGCCCCAGGCCGCCATGACCACGCCCGCCTCGTCGAGCGTCAGCTTCACCGCCTCCCGCAGGAACGTGGGCGTCCAGGAGGAGGTGATCCAGAATACCGAGCCGCCGAAGAACTGCGCCGCGGCCAGGATGATCATGTTCCTGTTGGGCGCCCCGGCTCTCGTGGCGCCCATGGCGCGGGGTGGTGCCTGCGCCCGCGCCGGTTCCCGGATGCGCAGCCACTGGATCAACGCGATGGTGGCGGCGATGCAGCCCACCGTGGCGGTGGCGCCGCGCCATCCAAAACGCTGGATGACGGCGGCGGCCACGATGGGGCCGCTGACGCTGCCGAGGCCGTAGGTGCCGGAGAGGAGGCCCATGCCGAAGCCGCGTCTCAGAGGCAGGAGATCGGACACCAGCGACAGCACCGACGCGGTGATGATGCCGTATCCCAGGCCGGCCAGGGCGAGGCACGCGACCGCGGCCCCGTAGCTGTCGGCGGTGGAGACGAGACCGAACCCGAGACCCAGGGAGAAGCCGCCGCCGACCAGGACCCGGCGCCTGCCCAAGCTGTCGGAAAGCCGTCCGGCCGACCAGCTTGCGCACGCCGCGACCACGAAGATGGCGGTGAAAAGGGTCCCGGCCCAAGCCTCGGTCAGTGCAAGCGACGCCCGGATCTCCGGCAGGCCGATGCCGAGGACGGCCACCACCATGGCCGGCCCCACCGCAGAGAGGGCCGCCACCGCCACGGACCCCCAATCGGTCCGGGCGGATTCGGGAGACGCGGGCAAGGGTCAGCGGCCCCGGGATGGCGGAGCGACCGGCCCCGCCGCGGGCGGGGCCGGCCAATGGAAGGGAGCGGTCAAGCCGGTGTTCGCGGGACGCGCCACTATGCGCCGAGGGCGATCTCGTTGATGCACGGCAGCCCGCTGGCGACGGTGCGGCAGCTCGATCCGTCGACGATCATGATCTCGCCTTCGGAGGTGGCGGCGATGACGCCGGGGCCGTCGGGGTCGGGCACCGTGTCCATGATGCCGCCGGGCAGGTCCTCGGCCACCGTCTTCCATTCAGTGGCCCCGTGCTCGCTCCGCAGCAGGGCGGCGCTGGCCCGCACCTTGCGCACCCAGGTGTTGGGCCGGCCCAGGGTCACCCCGACATACAGGCTGCCGTCATCCGTCTCGGTGACGGTGGTGCCGTAGGTGCGGACGTCGGACGGCGTGATCTCGGCCCAGTGGGCGGCGCGGTCGCGGCTGCGGAAGATACCCTCGCCGCAGGCCGCCACCACCAGTTCCGGGTCGTGCTTGCAGTGGTGCAGTTGGTGGATGTCGCGGTCCCACAGGCCTTCGTTGGCCGTGCGCCAGTCCGCGCCGTTGTCGTCGCTCACCAGCAGTCCGCCCACCTCGATGCCGGCGTAGAGCCGCGCAGGCGAAGAAGGATCGCCGGTCAGGTAGCGCGTACGCGGCGCCTGGGCCGGGTTCGGCGGGAAGACCCCGCAAGAGCCGCCCTCGCGCACGCCGGGCAGTTCCTCCCATCCTTTCCCGGGAGCGCCGTGGAACAGCGCCGCCGGACGGGTGCCCACGTACAGGGACCCCGGCAAAGCCCACAGCGCGAAGATGTCGAGATGGGGCACGTTGGGGCTCGACCGTGTCCAGGTCTCGCCGCCGTCGTGGCTGTAGAACAGTCCCGAGTGCTCGGTGCCGCCGTAAACCGTCCGCGGGTCCTCCGGATCCACGGCGATGCAACTCAGGTTCCAGAACGTCAGGTCGCGGGCCACCTGATCCCAGGAATCGCCGTTCTTCTCGAAACGGTACCACCCGGAATGGGTCATGACGTGCAACGCCTTCGTGTGACCGTTCGTATCGCTCATGGCGGTCTCCTCCCGTGGGTTGGGGTATGAAGCGCACGGAGTCTGCGTACCGGAAAGCTAGCCGAGCACTACCAGTCTTGCGGCGGATGTGTCAAGCTCGCCCGCGCCCGTCACGCGTCGGCGAGCAGCGGGTTCAGCGTGTGGAAGAACTCGCCGATTTCGCCCTGGTAGCTGTAGTCCGCCAGGGGTTCGATGTGGGTGGGTTCGCGGTTGACGATGGCGAGGAGCGCGCCGGCCTGCTTGGCGATGACGGGGAAGGATGCCGCGGGCTGCACCACCAGCGACGAACCCACCACGATGAAGACATCGGCGGCCTCGCTCCAGGCCTGAGCCTGCTGCATGGCCGCCTGGGGCATGGGCTGGCCGAAGGAGATGGTGCCGGTCTTGAGCAGGCCGTCGCACGCGTCGCAGCGCGGCGAGGTGAAGGTTTCTCCCAGGCTCGCGAGGACCTCGTCGGGGTCGAAGAGCTTGCCGCAGCCGAGGCAGACTACGGTCCGGTCGGAGCCGTGGATCTCGACGGTCTTCTCGTCGGAGACGCCGCCGCGGCTGTGCAGCCCGTCGATGTTCTGGGTGATGAGCCCCAAGAGCTTGCCGCGCTTCTCGAAATCGCCGATGGAGGTGTGGCCGACGTTGGGCTCCACGTCCTTGTAGAGCTGGTAGCTTTCCTTCTTGCGCTGCCACGCCTGGACGCGTGCCTCCTCGCTGCTCACGAACTCGTCGAAGTACACCGGTCGCATGCGTGTCCACTTCCCGCCCGGACTTCTGAAGTCGGGAATGCCGGATTCGGTGCTGATGCCCGCGCCGGTGAAGAAGACGATGTCCGTGGCGCGGCGAAGTCTGGCGGCAAAGTCGTCGAGGTTCATGGGCGTCCTTCCGTGGGCTCAGTGCGGTCCGCCTGGGCAACCGTGCGGGTCAGTCGCGGAGAAGCCGTGTCGTCATGTGCCGTATGTGATCCTGCCCGCCGAAGAACACGGCCAGAACGCGGACGGTCCGGACTTCGTCATCGACGTCGAACCAATGGATCGCCCGTCCGATGGCCGCGTGCCGCAGGCCTGGCAGGAGATCGTCGTGGCCTTGGCCCCGGTGGGGAATGGCCGGTATACGGTTCGCCGCCGCGCGGATTTCCAGAACCCGTGCCTCCGCATGAGCGAATGCGCTCTCCAAGCTCTCGCCGAAACCAAGGTAGCTGTCGAGGAGATGGTCGAAGATCAGCCCGAAATCGCGTTCCGCCTCGGCCGAGAACTCAAGACGATACGCCATGCGCCCGGCGTTTCTTCGAGATCATTTCCGCCAACCGGCCGTCCATCCCTTCCGCGCTGACGAAGGTGCCCGCGCGGCGGTGGGTGAGAACTTCCCGCAACGCCGCAAGCTCCAGCTCTTCGGCGTCCATGCGCTGGCGGAGCATGTCCACGCCTTGCTGGAGGACCGCGCTGAGGCTCGCGTACCGGCCGGTGTCCACCAGTGCCCTGGCGAAGGCGTGCTGCTCGTCGGTGAGCGAGATTGAAGACTTGACAGCCACGGATGGTCTCCTTCAGGGCAAGGTGCCACCGGGTAGCACCTTTGTCAATGGCGAAACCGATCGCGCGTTGACTCGGTCGGAGCGGGGCGTTATGGCATAGTCGCGGGGCAACCGGCGCGGTCCGTAGCGCGCGGGAGCCGACACCGGGGCAAACACTGGCCGACGACCGAGGTATGGAATGGCGACAGGAAACATCGTAGGCGTGCCCACCCCCCGGGTGGAGGGAGTGGGCAAGGTGACGGGCGAGGCGGTCTATGCGGTGGACGTGACCCTGCCGGACATGCTGTGGGGCAAGGTGCTTCGCAGCCCGATTCCGTACGGGAGAGTCCGGAGCATCGACACGCGCCGGGCGGAGCAGGTGCCGGGCGTTCGGGCGGTGGTCACGGGGGCGGACGTGGCCGGGCTCAAGATCGGCCGGCGGCTGCGCGACATGCCGATCCTGGCGGAGGACGCGGTGCGCTTCGTGGGCGAGAAGGTGGCGGCGGTGGCGGCCGACACCGAGGAGGCCGCGGAACGGGCGGTGGAGCTGATCGAGGTGGAGTACGAGGACATGGAGCCCTTGCTGGATCCGCTGGAGGCGGTGAAGCCCTCGGCGCCGCTGCTTCACCCCGAGGTGGTGGACTACGAGGGCCTCATGGCGCCGCTGGAAGAGCCCACCAACACCTTCGTGTACCTGTCCTGGGGCAAGGGCGACATCGAGAAGGGCTTCGCCGAGTCCGACGTCATCGTGGAGAACACGTTCTACACGCAACCCCAGCACCAGGGCTACATCGAGCCGCATTCCTGCGTGGCGGACGTGAAGGAGTCGGGGAGCGCGGAGATCTGGGCGTGCAGCAAGACCCCGTTCGCCCTGCGCCAGCAGATCGCCAAGGCCCTGGAGGTGCCGTTCGAGAGCCTGATGGTGCATCCCTGCTACATCGGCGGCGATTTCGGCGGCAAGGGCGATTTCATGGACGTGGCCGTGGCTTACGTGCTGTCGCGCAAGAGCGGCCGCCCGGTGAAGATGGTGATGGACTACGACGAAGAGCTCATGGCCGGCAACCCGCGCCACGCGTGCACCATCAGGGTGCGCACCGGGGTCAAGCGCGACGGCCGCATCATGGCGCACCATCTCGACTTCATCTTCGACAGCGGCGCGTACGGCGCGTTCAAGCCCATCGGCTTCCTCTTCGGCGCCCAGGAGGCGGGCGGCCCGTACAACATGCCGCACCACCTGAGCGAGGAGCGGGTGGTGTACACCAACAAGATCCCGTGCGGCCACATGCGCGCCCCCGGGGACCCGCAGGGCTTCTTCGCCACCGAGAGCCAGATGGACGCGGTGGCCGGAGAGCTGGGCATGGACCCGGTGGAGTTCCGCAGGATCAACCTGATGCACGACGGCGACGAGTCGCCCACCGGCCACGTGATGCATCACATCAAGACGGATGAGACCCTGGACCTGGCCCTCGAGGAGTCCGGCTACCGCACTCCGAAGGGCGCCAATACCGGACGGGGCGTGGCCGTGGCCCAGTGGCTGCCCCTCGGCGGCGAGTGCTACGCCTTCGTCACCATCGACACGTACGGGGCCGTGACGGTCTCGTGCGCGGCCATGGACCAGGGCAGCGGCACCTACACGGTGCTCCGGCAGCTTGTGGCGCAGGAGCTCCAGGTGCCGCTGGAGTCCGTCAACCTGGTGACCCTGGACTCCACCCAGGTGGAGAAGGACCAGGGCCTGGGCGGCAGCCGCGGCACCCGCATCTACGGCAACGCCGCGTGGTCCGCGGTGACGGCGGTGAAGGAGGAGCTGCTGCGGATCGCCGCCGGGGCCATGGGCACGGAGGCGGACAAGCTGGCCCTGGCCGAGGGCGGCGTGACCCAGCTCGACGCCGAACGGCGCATGACCTACGCCGAGATCGCCCGGGCCAAGGGCGCCGAGATCCGCGGCGAGGGTTACTACAACGACACCACCATGGGTCCGGAGGCGTCCATGTGCGCCCAGGTCGTGGAGGTCGAAGTCGATCCCGAGACCGGACAGGTGCGGCTCGACAAGGTGACGGTGGCGCTCAACACCGGCACCATCATCAACCCGCTGCTGCACCAGGGCCAGATCGACGGCGGCATCGTCATGGCGGTGGGCTACGCGCTCATGGAGGAGGTGCTGTTCGACGACGGCAAGGTCACCACCGCCAACCTGGGCGACTACAAGATCCCCACCATCCGGGACGTGCCCGATCTGCGCACCGCCGTGATCCAATCCGACACCGGCAGCGGCCCCTACAACAGCATGAGCATCGGCGAGACCCCCGTGATACCGTTCGCCGCCGCGGTGGCCAACGCCGTCGCGGACGCCACCGGCGCGCGCGTCCATTCGCTGCCCGTCACCGCCGAGAAGGTGCTGTCGAGGATGTCCGGGTCGGACGCGCCGGCCACGCGAAGCTCCGGCCAGGGTCTGGACAGTGTCCTGCCTCGTGGCTAGTGTCCTGTCCCGTATAAAACGTCGTGAAGATGCGCAGGACTTTTTGTCGTCGGCAAGGAGCGACGACTGTAGGGGCGACCCGCGGTCGCCCCAGTGGCCCCTACCACGTGAGGAGGACCCCGGGTCAAGCCCCGGGGTGACGTAACGCAGCCGACGGCGAAAAGGACAAGCAGATTCATGACGTTTTATACGGGACAGGACACTAGTGGTCGGTCGCCGCGCTGGAATCGCTTGATGTCGCGAAGACGCCAGGACGAGCAACGGCCAGGCGTGGGCGGGGAACACCGATCCGGTCGCCCCGACAACGGGCCAGCAGTGTGAATCCGGTCAGGAAGCAGGGCACCCGCTTCGTTGCCGGCTTCATGTCCACCTGGTGGGTCGTGTTCGCCGGCGCCTTCGCGCACGCCGTCAGCACCGGTCTGGCCTACTTCGGCCTGGCCGCCTATTTCCCGTCCTTCGAGCGGGAGTTCGGTTGGAGCCGCACCGCCATTTCCGGCGCCTTCTCCATGGCCCGGGTGGAGTCCGGCCTGCTGGGTCCCGCCGAAGGGTACATGACCAACCGCCTGGGGCCGAGGCGGGTCATGTACCTGGGTATCGTGATCTGTGCCCTGGGGTTTCTCGGCATGAGCCTCGTGAACACCCTGCCGATGCTCTACGTCACCATCGTCGTGGGTATCGTGCTGGGCTCCAGCGTCGGATTCTATATTCCCGTCAGCGTGGTGGTGGCCACGCTGTTCCGCGCCCGCCGGAGCCTCGCCTTCGGCATCTTCCGGATGGGGCCGGGGCTTTCCGGTTTGATGGTGCCGTTGGTGGGCTTCATGATCGTGTGGTGGGGCTGGCGCGCGGCGTCGGTGGCCTCGGCGGTGATCATCGTGGTCATGGGCTGGCCCCTGGCCCGGGCTATCGGCGGCGCGTACGAGCGGGGCACCGGCCTGGAACCGCCGGCGAACGCTCCGGCGCCTGGGGCCGCCCCCAAGGCCCCGCCGCCCGAGGTGTCACTGACGCTCAAGGAGACCCTGCGCACGCGGTCGTTCTGGCTTCTCGCCGCGGTCATGGGGCTGCGGCAGATGGTCACCGAGGGGCTCTCGGTCCACCTCGTGATTCTCCTGGTGGACCGGGGCTGGAAGCAGGAGGTGGCGGCCGGTCTGCTCGGCACCTCTGCCCTCATCGGCGTCCCGTCGCGCTTGGCTTTCGGCTGGATGGGAGACTTCATCGACAAGCGCAAGCTCATGATCGGGCTGCTCGCCGCGCTGACCGTCTCGGTCCTGACCATGGGCATGTCCACGTCCTCCGCATGGTTCATGGCCGGGCTGGTGGTGTACTCCCTTTGCTACGGCGGCCTCGCCTCGCTCCAGGAACCCATTCGCGCCGACTATTTCGGCATCCGTCACTTCGCCAGCATCCAGGGCTTCAGCCGCCTGTTCGTCACCGCCGGCAGCGTCATGGGACCCGTGAGCGCCGGCTTCTTCTACGACCTCACCCACAGCTACACCGTGCCCCTGACGATCTTCGCCGGATCCGCGTTCGCATCCACCGTGCTGATGTTCTGGACGCTGCCGCCTGGACGCGACTCCCGGGGGTAACGAGCACGCCGTGACGCCGCGATACCCCGCCTCACCCCGCCTGAATTGCCGCTTTCCAGGCTGTGGCAAAACCTCCCAACGCACCCGCGTCACAGAACGTCATCCCCGCGAGAGCGGCAATCCAGGGGCGGTGGTGCGGCACTGCAGCGACGTTACCCCGCCTCGCCACCCCCGGATTCCCGCTTCCCAGGCTGCGTCGAAACACCATTCAAGAGAGCCAACAACCCCCAGAAGCGTCATGCCCGCGAAAGCGGGAATCCAGGTGGGGTGGAGCGGGGAAACCCCGCTGTAGTGCCCCGCCACCACCCCTGGATTCCCGCTTTCGCGGGAATGACGGATTGGTGTTTGGTCGCCAGGGAGCAGAGTTTTGACACTGCCTGTTTAGCGGGAATGACGACTCGGGGGCTTGACGCCTATTCTGGTCCGGGCAGAGTCTCGACACAGCCTGTTTAGCGGGAATGACGACTCGGGGGCTTGATGCCTATTCTGGTCCGGGCAGAGTCTCGACACAGCCTGTTCCGCGGGAATGGCGTTTCGGGAAGTGGCTGGAACGAGGCCACTTTCCCGTGGGAAGTTGCAGCGCACACTGGTTCATTGTACTCGTGAAGGCGATGAGCGAATCCGGCTTCAGCGTCCCCAGGGATGCACGATATTTTGAAGACTACGTGCCCGGCTCGGTGCACGCGTTCGGTCCCATCAGCCTGGAGGAGGACGAGATCATCGACTTCGGCAAGCGTTTCGTGCCGCAGCCGTACCACATCGATGTCGAGCTGGCGAAGAAAACCATCTACAAGGGACTCATTGCCAGCGGCTGGCACACGGCCGCGGCCATGATGCGGGTCTACTCCGACAACTATCTCTCGGCGGTGGCGAACCTCGGTTCTCCCGGCGTGGATGAGTTGCGCTGGAACAAGCCTGTGCGGCCGGGAGACGAGTTGACGGTGCGGGTCACGGTGCTGGAGACGCGGCGGTCGAGCTCGAAGCCCGACCGGGGCATCGTGCATTCGTTCCTGGAAACCCTGAACCAGGACGGCGAGGTGGTAATGAGCATGAAGATGATCAACTTCATGACCGCACGCCGGGCGTCCGAATAGGTCCCGATTCCCGCGAGGAGGAACGCGCGACGGTTCGTTCGCGCTCGACAAGCGAACAGGAACGAGGAGAAGCGTGATCTACGACATTGAAATCAATTCCGCGGCGCACTATCCCGCGGCGGACGTGGTGGAGCTGGTGGAGCGTGCGGAGCAGGCCGGGTTCGGCGCGTTCTGGAAGGGCGAGTCCAACAGCACCGACCCCATGGTGCTGATCTCGGCGGCGGCCAGCCGTACCCGCACCATCAAGCTGGGGACCGCCATCTATCACATCTTCGGGCGCAGCCCGGTGACCCTGGGATTGCAGGCGGCGACGCTGCAGGACCTCTCGGGCGGGCGCGTGTTGCTCGGGCTCGGAGTGGCCAACAAGGCCATCGCGGGGTGGCACGGCGGGGTCTTCGACCGCCCGCTGCGGCGCGCGCGCGAGTACATGGAGATCGTGCGCAAGGTGGTGGCCGGCGAGCGCGTGGAGTACGAGGGGGATATCTACACCACCGGCAAGCGCTTCCAACTTTCGTGGAAGCCGCGGCACCCGCGCATGCCCGTCTACCTGGCCGGCCTGGGGCCGCAGATGACCCGGCTCGCGGGCAGGATCTCGGACGGGGTCTTCATCAACATGGCGACCGCGGACAAGATCCGCGAGATCGCGGACCGCACCCAGGCGGCCGCCAAGGCCGTGGGGCGCGGTCCGGTGGACGTCATCGGCAAGGTGCGCGTGTCCCTCAACCCCGACCGCGAGGTGGCGCGCTCGAAACTCCGGCAGGCGCTGACCTTCTACAACATCGCGGACCACTACAGCACCATGCTGCGGGAGCAGGGCTTTGTCGCGGAAGTGGACGCGGTGCAGGAGGCGTTCCGCAGCGGCGGTTTCAAGGCCGCCATGGGCGCCATGACCGACGACTACATGGACCGCCTGCCAGTGATCCCGGCCACCTCGGTGGAGGAGATCAAGGACCGCCTCGCTCCCTACGTCGAGGCGGGCGTGACACGGATGGTGGTGCCTTACGTCCCGGTGAGCGAGCCCGCCGCCGAGGACGCGGCGCGGTTCATCACCGCTTGGGGCAAGGCATCGGGCTGACGCTCCATTGGGCGTCTACAACGATTCAAACATCGGAAAGCGAGGAGAACTCATGTGTGATTTCGCAGCAGACGCAGAGGCCGCGGGCCTCCTGGTCGGCCGGACGCTCACCGTGGAACGCGTCCGTCAGCTCAACGCCAAGGACTATTTCTATCAGATGCTGAAAGACAACCCCGAGATGCTCAAGATCTACCCGGGCATCGAGGACGAGTTGCTGGAGAACGCCATCGACTGCCACATCCATGCGTATCCCGACTTCGTGCAACGCTCCCAGGACATGATCGAGATCGCCATCGACGCTTCCAAGGCGGGCATGCGCGCGCTGGCCTTCAAGGACCACTGGAACGTCAGCGCCAACGCCTGTTACGTGGTCCAGCGCCACGTCGACTACCTCGTCGAGCGGGGAGAGCTGGAGAATCGGGTGGAGGTCTACGGCGGCTGCGGCATGTGCTACGGCATGAACCCGGAGTACGTCCGGATAGCGCTCCAGTACCCCAACGCCAAGATGATCTGGTTCCCGACCTTCACCTCGTTCGGCTTCTGGCGCAGCGCGGGCCACCCGGAACGGGGCGGCGTGCGCCTGGTGAGCGAGGAGGGCGAGGTGCTGCCGGAGGTGGTGGAGATCATGAAGATGGCGGTGGAGAACAAGGTGGGCATCGGCTTCGGCCACACCGACTTCGAGGAACTCCTGCCGCTGTGCAAGAAGGCCAGGGAGTTGGGCGTGCGCGTCACCCTGGACCATCCGCTACTGGAGCTCAACAAGCTCCTGCTGGACGAGATGAAGGAGCTGGCGGACCTGGGCGCGTACGTGGGCACCTACTGCCAGCCCATGATCCCGAGTCTCTATCAGCCCATCGCCGATCCCATGGAGACGGTCAAGACCATCGCCGAGATCGGACCCGAGCGCTGCATCATCGGCAGCGACTTCGGCCAGGTGTTGCACCTCAAGGCCGTGGACGGGATGCGCGTGTTCATCCGTGCGCTGTTGGGCTTCGGCATTACCAAGGAGCAGATCTCCATCATGCTCAAGGACAACCCGGCCAAGCTCATGTGGCTGGACGACTGAGAGGCCGTGACCCTGCGGGGCGGGCCGGACTTCGACAGAGAGTCGCTTACGCCTGTTGCCGTGCGCGCCGCGTCGCGCACGGCGCCCGGGCAGACAGACGCAGACAAGGAGTAGACGGAAATGGCCGAACCACTCAACCGGCACAGCCGGACCATCACCCAGGGGCCGGACCGGGCGCCGTCCCGCGCCATGCTCAAGGCGGTGGGGCTGACGGACGAGGACCTCAACAAGCCGCTGGTGGGCATCGCCAACACCTGGATCGAGGTGATGCCGTGCAACTTCCACTTGCGCCGGCTCTCGGCCAAGGTCAAGGAGGGGGTCCGCGCCGCCGGCGGGGTGCCCATCGAGTTCAACACCGTGGCGGTCTCCGACGGCGTGTCCATGGGCACCGAGGGAATGAAGGCGTCGCTCATCAGCCGGGAGGTCATCGCCGACTCCATCGAGCTGGTGACCCGCGGGCACCTGTTCGACGCGGTGGTGGCGCTGTCGGGCTGCGACAAGACCATTCCGGGCACGGTCATGGCGCTGGCGCGGCTGGACCTGCCGTCGCTGATGCTCTACGGCGGCTCCATCATGCCCGGGCGTTTCCAGGGGCGCGACGTGACCATCCAGGACGTCTTCGAGGGGGTGGGCGCCCACGCCGCCAAGAAGATGACCGACGCCGAGCTGCTGGACCTGGAGAGCAACGCCTGTCCGGGGCCGGGGGCCTGCGGCGGCCAGTTTACCGCCAACACCATGGCCACGGCCTTCGAGATCCTGGGGATCTCGCCCATCGGCAGCGCCAGCGTGCCGGCCATGGACGACACCAAGGACGACGTCGCCTACCGTGCCGGCGAGATGGTCATGGAGCTGGTGCGCGAGAACCGGACGGCGCGGCAGATCATCACGCGGGAGGCGCTGGAGAACGCGGTGGCCTCCATCGCCGCCACCGGCGGCTCCACCAACGGCGTGCTGCACCTGCTCGGGGTCGCGCGCGAAGCCGAGGTGGACCTGCGCATCGACGACTTCGACCGCATCAGCTCCAACACCCCGTTGATCGCCGACCTGAAGCCCGGCGGCCGTTTCGTGGCCAACGACCTTTACCGGGCCGGCGGCATCCCGCTGGTGGCACGGCGCCTGCTGGACGGGGGCAAGCTCAACGGCGACTGCCTCACCGTCACGGGGCGCACGCTCGCCGAGGAGGTCCGGGACGCCGGGGAGGCGCCGGGCCAGGAGGTGGTGCGGGCCGTGTCCGAACCGCTCAAGCCTACCGGGGGGCTGGTGATCCTCAAGGGCAACCTCGCGCCCGAGGGCTGCGTGGTCAAGGTGGCCGGCCACGAGCGCACGCGCCACAGTGGTCCGGCGCGGGTGTTCGACCGCGAGGAGGATTCCTTCAAGGCGGTGCAGAACGGCGAGATCAACGCGGGCGACGTGGTGGTGATCCGCTACGAGGGCCCCATGGGCGGCCCGGGCATGCGCGAGATGCTGGGAGTCACCGCGGCCCTGGTAGGGGCCGGCCTCGGCGAGTCCGTGGCGCTCCTCACCGACGGCCGCTTCTCCGGCGCCACCCACGGCCTCATGGCCGGTCACGTGGCCCCCGAGGCCGCCCGGGGCGGCCCCATCGCCGCGGTGCGCGACGGCGACACCATCACCTTCGACGTCGACGCCCGGCGCCTCGACGTGGAGATCTCCGAGGAGGAGATGGACAAGCGCCTGCGCCAGTGGCAGGCGCCGCCGCCGCGCTACGCCAGTGGCGTCATGGCCAAGTACGCGAGACTCGTGTCGTCGGCCTCGGAGGGCGCGGTCACGCGATGAGCAGGCGCCCGGAACCGCCATTTACGCCCCGAACCGTCATTCCCGCGAAAGCTTGCCCTCGACCCCGATCGGGGCGGGAATCCAGGTGGGGAACGGGGGGAGCCCCCCTGAGGTCTATTTCAAGGAGGTTGTGATGGCCAAGTACAACAAGATGTCCATGCCCCTGAAGGACGTGAAGGACAAGGAGTTCCTTTCGCGCAAGATCAATTGCACGGGGGTCGGTTTCGGCATCGTGCGCATCAAGCCCGGCAGGGGCGCGGAGTACGTGCACCAGCACGAGGTGCAGGAGGAGGTGTTCATGACCCTCAAGGGCGACGGCACCATCATCCTGGACGGCCGCCGGATCCCCATGCCCGAGGGCACCGTGATCCGGGTGAGCCCGGAGGTCAACCGCGCCATCGGCAACGATTCGAAGCGGGACGTGGTATTCCTGTGCATGGGAGCGATCCCGCCGAAGGATTTCCCCTTGGGCGGCCGCACGCTGTTGGGCGACGGCATCCCGCATCGGGACAAGGTGCCGCGCTGGAAGAAGGAGTAGAACTGCGTTGAACCGTCGCGTTCGGCGTACTAACATGGACGGCACGGTTGGTTCTTGGGGAGGCTCTCCATGAGCAAGCGCGAGCACGATCTCGATCGCGAAGTCGTCGTCGAAACCAAGAAGAAGCTACAGCGGCCGTCGCTCTTCAAGGTGCTGCTGCACAACGACGACTACACCACCAAGGAGTTCGTGGTGCAGATCCTGGAGTACGTCTTCAACAAGGAAAACACCGAGGCCGTGCAGATCATGCTGCACGTGCACCGGAACGGCATCGGCGTGGCCGGAGTCTATCCCTACGAGGTGGCGGAGACCAAGGTGAAGACGGTGGAGAGCCTGGCGCGCCAGTACGAGTATCCGCTCAAGTGTTCCATCGAAGAGGAATGAGTTCCGAAGCGGCGTGAGCTTCGAAGGGAAACGACGTGATCACCAAGAACCTGGAAGCGGTGCTGAAGGCGGCGTACGACGAGGCCAAGAGGCGGCGGCACGAGTTCGTCTGTGTCGAGCACCTGTTGTGGGTGCTGCTCGACGACCCGCACACCAGCGAAGTCATCGTCCACTGCGGCGGCGACATCGACCGCTTGCGGAAGGAGCTGGAAGAGTTCTTCGAGACCCGTCTGGAGACGCTGCCCGAGGGGACGGCGAAGGAGCCGGAGCAGACCCTGGGTTTCCATCGCATCGTCCAGCGCGCCTTCATTCATGCGCAGACCTCCGAGAAGGCCGAGATCCAGGGGAGCGATCTGCTGGTGGCCATGTACCGCGAGCAGCAGTGCTACGCGCGCTACCTGCTGGAAGCGCAGGACATCAGCCGCTTCGACCTCATCAACTACATCTCCCACGGCGTCTCCAAGTTGCCGGAGGAAGAGCCGCAGCACACTTCCGGGGGCGAGGAGGACGAGGAAGGGGGGCAAGGAGCCCAGCGCGATCCGCTGGAGGTCTTCACCACCGAACTGGTGGAAAAGGCGTCCAAGGGGCTCCTGGACCCGCTCATCGGCCGCAACAACGAGATCGCCCGCACCATCCACGTGTTGTGCCGGCGGCGCAAGAACAACCCCATCTACGTGGGCGACCCGGGCGTGGGGAAGACCGCCATCGCCGAGGGGCTGGCGCTGCGCATCCACGAGCAGGCGGTCCCGGAGGCGCTGCAGGACACGCGCATCTACGCCCTGGACATGGGCGCGGTGCTGGCCGGCACCAAGTTCCGGGGCGAATTCGAGGCGCGGTTGAAAGGGGTCATCACGGCGCTCAAGGACAAGCCCGGCGCCGTGCTCTTCATCGACGAGATCCACACCGTGGTGGGGGCCGGCGCCACCAGCGGCGGCTCGCTGGACGCCTCCAACATCCTGAAGCCCGTGCTGGCGTCGGGCGAGATCAAGTGCATCGGTTCCACGACGTACCACGACTACCGCAGCTACTTCGAGCGCGACCGTGCATTGTCGCGGCGCTTCCAGCGCATCGAGGTGCCGGAGCCGAGCATCGACGAGACCTACAAGATCCTCCAGGGGCTCAAACCCCACTACGAGAAGCACCACGGCGTGGCCTACAGCCAGGCGTCGCTGCGCACCGCGGCCAAGCTTTCGGCCAAGCACATCAACGACCGCTTCCTGCCGGACAAGGCCATCGACGTCATCGACGAGGTGGGCGCGTCGGTGCGCGTCCTGCCGCCCGAGAAGCGCAAGAAGACCATCGGCCCCAAGGACGTGGAGCAGATCGTCGCCACCATGGCGAAGATCCCGCCGCGCAGCGTCTCCAGCTCCGACAGGGAACAGCTCGGCAACCTGGATCGCGACCTGAAGCTCGTGGTCTTCGGCCAGGACGAGGCCATCGACGCCCTGGCCAGCACCATCAAGCTGTCCCGCTCCGGTCTGGGCCAGCCCGAGAAGCCCACCGGCTGCTTCCTGTTCTCCGGGCCCACGGGGGTGGGCAAGACCGAGGCGGCCAAGCAGCTCGCCCAGATCATGGGCATCGAGTTCCTGCGCTTCGACATGAGCGAGTACATGGAGAAGCACACGGTGTCGCGCCTGCTGGGCGCTCCGCCGGGCTACGTCGGCTTCGACCAGGGCGGGCTCCTGACCGACGCCATCCGCAAGACGCCCTACGCCGTGCTGCTGCTGGACGAGATCGAGAAGGCGCACCCCGACCTGTTCAACGTGCTGCTGCAGGTCATGGACCACGCCACCCTCACCGACAACAACGGCAAGAAGGCGGACTTCCGCAACATCATCCTGATCATGACCACCAACGCCGGCGGCCGGGAGATGAGCGGCACCGCCCTGGGCTTCGCGCACAATTCCAACGTGGGAAAGGGCAAGGAAGCCATCGAGAAGATGTTCAGCCCCGAGTTCCGCAACCGCCTGGACGCCACCATCTTCTTCAATTCCCTGAGCCCGGTGGTCATCGAGAAGATCGTCGACAAGTTCATCACCCAGCTCGACGCCCAGTTGAACGAGCGCAAGGTCACCATCCAGCTCGAGCCCGCCGCCCGCGCCTGGCTCGCCGAGCGCGGCTACGACCCCCAGTTCGGCGCCCGCCCCATGGCCCGCCTGATCGACAACGAGATCAAGAAACGCCTGGCCGACGAGATCCTCTTCGGCCAGCTCCAGAACGGCGGCCGCGTGCGCGTCGACGAAAAGGACGGCGAGTTGGTGTTCGAGTACGGGGTGTGACGCAGCGCTACGCGAAGTTGAGGAGGTTAGTCAATGACCATTGACTAAATTTAGTCAATGGTCATTGACTAAATTTTACAAGTGGGTATCATTCAAGTGCCGTGGCCAGTGTCGATCCCCGCTTCGTCTCGCATAACCTTCACCTGGAAGACCCGGAACTGTTCCGCACCGCAGACCCGCAACTCCGCGAGTTGCGGCGACTTCCGGTCGAGTATCGCTACCCTATCCTGACGCATCTTCCGGTGGATGAGCCGGGGATCTATTCCATCACGGGCGGCCGCAGAATCGGCAAGTCCACGGTGCTGAAGCAGTGGATGTACGACTTGCTGGATCGAGGGGTGGCGCCGCGGCGTATTCTGTACCTGACCGGAGAGCTCATCGATGACCATCACGCGTTGGTGGCTCTACTGCACCGGACCGCGCCCGAGCACTCTCCCGGACAGCCCGCTTACCTGCTCGTTGACGAAGTGACCTACGTTCGCGGCTGGGACCGGGGTGTCAAGTTCCTCGCCGATGCGGGCCTCCTGGAAGACGTCATACTGATACTCACCGGCTCCGACTCGGTCATCATTCACGAAGCCCGCACGTTGCTTCCAGGTCGCCGGGGTCGTGCGTCGCGCGTCGACTTTCATCTCTACCCACTATCGTTTTCACAGTACCTGGAGTTGTCGGGAATCCCGGGTCGATCCGCGGGACCGGATTCCCGGGAATACGCCGCCACCCTGACCGACGCCTTCCAGCGTTACCTGATGCACGGCGGATACCTCACGGCCATCAACGACATGGCGGCGAACGGGCGCATCGAGCCGGCGACGTTCGCGGTGTATAGCGACTGGATTCGCGGCGACATGGTGAAACGTGGCAAACAGGAACACTTCCTCAACGAGATTCTTGGCGGCGTGGTCCGGCGTTATGGCAGCCAGGTGAGCTGGAACAGCCTGGCCCGCGATCTCTCCATCGATCATCCGGCGACCGTGGCCGACTACATCGCGCTTCTTTCCCGGATGGACGTTCTCATGGTGCAGCACGCGTTGCGGGAAGACCGGCTCGCGCCGGCGCCGAAGAAGGCGCGCAAGGTGGCGTTTCCCGATCCCTTCGTCTTCCACGCGGTGCGGAGTTGGCTCGATCCCGTGGAAGACCCTTTCGCCGGACACGTCGTGCCGGCTCTGGCGGACCCGGAGTGGACGGGCAGGTTGGCTGAAGCATGCGCCGCGGCGCACCACCACCGTCTGCACCCTACCTATTACATCAAGGGCGATGGCGAGGTGGATATCGCATACGTCACGGAGGGCGGGTTTCAGCCAATCGAGGTAAAGTGGACGGGGCAGATTCGCTCCGCGGATCTGAAACAGGCCCGGAAGTACCCCAACAGCATCATCTGTTCGAGGGTGGCGGCGGTGGACCGCGTGCACGGCCTGCGGAATGAGTTGCTGCCCGCGCACCTGCAGCGCCTGGGCGAGTCGCCCCACTACGTGACATGGTAATGGGTCTGGACCGGCAGCATGAACCTGGCTGCTGCGGCACCCGTTGGAATAGTCCAGCGAGCCCTTTGTGGCGAAAGCTCCAGATCATCCGGCTCGTGGCGGATGTCCTGGAGGCCGACTATGTGAGGTGGTGACCGAGGTAGATGAATGCTGGCTAGCTCTACCGAGTCATGACAACAAAGACATGACAACAGGCTAGCCCGGATATTTCACCAAGGCGGGTTTGCGGCGTAGGGAAGAGGGTATCAGCGGGGCAGGAGGCGCCATAGGGGTTCAATTCTGGTCCGCAGAGGGTTTTTGTAGGGCCGGTGATGACCCTGGTGAGGCGAACCGA